>DATDFL010000214.1:0-31532 GCA_036522595.1 Gaiellaceae bacterium
GAGGGGCTGGTCGTGGTCGACGTCCTCGACGGCGCCGAGATGCTCTTCTCCGAGAACTTCGCCTGCCCCGAGCACGGGGTCGGCCTGCCCGAGCTCGAGCCGCGGATCTTCTCGTTCAACTCCCCGCACGGCGCCTGCCCGCGCTGCACGGGCCTCGGAGCACAACAGGAGATCGACCCCGACCTGCTCGTCCCCGATCCGGAGCTCTCGATCGGCGAGGGCGCGCTAGTGCCCTGGTCGCTCGGCAACTCGAGCTTCTACGAGTCGGTCATCCAGGCGATCGCGGACCGCTACGAAATCGACCTCGAGCTGCCGTGGCAAGACCTGACCGAGGAGCACCAGAACTACTTCCTCTTCGGCACGGACGGCGACCGCGTCTACGTCCAGTACCGCAACCGGATGGGCCGCCGCCGCTCGTACATGCTCGCGTTCGAGGGGATCGTCAAGAGCCTCGAGCGCCGTTACAAGGAGACTGACTCGAGCCAGCAGCGCGAGCGGATCGAGGAGTACATGAGCTTCCGGCCCTGCCCGGTCTGCGGCGGCGCGCGGCTCAAGCCCGAGGTGCTCGCGGTCACCGTGGGCGAGAAGAACATCCACGAGTTCACGCGCATGTCGGTGCAGCGCGCGATCGAGTTCCTCGAAGGGCTCGAGCTCTCCGAGACCGAGCACCTGATCGGCGCGCGGATCATCAAGGAGATCCGGGAGCGGTTGACGTTCCTCGAGAACGTGGGGGTCGGCTACCTGCAGCTCGACCGCGCTGCCGCGACGCTCTCGGGCGGCGAGGCGCAGCGGTTGCGGCTCGCGACGCAGATCGGGAGTCAGCTCGTCGGCGTGCTCTACATCCTCGACGAGCCGTCGATCGGGCTCCACCAGCGCGACAACGGGAAGCTGATCACGACCCTCGAGCGGCTGCGCGACCTCGGAAACACGGTGCTCGTCGTCGAGCACGACGAGCAGATGATGCGTTCGGCCGACCACCTCGTCGACATGGGCCCCGGTGCGGGCGAGCACGGCGGGCACGTCGTCGCCGAGGGGTCGGCGAAGGCGGTCGAGCGCGTCCGCGACTCGGTTACCGGCCAGTTTCTCTCCGGGAAGCGCGAGATCGCAGTGCCCGACCGGCGTGACGAGGACCTCGGCTCGTTCTGGATCCGTGGCGCCTCGATGCACAACCTCAAGGACATCGACGTCGAGTTCCCGGTCGGGAAGCTGGTCTGCGTCACCGGCGTCTCCGGCTCGGGAAAGTCGACCCTCGTGAACGAGATCGTCTACAAGACGCTCGCGAACCGGCTGCACCGGATGCGCGTCAAGCCCGGCGATCACCTCGGCTGCGAGGGGATCGAGTGCTTCGACAAGGTGATCGACATCGACCAGTCGCCGATCGGCCGCACGCCGCGCTCGAACCCTGCGACCTACACCGACATCTTCACGCCGGTCCGCGAGCTCTACTCGCTCACGCCCGAGGCCAAGGTGCGCGGGTACAAGCCCGGGCGGTTCTCGTTCAACGTGCGCGGCGGCCGCTGCGAGACCTGCAAGGGCGACGGGACGATCAAGATCGAGATGCACTTCCTGCCGGACGTCTACGTGCCCTGCGAGACCTGCGGCGGCAAGCGCTACAACCGCGAGACGCTCGAGGTGCGGTTCAAGGGCAAGTCGATCGCGGACGTGCTGGAGATGTCGGTGGAAGAGGCGCTCAGGTTCTTCGCAAAGATCCCGAAGCTCCGGCGGCGGCTGCAGACGCTGCACGACGTCGGGCTCGACTACATCAAGCTCGGCCAGCCGGCGACGACGCTGTCGGGCGGTGAAGCACAGCGCATCAAGCTGGCGAAGGAGCTCGGCAAGATCGCGACAGGCCGGACGCTGTACATCCTCGACGAACCGACGACCGGCCTCCACTTCGCGGACATCGAAAAGCTGCTGGAGGTGCTGCAGCGGCTCGTCGACGCGGGGAACACCGTGCTCGTGATCGAGCACAACCTCGACGTGATCAAGCAGGCCGACTGGATCGTCGACCTCGGGCCCGAGGGCGGCGAGGCCGGCGGCGAGGTGATCGCAACCGGAACGCCCGAGCAGGTGGCCGAGGTCGAGGAGTCGGCGACGGGCCAGTACCTACGCCAGGTGCTGCGCCTTGTGTCGGCCGCTGCCTAGGGTCATAGTTGCCTCGTGGAGGCAGGTTCCTCCGGGCAAGAGAAACAGGGTCTCGGCTACACGACGGCCTTCTTCGTCGGCGCTGGTCTCGCGACGCTCTTCTTCGCACCGATTGCGCTGATCGCCGCGCTGATCATGCTCGGCGGGGAGCGGGACCCCGTAAAGCGCGCCAGCCTGCGAAGCTGGGCCTGGTTCTCCGCCGCGTGGACGGTCGTGCCGATCGTTCTCCTGATCGTGCTCGCGTCACACAGCTTCGGCTCGGCCAAGCCCGACCGGAGCGGCCCGTGTGTCGGCGGACCTCAGATCGGCGCTGAGGGCAGGAATGTTCCGGGCACCACGACCAAGTTCGTGATGCCCTGCGCGATCAGCGGCACCGAGACCATTTCGATGCCGTAGCCCTGCGGCGCCCACTAGCCTGAAGGGCATGGCTGTGGAAGCTCGGGGCGAGCTCGCGCACAATGACGAGCGGTACTGGCTCACGAGGGCGGTCTTCGTGCTCGTCAGCCCCCGCGAGGTCTTCTGGGCCTTGCGCGACAACTCGGTGGAGGCGGCCCGTGCGCGCGGTGAGGCCGTGCTCGCGCTCGTCCTGCTCGCCGGGGTCGCGGGGGTTCTCTGGACGCCGACAGTCGGCAGGCTGCTGGAGGACAAGCTCGTCGCCTGGGACGGACTGCTGATCGCGGTCGTCGTGTTCTTCGGCGGCGGGATCTACGCAACCTTCGCCTACTGGACGCTCGGTCTCGTGCTCCACGCCGCGGCTAGCCCGTTCCGCGGGACGCGGAGCTACCGGCAGGCGCGGCACCTGCTCGCGTTCGCCGCCGCGCCCGTGGCGCTCTCGCTCTTCGTCCTCTGGCCGGTTCGGCTCGCGGTCTACGGCGAGGACGTCTTCCGCAAGGGCGGCTCGGACAGCGGTGCCGGGAACTACGTGTTCGTGGGGCTCGAGCTCCTCTTCGTCGTCTGGGCGCTGGGCTTGCTGCTTTTCGGCCTCTCGGTCATCCGCTCGAAGTCCTCGAGCTCCTCGGACGGCATCTCGTAGGTGTGCTGCTCCTCGGGGAACGTCCCTGAGCGGACGTCGTCGGCGTAGCTCTCGAGCGCATCCCGGATCTCCCGCGAGAGACTTGCGTACCGCTTGACGAAGCGGGGGAGATGCCCCTCGCTGAGGCCGAGCAGGTCGTGGTAGACGAGCACCTGGCCGTCGCAGTCCGGGCCGGCGCCGATGCCGATCGTCGGTACGGTCAGGCGGCGCGTCACCTCAGCCGCGACCGGCGCAGGTACCGCCTCGAGCACGACCGAGAAGCAGCCCGCCTCTTCCAGCGCGACGGCGTCCTCCACCAGGCGGTGCGCGGCCTCGGCGGTCTTGCCCTGCGTCTTGAAGCCGCCGAGCATCGTCGCCGACTGGGGCGTGAGGCCGACGTGGCCCATCACCGGAATCCCTGCGCCGACGATCGCCCGCACACGTGAGAGCGACGGCCCGGCGCCCTCGAGCTTCACGGCGTCGGCGCCCGCCTCCTTGAAGAAGCGGATCGCGTGCTCGACCGCTGCTTCGTCCGAGACCTGGTACGAGCCGAAGGGCATGTCGCCGATCACGATCGGCCGCCGCGACGCGCGCACGACCGTGCGGGTCAGGAAGACCATCTCGTCCATGGTCACGGGCACCGTGCCGTCGTAGCCGAGCACGACCATCGCCGCGGTGTCGCCGACGAGGATGATGTCGATCCCCGCGTCCTCGGCGAAGCGCGCGCCGGGAGCGTCGTAGGCCGTGACCATCACGATCTTCTCGCCGCGGCTCTTCATCTCCGCGAGCTTCGGCAGGGCGAGCTTGCCCTGGGGCGGGGTGCTCATCGGTTTTCTCCTTCCAGGACGACGTTGTCGATCAAACGCGTGTTTCCGACGCGGACGGCGGCGGCGAGCACGCGGGGCTCGAAGTCGGCTTCCACGAAGTAGTCGACTTCGAGGCCGTCCAGCAGCGAGCGGTCTCGAGCGGTCAGCGCCCGGGGTAGGGCCAGCGCCTGCTCGCGCTCCCGTGGGCTCAGGTAGGCGTTGCGTGAGGAGAGCGCGAGCCCGTTCCCGTCCCTGACGGTCGGGCAGACGCGGATCTCGACCGGGACGGCGAGGTCGCCGACCATCCGCCTCACGACCGCCGCCTGCTGCGCGTCCTTCTGGCCGAAGTAGGCGCGGTCGGGCCGGACGAGGTTGAAGAGCTTCAGGCAGACCGTCGCGACGGCCCGGAAGTGGCCGGGGCGGTGCACGCCTTCGAGGATCGAGCCCAGGTGCTCGACCTCGACCCAGGTCTGAAAGCCCGGCGGGTAGATCTCCTCGGCGGCGGGGACGTAGAGCACGTCGACGCCTTCCTGCTCGGCGAGCGCTGCGTCGCGCTCCTCGTCCCGCGGGTAGCGGTCGAAGTCCTCGCCGGCTCCGAACTGGGCCGGGTTGACGAAGAGGCTCACGACCACCTGGTCGTTCTCGGCTCGCGCGGCCCGGAACAGCGAGAGGTGGCCCTCGTGAAAGGCGCCCATCGTCGGGACGAGCCCGACCTCGCCCTCGCGAGGAAGTTCCGCGGCGCTGCGGACGACCTTCACCTCGTCGCCTCGGCGAGGACGTCGTAGAGCGGCTCGAGGTCGGGTCGCACGCCGCGGATCGCCGCGCGGTGCGCCTCGACGGTGTCCCAGTCGCCGCGCTCGATCGGCCCGGTCAGCTCGAAGTCGTTCTCGATCGTCCGGCGCATCAGCGGCTCGAGCGCCTCGGGCGGCGCTCCCGCCGCGGCGAACAGCTCCGAGGCGACACGGTGCAGCGTCACGAGGTAGTTCGAGGCGATTGCGGCGCCGGCGTGGTAGAGCGGCCGCGCGTCGTCGGCGAGCTCGAACGGTTGCAAACCGAGCACCGTGGCCAGCTCGAAGCCGACCTTCCGCGCCTCGTCGGTCTCCGCCGTGACCGCGGCCCACGCGCCGTCGAGCTGCTCGGGCCCCCGCGCGCGAGTGAACGTCTGCAGCGGGTGGAGCGAGAAGCGCCGCTCGTGCGGGTCGAGCGCGGCCAGCGTCGTCGCCCCGGAAACGTGTCCGATCCAGCCCTGTCCCAGAGACAGTCCCTGGGCAACGTTCCGAATGGCCGTGTCCGGGACGCAGAGCAGCGTCACCTCGGCGTCCCGTTCCACGAGCGGGATCCCGCGCTCCTCGAGGCGCGCTGCGACCGCCGAGCCGACCCGGCCGCGACCGATCACGTTGACGCTTTCGATCATCTGCCTGCTCCAGTTCCGTAGCGGATACCGGGCGAGGCGAAGTCTAGCTTTTGGCCTGGATCCTGCGTTCGAGCGCGGCCTTGACGTCCGGCCAGTCGTCCTCGATCACCGCGTACCAGGCCGAGTCGCGCCGCTCGCCGCCGCGCACGACCATGTGCTTGCGGTGGATCCCCTCGAACTCGGCGGGCAGCGCCGCGAGCGCCCGCCGCGCACGCTCGTTCTTGGCATCCGTCTTGAACTCCACGCGCCGAAAGCCGAGATCCTCGAACGCGTGCCGCATGAGGAGGTACTTCGCCTCCACGTTCACGCCGGTGTCCCAGGTCGACGGGTTGTTCCAGGTGTTTCCGATCTCGACCCGGAGGTGCTGGGGCTCGAAGAGGATGTAGCTCGTCGATCCGACCACCTCGCCGTCGAGCAACACCGCGAACGGCGTCATCACGTCGCTCTTGAGCGTGTAGTCGAGCCAGACCTCGGGGTCGGTCGTCACCATCCAGGTCCAGATGCGCTGGTCGGCTGCCGCCTTGCGGATGCCGTCCACGTGTTCCGTCCCGAGCGGCTCCAGGACGACGATCCGGCCCTCGAGCCTCTGCGCCAGGTTTTCATAAGTGCCGATAGGCATGATGATGTCGCACGTGCACCGGGAGCCGTCCGAAAAGGCTGAGCTGCTACTGGCAGCCGCCCGCTATCTCAATGAGACGCTCGACCCCGAGCGCGTTCACGACCGCTTCCACGAGCTGCTCGAGAACGCGGTTCCGCACGCTGGCGTCGTCGTCTCCGCGTTCGACACCGACACGGAACTGATCACCTGCGAGTACGCCTGGGTCGATGGCGAGAAGCTCGACCCGGCGATCTTCCCGGCCCTGCCGCTGAACCGCGACGGCGGCGGCATGCAGAGCCGCGTGATCACGACCGGCGAGTCGCTGCTCGTGAACGACGTGGCCGAGCAGGTGAAGGAGCCGGGCGGCGTCTACTACGACGTCGATCGCGAGGGGCAGATGCGCAAGGTGCCGGAGGAAGGCTCGCCCGGCGTGCGCGCCGCGATGATGATGCCGGTCAAGCACGAGGGCCAGGTCGTCGGCGTCGTCCAGCTTATGAACGCCGACGCGGAGTACGACGCCGAGCAGCTCGAGCTTGCGGAAGGGCTCATCGGGTTGATGGGCGCCGCGGCTCGGAACGCGCGCCTGCACCAGGCCGCCCAGGCCGAGGCGGCGGCGCGTGCCCGCGCCGAAGCGACGGCGGCAGAACGCGAGAACGCCGCCCGCGTCCTCGATGCCGTCGGCGACGGCGTGTTCCTCCTCGACGAAGACGGGCTGATCCGCTTCTGGAACCGTGCCGCCGAGCTTGTCACCCGCAAGGCCGGCGACGCGGTCTGGGGCCGGCCGGTCACCGAGGTCTTCGGGCGGTGGGAGCGCCTGAAGGACCAGATTCCGGTCTCCGAGGGCTCGGCTTCCGCGCGCCCGGTGACGCTGCCGGTCGAGGTCGACGGCCGCGAGCTGTGGCTTTCGTTCGTCGCCGTCTCCAGCCCGAACGGCTGCGTTTACGCCTTTCGCGACTTCACCGTCGAACGGCGGCTCGACGAGGCAAAGAGCGAGTTCGTCGCAACCGTCTCGCACGAGCTCCGCACGCCGATGACCGCTGTGCTCGGCGCGGCCAAGACGCTGATGCGCGAAGACATCGAGCTCAGCCCCGAGCGGCGCCGGCAGCTGCTGGAGATGATCGGCGCGCAGGGAACCCGGCTGACGAAGATCGCCGAGGACGTGCTGATCGCGAGCCGCCTCGACCGCGACGAGCTCCGGCTCGAGCGCGATCACGTCGACATCGCGGAGCTCATCCGAACCGCTGTCGAACACATGCGCGAGTACGTGCCCGAGACGATCTCGCTCACGGCGCGCACCGAGTCGGACTCCGCCGCCGCGCTCGGCGACCGCCACCGGATCGAGCAGGTGCTCGTCAACCTGATCGACAACGCGGTCAAGTACTCGCCCAGCGGCGGCGAGGTCTCGGTCTCGACGGCCGCCTCGAGCGAAGGCGTGCGCGTGGAGGTGCGAGACCAGGGGATCGGGATCCCGCCTGCGGAGCAGACCTCGATCTTCGAGAAGTTCTACCGCGGCAGCCTCGAGGGCGAGCAGGTCCGCGCGGGCACCGGGCTCGGGCTCTACATCTGCCGCGAGCTCGTACAGCGGATGGGCGGCACGATCGGCGTCGAGTCAGATCCCGGATCCGGGTCGACCTTTTACTTCGAGTTGCCTCGCGCGGCGTAACGTCCGGGACGCAGGCGATCATGCGGACCCGTTGCTAGGGTCTGCTGACACGGTGCCGATCTACGAATACGTCTGCATGGAGTGCGAGTCGCACTTCGAGGAGCTCGTCCGAAACGGCGAGCAGCCGGACTGTCCGGACTGCGCCTCCGCGAACGTGCGCAAGCAGTTCTCGGTCTTCGCGACGCACGGCACCGCCGATCAGCCCTCGTACGGTGGTGGCGGTGGCTGTTGCGGCGGTTCGTGTGGCTGCGGCTGAGCAGTTGACCGAGCTGGAGGTCCTCGGCCGGCAAGTCGCCGGCTGCACGCGCTGCCGTCTGTCCGAGGGCCGCACGCAGGTCGTCTTCGGCAACGGCAACCCGAACGCGGACCTGATGTTCGTGGGCGAGGCGCCCGGCTTCCACGAGGACAAGCAGGGCCTGCCGTTCGTGGGCCAGGCCGGCAAGCTGCTCGACAAGCTCCTCGGCGGAATCGGGCTGGAGCGCGGGGACGTCTTCGTCTGCAACGTCCTCAAGTGCCGCCCCCCGGGCAACCGCGACCCGGTGCCGGACGAGAAGGAAGCCTGCGAGCCGTACCTCTTCCGTCAGGTCGAGCTCATCCAGCCGAAGGTGATCGCGACCCTCGGGAACCACGCGACGAAGCAGCTGAGCGGTAAGGAGACGGGCATCACGCGCGTCCACGGCCAGGAGCAGCGTCTCAAGGTCGGCTCGCTCGAAGTGCTGCTGTACCCGCTCTACCACCCGGCTGCCGCGCTCTATACGCCCGCGATGCTGACCGTGCTGGAGCAGGATTTCGCCCGCCTGCCCGAGCTGCTCGGTCGCGAGGTCGCGCCGCCCGTGGAGGCCCCGCAGCTGGTGGAAGTTGCCGCCGAGCCCGCAGTCCAGCTCGGGCTGTTCTGATCAGCCTCTAAGCCTCGGGTGACGCCAGACGATTTCGAAGAGTGCCTGCGGACGACCCTGGACGTCGAAGTCGTCGAACACGATGACCAAGAGGTCGGGATCATCCGATTCAAGCGCGAAGACGCGCTCGTCGATCGGAAAGGCATCGCCGCTCAGCTCCGGCGAGGACAGCGTGAGCCGATCGTCGCGCGAGGAAACCAAGAGCTCGTAGTCGGGCCAGCCGAATGTCCCTTCGTAGGACGCAAGATCCCCCGGGTTCGCGGCGGCGCGGGAGCGTGCGACTGAAGGCATGGTGACGCCGAAGCGCTCCAGCTCAGCGGGGAAGAGCGCGCGATAGAGATCGCGCCCCCGGCTCGAATTGCTGGTCAGGACGAGCGCACCACGTGCGTCCGGGACAAGCTGCAGGATCGCGCGCTGTCCCGCCGCAATCCCGCACCATCCCCAGACAGGTCCACCCGACCAATCGAACTGGGCCCAGCCGCGCCCCCACGCGTCCATGAAATCCGGTAGCGACCGCCGCTCTTCGACGGTGCGCAGCGCGGCCAGGACTCCCGGCGCCGCGTACCCCGAACCGTCCGGCAGGCGCCCGTCCTCCAGATGCACGTCGGCGAACCGCAGCAGGTCGCGGACGGTCGACCACATTGTGCCCCCGGCGGGGCCGAGGGCCCGATGTCGCCATGGTTCGACGAAGGTGGTCTCGTCCGCACGCTGCTCATAGCAAGCGGTTGCCTCTTCGACGGCCTCGACGCTGAAGACGGTCTCGTCCATCTCCAGCGGCTCGAGCAACTGATGCAGCATTGCGGTCTCCCATGCCTCCCCACAGACGACCTCGATCGCGCGGCCGAGCAGGCACCAACCTGTGTTGTTGTAGCTCCAGGCCGTTCGTGGCTCGAACGAAGGCTCCTGACCGGCGACGGCTACCGCCAGTTCCGCGAGGCAGGCGTCTCCCTCGTCGGCGAACTCGAACTCCACGGCGCTTGTCATGGGCACGCCGCCCCGGTTTGCGAGCAAGTCGAGAATCGTCACTTGCTCTCCCCACCGCGACCCAGCCAATTCGGGGATGTGGGCAGTGAGCGCGTCGTCCAAGCCCAGCTTCCGTTCCGACGCCAGCTTCGCGATTACCGTCGCGACCATCGGCTTCGTCAGAGACGCGATCTGGAAGCGGGTGTGGTCGCCCACGTGCAGATTGTGCTCCGCGTCAGCGAGGCCGGAGTGGGCGATCTCGAGCTCGCCCCGCGACAGCACGCCCAGCGATGCGCCGACGACGGCCGTCGCCTCTCGCGCTGCGTCGAGACGGCCGGCAAGGCTCCCAGACCTCGCGGGGACGCACACGATCGGCGACATTACAGCGGGCTGTGCAGCTGACTTCTGCCTCACCGGAAGAAACTCAGACAATCGCGGCCAAGCTCGCGCGCGAGCTCGTCGCCGGAGACGTCGTCACGGTCTCGGGCGAGCTCGGCAGCGGCAAGACCACGTTCGTCCGCGGCGCTTGCCGCGCGCTCGGCGTGACGGCGCACGTGACGAGCCCGACCTTCACGGTCGGCCACCGCTACCCCGGCGATCCGGACGTCTCGCACCTCGATCTCTTCCGCTTTCAGGGCTTCTCGGCGGCGGAGTGGGGCGACCTCGAGCCGTACTTCGACGACGCGATCTGCTTCGTCGAATGGCCCGAGGCCGCGGCCGATGCGCTGCCGCCGGTGCGCGTCGAGGTACGTTTGTCCCACGTGGACCCGGCGCATAGACTGATCACGCTCGAAAGCTCGGAAAAAGCCCTGCTAGACCGCATATTCGGGGGTGCTGACTCTCGCGTTTGACACCGCGACGAGCGCGGCGACGGCGGCGCTCGTCCGTGACGGCAAGGTGCTGGGAGAACGTGTCTCCCGGGCTGTCAGCGTGCTCGAGGATGCGGACGAGCTGCTGCGGGAAGCCGGCGCCGAGCAGCGCGACCTGACCGGCCTCGTGGTTGGAACCGGCCCCGGCAGCTTCACTGGGCTGCGGCTCGGCCTGGCCGCGGCGCGCGGGCTCGCGTTTGCGCTCGACCTGCCGGTTGCAGGGGTCTCGACGCTGCGGGCTCTCGCAGCGGGCTCGCCGGGTGCGCTACCGGTCATCGATGCCGGCCGCCGCGAGGTTTTCGTCCTCGACGGCCCCGAGCCCGCCGTGCGCAAGCCGCACGAGCTCGACCTCGAGCCGGGCACGTTCTGTGTCGGCGACGGCGCGCTCCGCTACCGCGCCCTGCTCGAGTCGGCCGGCGCCGAGATCCCTCCGGACGACGACGAGCGGCACCTCCCGCGGGCCCGCTTCCACGCCGCGCTCGCGCGCGACTTCGGCCCGGCCGACGAGATCGAGCCGCTCTACCTGCGCATCCCGGACGCGGAGCAGAAGGCGTGACGAACCAGATCGAGCTGCGGCGCCTCGAGCTGCGCGACCTCGCCGAGATCGAGGAGATCGAGCGCAGCTCGTACCCGACGCCCTGGTCGCGCTCGATGTTCGCGAGTGAGCTCTCGAAGCCGTCGTCGCTGTGCCTCGGCGCCCACGACACCGAATCGAGCCGGCTCGTGGGCTACCTCGTCATCTCGCGCTACGTCGACGCGTGGCACGTGATGAACGTCGCGGTGCGGCCCGACTTCCGGCGCCAGGGGATCGCCTCGATGCTGATGAACCGGCTCTTCGACCTCACCTCGGGCCGGAGCCGCCGCGGCTACACGCTGGAGGTTCGCGTCTCCAACACCGGCGCGATCAAGCTCTACGAGCAGCTCGGCTTCAAGCCACGCGGCGTGCGGCGCGGCTACTACACGGACAACCGCGAGGACGCGCTGATCATGTGGAAGGACCCGGTGCAGGAACCGGCTCGCTCCTGATCCTCGGGATCGAGACCTCCTGCGACGAGACCGCGGCGGCGGTGCTCGACGGCGGTGAGATCAAGAGCAACGTAGTCTCCTCGCAGGCGCATCTGCACGCGCGCTTCGGCGGGGTTGTCCCCGAAGTCGCGTCGCGGCACCACCTCGAGCTCGTGCTCCCGGTCGTCCGCGAGGCGCTCGACGGCAGCGAGATCGACGCAGTTGCCGTGACGCAAGGCCCGGGCTTGATCGGCGCGCTCCTGGTCGGCCTCTCGGCCGCGAAGGCGCTGGCCTGGGCCTGGCAGCTGCCGCTCGTCCCCGTCGACCATCTGCAAGGCCACGTCGCTTCGTTGTACCTCGACCCCGATCCGCTCGAGCCGCCGTTCGTCTGCCTGCTCGCAAGCGGTGGGCACACGCTCCTGCTCGACGTGCAGGAGCGCGGCTCGTTCACGATCCTCGGGTCGACGCTCGACGACGCGGCAGGCGAGGCCTTCGACAAAGGGGCTCGCCTGCTCGGCCTCGGCTACCCAGGCGGCGCGGAGATCGACCGGCTGGCGCGGGAGGGCGACCCGGAGGCGTTCACCTTCCCGGTCGCGCGCGTGCCCGGCCTCGACTTCTCGTTCTCGGGCGTCAAGACGGCGCTGCTCTATGCGACCCGTGACGCCGACGTCGAGGAGCGCAGGGCCGACCTCGCCGCGAGCTACCAGCGCGCGATCGTTCGAGCCTTGGCAGAGCGCACGCAGGAAGCAGCGGAACAGACGGGGGCGGGCAAGATCGCGATCGTCGGCGGTGTCGCGGCCAACTCCGAGCTCAGAGCCGCGCTCCCGGACGCCGTCGCGCCGCCGCTCGCGCTGTGCACGGACAACGCGGCGATGATCGCTTCGGCCGCGCGCTACGCGGACGCGATCCCGTACCCCGGTTATCTTGCTCTGGATGCGTACGCCCAGGCTTTCTGAGGCGAAACACCTGGCGCCTGCGGCGATCATCGTTCTCGCCGCGACGCTGCTCGTGGTCGGCTTCGGCGTCAGCGACACGCGCGAGCGCTCGCTGATGTCGCAGGCCTCGTCGTGGCGCGGGCTCGTCGGCAGCCCGAGACCGAAGGTCCTGGTCGGCCAGCGGATGCTCGTCGTGCTCAAGGCGCCCTCGCTGGCCCAGCAGGTCGCCGCGCACGGCGGCTACGCGACCCAGCAGCAGGAGCACAACTGGACGAGGGAAGCGATCGCCTCGCAGAAGCGGCTGCTCACGCAGCTCAGCATCCACGGCATCCAGACCCGGGTCGAGTTCAGCTTCGCCCGTGTCCTGAACGGTTTCTCCGCCCCGCTCGACGCGCGCGCGGTCGCGCTGCTGGAGCGCCGCCCCGAGGTGGCAGGCGTCTATCCCGTGCGGGTCGCCTTCCCGGCCTCGCTCTCGTCGCAGCTGCTCGGGCGCGAGGGAATCGCGCTCGGAGCGGGGAGCCTTCCCTCGGTCGCGCTCCCGGGCTACGACGGTCGCGGTGTGACGATCGCCCTGCTCGACACCGGCGTCGACAGCGCGCATCCGTACCTGCGCGGGCACGTCCTCTCCGGGATCAACGTCATCGACCCGGACGTCCGCAGCGGCGCTCCCGCAGTGGTCGACCCGGCGGATTCGAGCCATGTCGAGGAGCACGGAACGGAAATGGCCGGCCTGCTCGTCGGCGCAGGCGGGCCGGGAGGGATCTCCGGGGTCGCCCCCGGCGCGTCGGTGCTGCCGATCCGCGTTGCAGGCTGGCAGCGCGACGAGAAGGGGCGCTGGGCGGTCTACTCGAGGACCGACCAGCTGATCGCGGGGCTCGAGCGGGCGGTCGACCCGAACCTCGACGGTGACGCACACGATGCGGCCCGGATCGCGCTCATCGGCGTCGGCGCCTCCTACGCGGCGTTCGCCGACTCGCCCGAGGCACGGGCCATCCTGGGTTCGCTCGACCTCGACACGCTGGTCGTCGCCCCCGCCGGAAACGACGGCCCCGCGGGCCCGGGCTACGGGAGCATCGCGAGCCCGGGCGGCTCACCCGCCGCGCTCACGGTGGGCGCGGTCGACCTTCGCACCCAGGCCGAGGAGGTGCCGGTCGCGGTGCGCACCGGCCTGCGGCTCCTGCTCGACGAGCGGCTGCCCCTCGCAGGAGCCATCGCCTCGCGGCATCCCGTGGCACTCGAGCTCACCAGCCCGCACGGAGACGGCTCGTCAGGGTTCTTCGACTCCCGCGGCTTGAGCCTCGTAGCGGACCGAGCCGCGCTGCTTCGCGCCGGGCCGGACCCACGCGCGGCGATCGAGAACGCGGTGGCGGCGGGAGCGCGCGCGGTCGTCGTCTACGGCACCGATCTTCCGGCCGGCGGCCTCGGGCTCGACGAGTCGGTGGACGTGCCGGTCTTCAGCGTGCCGGCCCGCGTCGGCGAGCTCGCGGCCGCATCCCTGGCGCAGGGCGGGCAACCGGTCGTCTCGATCGGCCTTCCCGACACTGCGCACAACGGCACGTCCGCGCAGGTGGCGCCGTTCTCTTCGCACGGGCTCGCGTTCGACGGGCGCGTCAAGCCCGACGTCGCAGCACCGGGCGTGGTTCTCGCCACCTCGGACGCGGGCCGGAACGAGGACGGAACGCCCCGGTATGCGACCGTCAACGGCACCAGCGGGGCCGCCGCGGTCGTCGCCGGCGCGGCCGCGCTGCTCGCCGAGCTGCGCACCAACCTCGGCGCTGCCGATCTGAAGAGCCTGCTCGCCGGGACCGCGAGCCCGCTGCCGGACACGAGCGTCACCGCCCAGGGCGGCGGCCGCGTCGACGTGGGCGCCGCCGCCGCGACGGAGCTCACCGCCGAGCCCGACACCCTCGCATTCGGAAATGCGCGCGGCGACGGCTGGCACTCGATCCAGCGGCTCACACTGCACAACGTCTCCTCGCGGCTCTTCCGCGTCGGGATCAAGAGCGTCGGCGCGGGCGGCCTGGAGATCGTCTCGAAGCCGAAGCATGTCCGGCTCAAGGCCGGCGGCTCGACCACGGTCGCGCTCCTGGCGCGCCTCAAGGGTGCTCCGCCTGCGGCCGGCTCCGCCGAGGGCTCGGTCGTGCTCACCCCGCGCGCGTCCCAGCCGCTGCGTGTTCCCTGGGCGATCACCTTCGGCAAGCCAGCGCGTGCGGCGCTCTCCGAAGTCGCGCTCTCGGCGGACAGCTTCAAGCCGTCGGTGACGACTCCGGTCGTCCTCTCGCTGCGCACCGGGAGCCTGCTCCAGACCCCGACGGGCACACAGGTGCAGCCGGTCGCGCGACTCGACTTCGAGCTGTGGCACGGCAAGAAGCGCCTCGGGCTGGTTGCCCGTCTCCGCGACCTCCTGCCGGGTCAGGTCGCGCTGGGCCTGACCGGCCTCTATCCCGGCGGCAAGCAGCTCCCGCCGGGCCACTACAAGATCCAGCTCGTGGCCCTGCCGACCGGCAGCGGCCCCGCGACGCGAGTCGCAGTCCGTTTCCGGATTAAATGAGAGACCTATACTCAGCCCGTTTGCGGCACTTTTTCCTCGTCTAAGGAGAGCAGCGCGTGACCACACTCGAAGCCCCCGAGAGCCACCTCCGAGAGAACCCCTTCCAGATCGCCCGCGAGCAGCTGCACCGGGTCGCCGACATCTTCGGCATCGACCAGCGGCTGGTGAACGTCCTGCAGGAGTGCAAGAAGGCGCTCTCCGTCTCGGTCCCGGTGACCATGGACGACGGCACGATCAACGCCTTCGAGGGCTTCCGCGTCACCCACAACATCGCGCGCGGCCCGTCGAAGGGCGGGCTCCGCTACCACCCGGACGTGACGCTCGACGAGGTCAAGGCACTTGCGATGTGGATGACCTGGAAGTGCGCGCTGATGAACATCCCGTTCGGCGGCGCCAAGGGCGGGATCGTCTGCGACCCGAAGAAGCTCTCGCGCGGCGAGCTCGAGCGGATGACCCGCCGCTTCACGAGCGAGATCATCAACGAGATCGGACCCGAGAAGGACATCCCGGCTCCGGACGTCGGCACCGACGGCACGGTGATGGCCTGGATCTTCGACACCTACTCCATGAATAAGGGCCACTCGGTGCTCGGCGTGGTCACCGGCAAGCCGCTAAACGTGGGCGGGTCGCTCGGCCGGCTCGAGGCGACCGCGCGCGGCTGCCTCTACTGCATCCAGGAGGCCGTGCGGAAGAAGGAGCTGCGGCTCGACGGCCTGAAGTGCGCCGTCCAGGGCTTCGGCAACGTGGGCTCGTTTCTCGCGAAGTTCCTCGCCGAGGAAGGCGCGACGGTCGTTGCGGTCTCCGACTCGACCGCGGGGCTCTACAACGCGAACGGCATCGACATCCCGGCCGCGCTCGCGCACAAGCAGGAGACGGGGACGCTCGGCGGGCTGCGCGGCGCCGACGCGATCTCGAACGAAGATCTGCTGCTCGTCGACTGCGACGTGCTCGCGCCGTCCGCGCTGGAACAGGTGATCACGCGCGACAACGCCGACAAGGTCAGGGCCTCGATCATCTGCGAGGGAGCCAACGGCCCGATCACCCCTTCAGCCGACGAGATCCTCGAAGACAAGGGCGTGCTCATCCTGCCGGACATCCTCGCCAATGCAGGCGGCGTCGTGGTCTCGTACTTCGAGTGGGTTCAGGGCCTCCAGGAGTACTTCTGGAAGGAGCCCGAGGTGAACTCGAAGCTGCGCGACATCGTCACGCGCGCGTTCAACGAGACCTGGCAGGTCTCGCAGGACCGCGACATCCCGATGCGGCCGGCTGCGTACGGCCTCGCGGTGGGGCGCGTCGCCGAGGCGACGATCACGCGTGGCCTCTACCCATAGAGTCGCCGTCTTCCACGGCGTCGGCTGTCACCTCTGCGAGCGGGCGCTGGCGAAGGTGCGCGCGCTGCGCGAGGAGCTCGAGTTCGAGCTGGAGGAGATCGTCATCGACGGCTCGCCGGAACTGGAGGCTCGCTACCGCGAATTGATTCCCGTCGTGGAGATCGACGGGCAACAGGCCTTCACCTACCACGTCCACGAGGATGCGTTCCGGCGTCGACTGGGGGCAGCACAAACTGGCCCCGAGCCGCCGAGCTTGTGACGGTCTGACGCGCGGAACAAGGCGGGACTGGCACAATGGTTGTGCTCTGTCACAAGCAACCGCCCAGGGAACGAATTCGGATAGCGCGGACCGGGTCGCCGTAGGGGTCGCCGCCCGGCTCAGCCGCTATCTCCAGGTCCTCACCCAGTCCAAGAAGATGGGGAAGGACCGGATCTCCTCGCAGGAGATCTCGGACTACACGAACATCAACGCGACGCAGATCCGGCGCGACCTCTCGAACTTCGGGCGGTTCGGCAAGCGTGGAGTCGGCTACAACATCGACTCGCTGCTCGGCGAGATCCGGAAGATCCTGCGGACGCAAGGGCAGCACAACATCGCGCTCGTCGGTGCGGGGCGGCTGGGCGAGGCGATCGCGTCGTCGCCGATCTTCGCGGAGCACGGGATCAACATCGCGGCGATCTTCGACAGCGATTCGGAGAAGGTCGGCGGCACGGTCGGCTCGCTCGAGGTGGTCGACGTCCGCACGCTCCCGACCGTCGTCCGCGAGAAGAACATCATCGTCGGGGTGATTGCAGTGCCGGCCGACAACGCGCAGCAGGTGGCCGGGCGGCTCGTCGACTCGGGCGTGAAGATCATCTTCAACTACTCGGAGGCGCTGCTCGATGTCCCGCACGACATCACCGTGCACACGTCGAACCCCGCGGTCGACCTTCTTCACGCTCTCTATTTCCACCTGACCTAATCACGGGGAAACCTTTGGTTCCCCCGTGGGCCCCCTCCTCGACCTTGGCTGCTTGGTGCTCTCGTTTCACGAGCCGGCGACGGGTCGTTGGATGAGGATGTTTCTGTCGTAGTGAGCCTCCCGCCGGGCAAAGCCCGGCTCCGGCGGCGAATGCGGCGGTCGCCAAGGTGCGCTCACATCAGCGAGAGTCAAACTGCCCGCATGAGGATCTTGCTCTGGCACGGATACCTGCTCGGCGGGACTGGGTCTAACGTTTACACGCGGGCGCTCGCGCGGGAGTGGGGTCGCGCCGGGCACGAGGTTGTCGTCTTCTCGCAGGAGCCGCGGCCCGAGCAGTACGACCTCGGCGGCGCGGAGACCGTCCGGCCCGACATCGGCGGGCTGCTGCCGGTCTTCGTGCTCGACCGGTACGAGGGGCTCGAGGCTCGGCTCCTGCCGGAGATGACGAGGGCGGAACGGGATCGGTTCGTCGAGCTGAACGCCGCTGCGCTGCGAGAGCACTTGCCGGCCGACCTCGTCTTTGCGAACCACGTGCTGCTCGGCGGGCCTGTGGCCGCGGCGACCGGGGCTCGCTACGCTGTCAAGGCACACGGCTCCGAGCTCGAGTACGCGATCCGCGGCAACGAGGAACTCGCCGCCTGGGCGCGCGCGTCGCTCGCTCCGGCCGACGCGGTCTTCGTCGGCTCCGAGCACATCCGCCAGGTCCTGGAGGAGGTGGTGGGCCACGTCGACGGTGTCCACGAGGTGCCGCCGGGGGTCGACGTCGACGAGTTCCGTCCCGAGCCTCGCGACGTGGCGCTTGCAGCGCTGATCGACGAGGCGCGGCAAGACCGGCACGGCGACGAGCGCCTCCCCGACGAGGGCAACGCGGAGCGCTTCGCAGGGTTCTTCGCCGCCGACCAGCCGACCGTCCTCTACTTCGGGAAGCTCCTCTACAACAAGGGCGTCCACTTGCTCCTCGAGGCGCTCCAGAGCCTCGACGCCCACGCCGTCATCGTCGGCTTCGGCGACTACCGCGCAGAGCTGGAGGCCGCCGCGCCGCCGGGCACGCTCTTCACGGGCGCGCTCGAGCACCGGCATCTCGTCCACCTGCTCCCGCTCGCCGACGCTGCCGTCGTGCCGTCGATCTTCCCCGAGGCGTTCGGAATGGTCGCCGCCGAGGCCGCGGCCGCAGGCTGCCCGCCCCTCGTCGCGCGCCACTCGGGCCTCCAGGAGATCGCGGAGGGCCTCGAGGCCGAGTACCCGCCGGAGCACCGCGAGCTGACGAGCTTCGCCAAGGGCGACGTCGCGGACCTGCGGTCGAAGCTCGAGCGGCTCCTGTCACTGGACGACCGCGACCGCCTCGGCCAGGCGGCTCGAGAGGCGGCGGTCAAGCGGTGGAGCTGGCACAGCGTCGCGGAAAGGCTGCTGGAACCGCTTCAACTAATGTAGTCGCCCCATGGGCGACACCCAGAAGCTCAGCCCCGACCAGCAAATTCGCTTCGCGCGGGAGCAGTTCGAGGCGGCCGAAGACTTCACCGTCGCGGTCGAGGAGGAGTTCGCGGTCCTCGACCCGACCACGCTCTCCCTGACGAACCGCTTCGAAGAGCTCCAGGCCGCCGCGAAGGACACGCCGCTCGAGCCGCACCTCGTCGGCGAGCTGATCGCGAGCGAGGTCGAGATCCGCACGGGCCGCTGTCCGAGCTTCGAGGAGGCTGCGCAGCTGCTCGGTGAGCGCCGCGCTCAGCTCCGCGACCTGGCCGAGCCACTCGGGATTGCGCTCGCCGCGACCGGCACGCACCCGTGGAGCCCGTGGCAGGAGCAGCGGATCATCGACACCCCGCACTACCGCCGCAACGACGAGATCCTCCAGTACGTCGTCTGGCGCAACAACAGCTTCGGGCTGCACGTCCACGTCGCGATCAACGGCCCGGACCGCGCGATCGCCGTCAACAACGCGCTCAGGAACTACCTCCCGGAGCTCCTCGCCCTCTCGGCGAGCTCGCCCTTCGTCGAAGGCGTCTACACCGGCCTCCACTCGGCGCGGACGCAGATCTTCACGCGGATGTTCCCGCGCTGTGGCGTGCCCGACGCCTACCCGGGCTGGGACGGCTTCGAGCGCTACGTCCGCTTCCTCTACGAGACGAAGTCGATCGACGAGCACACGCAGATCTGGTGGAGCGTCCGCCCGCATCTCGCGTTCCCGACGATCGAGATCCGCATCTGCGACGGTCAGCCCGACCTCGCCGAGGCCCGCGGGCTCGCGGCCATCTGTTACGCGCTCACGGTCCGCATCGCCCACGCGCTCGACGAACGCGAGCCGCTCCCCGATTACCCGAACCGGTTGATCGAGGAGAACTTCTGGCGCGCGATCCGCTACGGCCTGAGCGGCGACTTCATCGACCTCGAGACGGGGGAGACCCGCCCCGCGCGCGCTCACCTGGAGCGGCTGCTCGAGTGGATCCAGCCCGCAGCAGAGGAGATCGGCGCGGCGCCGTATCTCTCGATCCCCGCCGCCAACGCCGCGGAGCGCCAGATCGCTCTGCACGAGTCCGGCGCGAGCCTCGAGGAGATCTACGCGGAGCAAGTCAAGACCGGGGCGCCCGTTGGCTGAGGACGAGCAGAAGCTGGTCGAGGAGCTCCAGGCGGAGCTCGAGAAGCTCAAGGTCTCCGACCTGCTGCTGCAGACGCTCTACACCGTCTCGTCGCTCGGCTACCACCGGCTGAGCGGCGAGACGAAGGACCTCGAGCAGGCGAAGCTCGCGATCGAGTCGCTGAAGGCGCTCATGCCGGTGCTCGAAGGCTCGGTCCCGGAGGAGGCACTGCGCGACTTCCAGCAGGTCGTTGCGAACATGCAGCTCGCATACGCCGACGCTGTGGCTGAAAAGACCTGAGGAGGGTTTGACGAACCTTAGGCTGTGCCCTCGGGCCGCGCTGTCCGCCCCGAGGCCGCGTCCTCAGTCGGCCCAATAGGAACCACTATTGGGCCTCCCTGCGTCCTTGCCTCGGAAGGGCCATCGCACCCCGAGGACGAGCGAAGGTCCGTCAAACCCTCCCCGAACCGGGGTATGCGCCGCCCGCCCGGCGGCTTATAAACACACCGAGGGGATTGGGAGTGAAGGGCACGCTGCTGCTGCTAGCCGGCGGGATCGCCGCGCTTGCCGTGTCTGCGCCTGCGAGCGCGACGACGGCGTATCCGTCCGCGCGCGTCCGCATCTCCAACGCGAGTACCGTCGATTTCGCGGGGCTCGCCGGCTTCGATGCGCTGCGCCGTTCGTACGCGCCGCTGCACCCCGCGCCGATGCCGGAGCCGCAGGAGAAGGCCGAGCCGAACGTCCACATCACCGTGCCCTCGCCGTTCCTGGCGCCGCTCGGCCTTCCGGACGGACGGTTGAGCGCGCCGTCGCCGGGTCCGCAGCAGAGCTTCCTGGCCCAGCTCGACTCCGCCCGCAACGGCACGTCGACGAGCTTCATCCCGCCTGACACCGCGGGCGCCGTCGGGCCGACGCGGCTGATGTCGACGCTGAACAGCAACTACGTCGTGCAGGACCGCGCCGACGGGAAGGTGGTCGCGTCCGTCTCGATGGCGACGTTCTGGGCCTCGGTCGGGGCCGCGATGCCGTTCGACCCGCGGGTGCTCTACGACCCGTACTCCGACCGCTGGCTCGTCGCGGCCGTGTCCGACCCCGGCCTGAGCAGCTCCGCGGTGCTCTACGGCATCTCCGACTCGAGCGACCCCGCCGGCGGCTGGCACCTTTACTCGGTCGAGGCCGATCCCACGGGCGCGACCTGGGCCGACTTCCCGACGATCGGCTTCAACCAGAGCGAGGTTGCGATCGGCGTCAACCTCTTCACCAGCGCGACGGGCGAGTACGCAGGCCTCTCGAAGCTCTTCGTCGTCCCGTACCCCGCGCTAAAGGCGAACGCGGCTCCTGCGGCGACGGCCATCTCGATCCCGGCCGGCTTCACCCTGCAGCCCACGGTCACCTATTCGCCGACCGAGAACACGCTCTACCTCGTCGAGCACGGCGCGAGCGGCGCGGGCTCGTACTTCTTCTTCTCGCTCACGGGGACGACGCTGACCGGCGGCGCGGCGTTCACGAACCCGCTCGGGCCCTGGACGGTTCCCGGCGGCGGCAACCTGCTCCCGCAGCTCGGCGGCTTCCTCGTCGATTCCGCCGACGCGCGGATCGGCAACGCCGTCTTCCGGAACGGGCACATCTATTACGCCCAGACGGTCGGACTCCCGGCAGGCGGCCAGCCGGGCGACCCGAGGCGAACCGCCGTGCAGTGGGTCGAGCTCGACCGCAACGGCGCGTTCGTCCAGGGCGGCCGCATCGTCGACAGAAGCGCGACCGGGACCAACGGCGGCAGCTGGTACGCCTACCCGTCGCTGTCCGTCAACGCCGAGGACGACGTGCTCGTCGGCTTCTCGATCTTCCGCTCGTCCGGCTATCCGGCGGCCGGCTACGCGCTCCGGTTCGGAAGCGACCCGCCCAACGCGATGCGCGCTCCGGTCATCCTCAAGTCCGGCCAGGGCACATACGACAAGACGTTCGGCGGGAACCGCAATCGCTGGGGCGACTACAGCGCGACGCAGGTGGACCCGCTCGACGACCGCTCGCTCTGGACGATCCAGGAATACGCGGGGAGGCCGGCCGGCGCAGGCCCGGACACGGGGCGGTGGGCGACCTGGTGGGGGAGAGTCGACCCGCTCGCGGCGCCGCCGCAACCGTTCAGGCCGGTCTGCGAGGTCCCGAGTGTGCTCGGGCTGAGCCTCGCCAAGGCCCGTGCGCGCATCCGCTCGAGGCAGTGCCACCTAGCGAAAGTCGCGTATCGCCGCGTGAGGAAGGCCAAGCGCGGACGGGTCATCGCCCAGTCGCCGCGTCCCGGTAGGCGCCTGGTGAACCACGCCAAGGTGCGGCTGATCGTCGGCCGTTAGTCTCTCGGGCCGCGTGACGGCCGAGATCGGGATCTTCGGGGGCTCCGGCTTCTACTCGTTCCTCGAGGACGTGGAGGAGGTCGAGCTCGACACCCCGTACGGGAAGCCGTCCGGGCCGTTCGTGATCGGCGAGATCGGCGGCAAGCGGGTCGCGTTCCTGCCGCGCCACGGCCCGCAGCACGAGCTGCCGCCGCACAAGATCCCGTACCGCGCGAACGTCTGGGCGATGAAGGAGCTCGGCGTGCGGCGGATCATCGGCCCGAACGCGTCGGGGGCGCTGAAGGCGGAGCTGCGGCTCGGCGAGTTCGTCGTCTGCGACCAGTTCGTCGACCGCACGACCGGACGGGCGGACACGTTTTACGACGGCCCCGAGACGACTCACGTCTCGGCGGCCGACCCGTATTGCCCCGACCTCCGCGGGCTGCTCGTCGAGACCGCGGGCGAGCTCGGTATCCCGGTTCGCGACGGCGGCACCGTCGTGACGATCCAGGGGCCGCGCTTCTCGACCCGCGCCGAGTCGAAGTGGTTCCAGGACGCGGGCTGGGACGTGATCAACATGACCGCGTACCCCGAGGGCTACCTCGCGCGGGAGCTCGAGCTCTGCTACGCGAACATCTCGATGGTCACCGATCACGACGTCGGTGTGCATGGGGCGGACGCCGGTGCGGTTTCGCACGAGGCGGTCATCGAGGTCTTTCAGGCGAACAACGAGCGACTGCGCGAGCTGCTGTTCGCAGTCGTGCCGAAGATCCCGCCACAGCCGGAGGAGCACCTCTGCGCGACAGCGCTCCGCGGGGCCCGTATCTGACTCGTGTGATAGAAACAGCCCGCGCCGGGCGCCCTCGGCGCCAAATTCTGTAGAGGGAGGCCCTCCGATCGACTTCTTCAGTGACCACGCGGTTCTCTTCGCCCTCGTCTGCGCGGTGGTCGGCATCGCTTACGGCGTCGGCCTGACCATCTGGGTCGTCGGACAGCCGGGTGGAACCGAGCGGATGCAGGAGATCGCCCGGGCCGTTCAGGAGGGCGCGGCTGCCTATCTGCGGCGCCAGTACACGACGATCGCGATCGTCGCGATCGTGCCGTTCCTGCTGCTGGGCTTCTACAACAAGCTCGGCTGGGGGACTGCGATCGGATTCCTGATCGGGGCAGTGCTCTCGGCGGCGGCCGGGTTCATCGGCATGAACGTCGCCGTGCGCGCGAACGTGCGCACCGCGGAAGCCGCGAAGCAGGGGCTGAAGCCGGCGTTGAACGTGGCGTTCCGCGCTGGTTCGGTGACCGGGCTCCTGGTCGTCGGCCTGGGGCTCCTCGGGGTGGCGGGCTACTACTGGGTGCTGACCGGCTGGCTCGGCCACTCGCACGAGTCGGCAATCGACGATCTTGTGGGGCTCGCGTTCGGCGGCTCGCTGATCTCGGTCTTCGCACGGCTCGGGGGCGGCATCTACACCAAGGCCGCGGACGTCGGCGCCGACCTGGTCGGGAAGATCGAGGCGGGGATCCCGGAGGACGACCCGCGCAACCCGGCGGTGATCGCGGACAACGTCGGCGACAACGTCGGCGACTGCGCCGGGATGGCGGCCGACCTGTTCGAGACGTACGCGGTTACCGCGGTCGCCGTGATGCTTTTGGCCAAGGCGTTCCCGACGAGCCGGCTCTGGCTCTTCCCGCTCGCGATCGGCGGGATCTCGGTTCTGTCGTCGGTGATCGGGTCGATGTTCGCGCGGGTCGGCCGCGGCGGCTCGATCATGAACGCGCTCTACAAGGCCGTGCTCGTCGCGACGGTGCTGTCGGCGCTCGGCTTCATCCCGGTCGTGATGGCCTACGACTCGCCGGCGAGCCGCTTCAGCTTCTGGGATCTCTACATCTCGGCGCTGGTCGGCCTGATCGTGACGTTCCTGCTGGTCGCTATCACCGAGTTCTACACCGGCACGAGGTGGCGCCCGGTGAAGATGATCTCCAGCGCCTCGCGCACCGGCCACGCGACGAACATCATCGAAGGCCTCGCGGTGGGGATGCAGGCCACGGCGGCGCCGGTGATCATCATCGCCGCAGGCATCCTGGTCGCGCACCACTTCGCGGGCCTGTTCGGGATCGGCGTGGCGGTGATGGCGCAGCTCTCGATGACCGGCCTGATCGTCGCGCTGGACGCCTACGGCCCCGTGACCGACAACGCCGGCGGGATTGCGGAGATGGCGGACCTCGACGAGTCGGTGCGCGCGATCACCGACCCGCTGGACGCTGTCGGCAACACGACCAAGGCCGTGACGAAGGGCTACGCGATCGGCTCAGCCGCGCTGGCCGCCCTCGTCCTCTTCGACTCGTACACGACAGAGCTCTCGAATCAGGGACTGACGCTCACGTTCAATCTCAGCGACGCATGGGTCATCGCGGGGCTGTTCATCGGCGGCTTGATGCCGTTCCTGTTCGCGTCGCTCGCAATGGAAGCTGTGGGCCGCGTTGGCGGTCAGGTCGTGACCGAAGTGCGGCGCCAGTTCGCCGAGATCCCGGGGATCATGGAAGGCACCGCCCGGCCCGAGTACGGGCGGGCGATCGACATCGTCACCGGCTCTGCGATCAAGAGCATGATGGTGCCGGCTCTGATCCCGATCGGGTTCCCGATCGTCGTCGGGCTGATCAACGCGCGGATGCTCGGTGGGCTGCTGATCGGGACGATCGTCACCGGGCTGTTCCTGGCGATCGCGATGACCTCGGGCGGCGGCGCCTGGGACAACGCGAAGAAGCTGATCGAGGACGGCGCTTACGGCGGAAAGGGCTCCGAGGCTCACGCAGCGGCGGTTACCGGCGACACCGTCGGCGATCCCTACAAGGACACCGCGGGCCCGGCAATCAACCCGATGATCAAGATCACGAACCTCGTGGCGATCCTGATCGTCCCGCTGGTCGTTTCGATCCACGGCTAATCGCGAACCGACCTCGAGCGCGGGTCGAGGCTTGATGTAGGTGTGCACCTACATCGCCATCTGTGTCCCTGGACATCGGTGGTCGCAAAGCGGCCGCCGGCGGCTCTAGAGTCCGCCCGTGTCCAGGCGCCGTCGGCAGCAGCGGCTCGAGCGCGTGCTCGGCACGCCGGCGCTGTTCTCGACCGCCTACGGCAACGTCGGCTCGTCGATCTACTACGCGCTCGGCGTCACCGCGGTCTTCGCGCTCGGCCTGACGCCGGTCGTCTTCCTGGTCGCCGGGATCATCTTCGCCGCGACCGCCGCGACGTACGCCGAAGGGACGGTCCGCTTCCCGGAAGCCGGCGGGTCTTCGAGCTTCGCGCGTCACGCCTTCAACGAGCTCGTCTCGTTCGGGGCTGCCTGGGCGCAGATGCTCAATTACGTCATCACGATCGCCATCTCGGCGTTCTTCGTGCCGCACTACCTCTCGATCTTCTGGACCCCGTTACGGCAGAACCCGTGGGACATCGTGGGCGGCGCGATCGTGATCGCGTTTTTGGTGCTGCTCAACGTCGTCGGCATCCAGGAGTCGGCGAAGCTGAACATCGGGCTCGCGCTGATCGACTTCGCGACGCAGGTGCTGCTCGTGCTGCTCGGCTTCGCGCTGATCTTCAGCCCGCACATCCTGAGCTCCAACATCCACCTCGGCGTCGCGCCCACGTGGAGCCACTTCTTCCTCGCGATCCCGGTCGGGATGATCGCCTACACCGGGATCGAGACCGTCTCGAACCTGGCCGAGGAAGCACGCGACCCGGCCCGCAACATCCCGCGCTCGATCTCGTTCGTCGCAGTCGCGGTCTTCGTCATCTACTTCACGCTCCCCTGGATCGCGCTCTCGGCGCTGCCGGTGCACAAGGTCGGCAACCACTACGAGACGCTGCTCGGGGAGGGGCCGCCGAAGGGATTCTCGAACGACCCGGTCCTCGGGCTCGTCGAACACCTGGGCGTCGGCGGCGTCCTGCTGAGCGTCCTCAAGGTCTACGTCGGCATTCTCGCCTCGACGATCCTCTTCATCGCGACCAACGCGGGCGTGATCGGCGCCTCGCGGATCACCTACGCGATGGCGAGCTACCGCCAGCTGCCGGAAGTCTTCCGCCGGCTGCACGGGAAGTTCAAGACGCCGTACATCTCGCTGCTCTTCTTCGCCGGCGTGATCCCGGTGATCGTGCTCCTGCCGGGGAAAACGAACTTTCTCGGGACGATGTACTCGTTCGGCGCCATGCTCTCGTTCACCGTCGCGCACGCGTCGGTGGTCGCGCTCAGGCACCGGCAACGGGACGAGGAGCTCGTCTTCCGCGCGCGGCCGAACCTCCGCTTGCGCGGCGTCGATTGGCCGCTGTTCGCGCTCTTCGGCGGCCTCGGGACCGGGCTTTCGTGGGTCGTGATCGTCGTCCAGAGCTCCTCGACGCGCTGGGCCGGTTTGGGCTGGCTCATCGCGGGGTTCATCGCGTACGCGGTCTACCGCCGGCGGCTCGGCGAGCCGCTGACCGAAACGATCCGCGCGCCGATCGCCATGGGCCCGGCCCTGGCCCTCGAGTACCGGAATGTGCTCGTCCCGATCGTCAGCCGGCACGAGTCCGAGGCGGCGATGGACCTCGCCTGCCGCCTGGCGACGGAGCGCGGCGCGTCGATCGTCGCGCTGCACGTGATCGGGGTGCCGCTCGAGCTCGCGCTCGATGCCGAGCTGCCGGAGGCGATGGAGGAACGCGCGGACTTCCTCCTCGACGAGGCCCGGGCGATCGGCGACGCCTACGGCGTGAACGTGATCGTCCGGATCGTGCGCGCCCGCCGCCCCGGCGCCGCGATCGTCGAAGAGGCGACGCGGCGCCACAGCGAGATCATCGTCATGGGCGCCCCCCGGCGCGACGTGCGCAGGCAGCGCGGCCGGATCTTCGGCGACACCGTCGACTACGTGCTCAAGAACGCGCCCTGCCGCGTGATGGTCGCGGCGGCTCCGAAAGCAGCATGAACTGGTACCGGGACCTGGTCGGCACCTTCGGCCTCGTGGCGATCGCGATCGGCGTCGCGCTGATCGTCCGCACCGCGATCGCCGGGGGCGGCGTCGGCATCGTGCTCGGGCTTCTGTTCATCGCCCTCGGAGCCGGACGGCTCTACATGCTTCGCCGCCGCAAGCACTGAGGCGCCGACTTGGCGGCGCCGGCCACAGAGGCCGTGCGTGTTCAGCAGGCACTAACCTCCGCCTGTGGCGCGCAAGATCTCCGGGCTCCAGCGAGTGCTCGACGCGCCCGCACTCTTCTCGGTCGCCTACGGCGAGATCGCCTCTTCGATCTACGTCGCGCTCGGGATCATCGCCCTGCACGCGCTCGGCCTCACGCCAGAGGTGCTCGCGATCGTCGGTGCGCTGTTCCTCGTCGTCTCCCTCTCGTACGCCGAAGGCACTGCCGCGATCCCGGAGACGGGCGGCGCCGCGACCTTCGTCCGCCGCGCGTTCAACGACCTCGCCGGCTTCCTGACCGGCTGGGCGCTCTTCCTCGACTACCTGATCGTGATCGCGCTCTCGGCGTTCTTCCTGCCGCACTACCTCGGCGCGGCGTTCAAGGTCGGGGCGCTCGGGAGGCATCCCTCCGATCTGATCGTCGCGGTCGGCGTGATCGTGGGCGTGAGCGCCATCCGCCTCGTGCGCCGCTCTGCGTTCTACCGCTACGGGATCGTCGTCGCGGTGCTCGACCTGATCACGCAGGTCGGGCTCGTCGCGCTCGGCTTCGCGTTCCTGTTCTCCGGCGACGCGCTGACCCGCGGCGTCTCGATCGGCTCCTCGCCGTCGTGGTACGACATCGCTTTCGCCCTGCCGCTCGCGATGCTGGCCTACACCGGCCTCGAGACCGTCGCGAACCTCGCCGAGGAGACGCGCGAGCCGGGCCGGGCCCTCCCGCGCAGCCTCTTCTCCGGAATCGGTCTCGTCGTCCTGATCTACGTGGCGATCGGCCTTGTCGCGCTCTCGGCCTTCCCGGCCGGCAACGGGACGACGGAGCTCGGCACGCGGTGGATCCACATGCCGATGATGGGAATCGTGGCCGCGTTCGGGGGTCACGTGCCGAGGGATCTCGTCACCGCGCTGCGGCTGTACGTCGGTCTCACCGGCGCAGTGATCCTGCTCGTCTCGATCACGACCTCGATGTCGGGTTTCACGCGGCTCGCGCACTCGCTCGGCGAGCACGGCCAGCTGCCGCGCGCCTTCGGGCGGCTCAACCGGCGGACCCTGGTGCCGCCAGAGGCGATCGTCTCGGCAGCGCTGATCTCGATTGCGCTGCTGCTGATCTCGTCGCTGCTCACGGACACCGTCGTGTTCCTCGCGAGTCTCTTCAGCTTCGGCGTCCTCGGCGCCTTCACGGCGGCCCAGCTCGCAGTGATCACGCTCCGCTTCACCGAGCCGGAGCTGAAACGCCCGTACCGCGCGCCCGGCGGGATTCGCCTGCGCGGGGTCGAGGTGCCACTGCCCGCGATCGTCGGGGCGGCCGGCACCTTCGCGATCTTCGTCATCGCCATGGTGACCCATTCGGGCGCGCGCTACGGCGGCCCGATCTGGCTGATCGTCGGGCTCGTCGTCTACGGGCTCGTCCGGCACGAGCGCGGCGAGGGGATGCTCGAGCGCGTCGAGGCGCCGTCGGAAGATCTCCCCGAGACCGAGTTCCACAGCATCCTCGTCCCGATGAAGCTCGGCCTGATCGGCGAGGAGATGATCGCGACCGCCGTCAAGCTCGCGCAGGAGCGCAGCGCGGAGGTCGAGGCGCTGCACGTGATCCGCGTTCCGCTCGACACTGCGATCGACGCGGAGCTCGACATCGAGGAGGAGCGCGCCGCGGCTTCGCTGGCCGAGGCGCAGCTGCTCGGAGCCGACCACGGCGTGCAGGTGCGCGGCGAGACCGTCCGCGCCCGCTCGATCGGCGAGGCCATCGTCTCGGAGGCCGAGCGGAGCGGCACCGACTTGATCGTCCTCGGCTCCGCGCCGCGCTGGCGCAGGCAGTCCAGGTTCTTCTCGCCGACCGTCGAATACGTGCTCCGCAAAGCGCCCTGCGAAGTGCTTGTCGTCGCCTTCCCCGAAGGCGTCATGGAGGAAGACGGGGCGAATCCGTGAGTGACGGAGGCATCGCTCGCGATGCCGCCTAACGCACTGCCTAGGTTCGCAGGCGATAGGGCCGGAGCTAACACTTAGGCGCTAATCTCAATTCATGAATGCACTAGTGATCGGATGCGGCCGCGTTGGCTCCAGCGTTGCCCTGCAGCTGGATCGCGAGGGCTGGGACGTGACCGCGGTCGACGAGAAGGAAGAGGCGCTCTCGCGTCTCGGGGACGACTGGAAGGGCGGCTTCGTGCTCGGCCACGGCATGGACATCGAGGTCCTCCGTGACGCCGGGATCGAAGACGCCGACGCCGTCGTGGTGGCGACCGACGGCGACAACACGAACATCGTGATCGGCCAGGTCGCGCAGCAGCGCTTCGACAACCAGTGCGTGGTCGTGCGCCTGCTCGACCCCGCGCGGGCAGAGTTCTACCGCGGGCGAGGACTGCGGACGGTCTGCCCGACCTCCGTCGCGATCGAGGTGCTGCTCGATTCGGTGCGCGCCTGCGAGGTCCGCCCTGCCGAGGTGACCGCGAGCTAGATGTACATCCTCGTCGCAGGCGGCGGGAAGGTCGGCGCCAACTTCGCGCGGACGCTGCTCAAGGACGGCAAGCGCGAGGTGACCCTGATCGAGCAGCGGCGCGACCGCTACGAGCGGCTCGACCAGGAGCTCGAGCACCACGTGCTGCTCGGCGACGCGACCGAGATCCACGTGCTCGAGCGCGCCGGGATCGCGCGCCCGCCCGACGTCGTGGCGGCGCTCACCGGCGACGACGAGGACAACCTCGTGATTAGCCAGCTCGCGCGCGAGAAGTACGACGTCCCGAAGGTGATCGCGCGCGTGAACGACCCACGCAACCAGGCGCACTTCGACCTGCTCGGAATCTCGCCGACGGTCTCCGCCACCCGAGGCCTGATGGCGCTGATCGAGCACGAGGTGCCCGAGCACGACCTCGTCCACCTCCTGGAGCTGCGAAAGGAGAACCTCGAGATCGTCGAGGTGATGATCGACGAGGGCGCCCCCGCAGCCGGGCGCCGCGTCGAGGCGCTTGACCTCCCCGAGGGCTCGCGGCTGATCTCGATCATGCGCAACGGCCGCTCGGAGATCGCGGTCGGCTCGACCGAGCTCCATCCCGGCGACCAGGTTCTGGCGATCCTCCAGCCGGGCAAAGAGGACGAGTTGCGGAGAGTGCTGCTCAAGACTTGATGAAGAGCCTCGGGGTCCTCGCAATCGTCGTGGCGGCGGCGTTGCCCGGCGCGGCCTGTGGCAGCAGCGCCTCGAGGGGCGCGGCGCAGCTACACCTGCGTCAGATCGCGTCGGGCCTCGACTCCCCGACCTACATCACGTCGGCGCCGGGCCAGAAGGGCGTGCTCTACGTCACCGAGCAGCCTGGCCGGGTGCGCGTGATCGTCAACGGCAAGCTCCGCGCGCAGCCGTTCCTGGACATCACCGGCATGGTCAAGGCCGGCGGCGAGCAGGGGCTCCTGTCGATCGCCTTCCACCCCGGCTACGCGAAGAACCACCGCTTCTTCCTCTACTTCAACGACACGTCAGGCGACGTGCGCGTTTACGAGTTCCGGTCGAATGGGTCGGTCGGGCTTCCGAGCAGCGGCAAGTCGCTCCTGCGCGTGAACCACCGCGAGTTCGACAACCACAACGGCGGCCAGCTGCAGTTCGGCCCGGACGCGCTCCTCTACGCGGGCACGGGCGACGGCGGCTCCGGCGGCGACCCGCACAACCACTCGCAGAGCCTCGGCTCCCAGCTGGGCAAGCTCATGCGCCTGAACGTGAACAAGCCGGGGGCAACGTGGAAGATCGTCGGCTACGGGCTGCGCAACCCCTGGCGGTTCTCGTGGGACCGCGCGACGCGCGACCTCTACATCGGCGACGTGGGCCAGGACGAGTGGGAAGAGGTCGACGTGCGCACGCCGAAGCAGCAGCGCGCTCTCAACAACTACGGCTGGCGGGTCTGGGAGGGCAAGGCCCGGTTCCAGTCGGGCCAGCGGCCCAACAGCGCCGGCAGCCTCGTCTTTCCGATCGTCGCGTACAAGCACGACGGCGGGCGCTGCTCGGTCACCGGCGGCTATGTGTACCGCGGCAAGGCGCTCCCGTCGTACCGCGGCCGCTACTTCTACGGGGACTTCTGCACCGGCGAGATCTGGACCCTCCGGGCCGTTCACGGCAAGGTGCAAAGCAAGCGCAAGGAGCGGTTCAAGGTCGGGAATCTGTCGTCATTCGGTCTGGACGCCTCGGGTGAGCTCTACCTCACCTCGCTCGACGGCAACGTGTACAAGCTGACCCGCTGATGCGGTTGCTGATCGTCGGCCTGCTCGCGCTCGCGGTCGGCGGGGCATCGCAGACGGCAACGACGGTGCGGCAGGGAGGCAACTGGACGCGGTTCGGCTACGACGCCGCGCGCAGC
>DATDFL010000215.1:0-3192 GCA_036522595.1 Gaiellaceae bacterium
CTGGGACCGCGTCATCCGGAAAGAGCGCAAGGGCGAGTACCTCGGCTCGACGGTGCAGGTCATCCCGCACATCACGAACGAGATCAAGGAGCGCATTCGCAGCGCCAGCGAGGCGACCGACTGCGACGTCGTCGTGAGCGAAATCGGCGGCACCGTTGGCGACATCGAGTCGCTGCCGTTCCTCGAGGCGATCCGCCAGTTCCGCCGCGAGGTCGGGCCCGAGAACGTCTGCTATGTCCACGTGACGCTGGTGCCGTTCGTCGAGACCGCTGGCGAGCTGAAGACGAAGCCGACGCAGCACTCCGTGAACGAGCTGCGCCGCATCGGTATCCACCCCGACGTGATCGTCGCGCGCTCGCACGATCCGATCTCCGACGACATCCGCGAGAAGATCGCGCTCTTTGCCGACCTCGACACGCAGGCGGTCGTCGCGAACCACGACGTTCCCGACCTCTATCTCGTGCCATCCGCGCTTCAGGCCGAGGGGTTCGACACGCTCGTCTGCGAGAGGCTCGGGCTCCCGGTCGGCGAGGCCGACCTCGGCGAGTGGCTCGAGCTGACCGATCGGATCCGGGCGGTGCGCGAGGGCGATGTCGAGATCGCGCTCGTCGGCAAGTACGTGAAGCTGCGCGACGCCTACCTCTCGGTGCACGAGGCGCTGCGTCACGCGGGCGTCTACCACGGCTGCACGGTGAACGTGCGCTGGTTCGACGCGGAGGGGATGTCGATCGAGGAGGCGCAGGCCGAGCTGGAGAACGTCGACGGCGTGCTTGTCCCCGGCGGCTTCGGCTCGCGGGGCTGGGAGGGCAAGATCCTCGCGTGCCAGGTGGCCCGGGAACGCGGCATCCCGTACCTCGGGATCTGCCTGGGCATGCACGTCGCGGTTTCCGAGTTCGCGCGGAACGTCGCAGGGCTCGACGGCGCGAACTCGACCGAGATGGACCCGGAGACGCCGTACCCGGTGATCGACCTCCTGCCCGAGCAGAAGGAGATCGAGGATCTCGGCGGCACGATGCGCCTCGGCGCGCAGGCCGTCGAGCTCGCCGAGGGCACGGGGGCGCTCGCCGCGTACAACGAGCTCGTCGTGCACGAGCGGCATCGGCACCGATACGAGGTGAACAACCACTTCCGGCCGATGCTGGTCGAGGCCGGGCTGGTGATCTCGGGCACCTTCCAGGAAGGGCGCCTCGTGGAGATCGTCGAGCTGCACGATCACCCGTGGTTCGTCGCGAGCCAGTTCCATCCGGAGTTCAAGTCCCGGCCCACGCGGCCGGCGCCGCTGTTCCGCGACTTTGTCGGCGCGGCGTTCGTCCGCGCGCGCGAGCGCCAGGGCGCGGCAGTCACGCGCGTCTAGGATCGCGTTCGTGCGACCCGGTTGGGCACCTGATGTGCTCTCGCTGTTCCTCGAGCTGGCGGCGCTGCCGAGCCCGCCGGGCGAGGAGCGTGCCGTTGCCGACCGCGTGCTCGAGTACGTCCGGTCACTCGGCCTGGAAGCGGAAGAAGACGACGCGGGGTCACGGATTGGCTCGTCGATCGGAAACATCCATTGCCGCCTGCTCTCGGCGAACGGTGCCGTCGGAACGCCGATCTTTCTCTGCGCGCATCTCGACACGGTGCCGCTCGAGGGCCCGCTGGAGCCGGTCGTCGGCGAGGACGAGTTCGTGCGCAACGCGGGTGGAACGATCCTCGGCGCCGACAACAAATCAGCGGTCGCGGTGATGCTCGAAGCCGCGGCGCGCCTGGTCGAGGAGGGCCGTTCGCATGCAGGCGTCGAGCTCCTGTTCACGCCGATGGAGGAGATCGGCCTGCGCGGAGCGGCCGCGTTCGACGAGCAGCGCCTCCACGCGGGCGTCGGCTACGTCTACGACCACGCGGGGCCGGTGGGCGAGATCGTCATGGCCGCGCCGCACCACCGACGGATCGACGTGCACTTCCACGGACGGGCGGCCCACGCGGGGATGTACCCCGAGGAGGGCCGCTCCGCGATCGCGGCCGCGGCGAGGGCGATCGCCGACTTCCGGCTCGGCCGGCTCGACGGCGAGACGACCGCGAACGTCGGCCAGATCGAGGGCGGCACCGCGCGCAACGTCGTTCCCGAGCACTGCCGATTCGTCGCGGAGGCCCGCAGCCAGGACGAGCGCAAGCTCGCCGATGTGGTCGAGGAGATGCTGGAGACGGTGACGTTCGCCGCCACGCTCGCCGAATGCGAGGTCGAGACCCAGGTCGAGGCGTCGACGCGGGGATACCGCTTCCGGCGAGACGACCTGGCGGTGCGGCTCGCAGTCGACGCGCTCGAGCGGGCCGGCCAGGAGCCGGTGTACGGAAGCTCCGGAGGAGGCGCGGACGCGAACGTCTTCAACGAGCGCGGCCTGCAGTGTGTGAACCTCGCGAACGGGATGACCGACATCCACACGCCTGACGAGCGGATCGCCGTCGCCGACCTCGACGCGATGGTGGACGTCACGCTCGCTCTGGTCGAGGTCGCCGCCGAGACGGATGCCGCTTAGCCTCCGGCGCGGTCGCGTCACCGCGATCGTCGAGGAGCACGCAGAGCTGGTGCGGCTCGAGGTCGACGGCGAGCCGTGCGTTGCGTATCCCGGGCTGACCGGTTCGGTCTCGGTCGAGGACGAGGTGCTCGTCAACGTGCAGGCGCGCGAGCTCGGCCTTGGGTCGGGCGGATTCGACGTCCTCTACGCGAACCTCACGAGCGGGCTCGGCCTCGGTGCGTCTGAAGGAGCGCACGTCATGAAGCTGCCGTACACGCCGCTGCAGTCCGCGGCCGTCCACGCGGAGGAGGCCGGCGAGCTTGCGGAGACGATGGACGGCCTGCCGGTTGTGTGCTGCTCCCTGCACAGCCAGGTGGCGCCGGTGTTCGCGGGGATCGGCGAGGGCTTCCGCGTGGCCTATATCCAGCTTCCGGGCGGAGCGTTGCCGCTGCCGCTCTCGGACACCGTTCGCCTGCTACGGGAGCGGGGGCTCGCGACGACGACGGTCTCGGTCGGTGCCTGCTTCGGGGGCGAGCACGAGTGCGTGGGCGCGGCTTCGGCGCTCGCGTGGGCGGCGGCCGGTGACTACGACGCCGTCGTGTGCGCGATCGGGCCGGGGATCGTCGGCACCGGCTCTCGGCTGGGACACGGAGGCCTGGCCGCCGCCGACGCCGCCAACGCCGCCTCCGCGCTGGGCGGCTCGCCG
>DATDFL010000216.1:0-6724 GCA_036522595.1 Gaiellaceae bacterium
TCGCTCACGACGACGTCGCAGTCGGTCGCCTCGCTGGCGCTGCGAATGCGCTCCTTGATCTCGTTCGTGATGTGCGGGATGACCTGCACCGTCGAGCCGAGGTACTCGCCCTTGCGCTCTTTCCGGATGACGCGGTCCCAGATCCCGCCGGAGGTGTGGTTCGCCGTGCGCGAAAGGTTCTCGTCGACGAACCGCTCGTAATGGCCGATGTCGAGGTCGGTCTCGGCGCCGTCCTCGGTGACGAAGACCTCGCCGTGCTGGAACGGGCTCATCGTCCCCGGGTCGACGTTGATGTACGGGTCGAACTTCTGCATCTGGACTTTCAGGCCGCGCGCCTTCAGGAGGCGGCCGAGCGACGCGGCGCTGATGCCCTTCCCGAGAGACGAGACGACGCCGCCGGTGACGAAGACGTACTTCGTCGGGCGGCGCGCCACTACGGGCGCCCCATCTCGTCGAGGCGCAAGAGCCACGGCGTGCGCGCGATCAGCTCACCGAGTGAGCGCATCTCGCCGAAGAGGTTGAGGCCTGCGAGCGCTGTGATCGCCAGCTTGCGGCCCCTGCCCGTGAATCGATCCACGGAACTCAAGCCTAGCATCGCGCCCAGCGCGTTCGACCCAGCGTCTCCGAGCATCGTCATCTCGCGGAGATCGTAGGGCGCGATCAGGACGGCGGGAAGAAGCGGCGCGCCGACGAGCGGGGCGGCGGCGAGGTACGCCTTCAACGCGCGGCCCGGACGGGTGTCGAGCTGGTTGAGTAAGTTCGCCGCGAGGGCGACGAGCAGCGCGCCCGAGAGGCTACGCGTGCGGGCGAGCCCGTACAGCGGGATCGCCACGGCCTTCAGCGTGCCGGTCGTCATTCCCGCCCGCAAATGGCCTCGGATGCCGCGCGCCTCACCGGAAAGGAGATCGTCCGCGAGGCCGATGGCGGTCACGACCGGCTCGCGCGTCGCAAAGACCCAGCCGACGAGCGGCAGGCGGAGGCCGCGGTGGTTCTCGGCCAGCGGGCCGCAGGCGAGCGCGGCCTCGAGGAGCTGTCGGGCCCGGTGGGCGAACCCCTGCGCGTCGCGTCGGGTCGGCCGGTGACGCAGCGGCAGCTCGACCTCCTCGATCGCAAGCCCGGCTCGAGCGGCGTCGATCGTCATCCGCACCTCGCAGCCGAACCCGGGGGCCGTCGGGAAGCACGCAGCGCGCGCCGCCGGTGAGAGGGCGCGCTGGCCCGAGAGCGGTTCGCGTGCCTCGAAGCCGGAGCACTCGCGGATGAGGACGCGCGCAGCGCGCTTGGCGATCCCGAAGCCGCCGCCCTGGCGCTCGCGGAACGCGGCGACCGCGAGATCAGCGTCGGCCTCGGCCAGCGGCGCGAGATCGCCGTCAAGGTCCGCGTCGCAGAGGAGCAGCGGGCCGGCGGCGGCCTCGCGCTCCGCAAGCGCGAGCGCCTGCCCCTTGCCGAGCCGTGGCAACCGGATCACCCGCGCGCCGGCCTCCTCGGCAACGGCAGCGGTCCGGTCGCGCGAGCCGTCGTCTGCGACGAGCACCTCCGCATCGGGAAACGCGGCGCGCAGCGCGGCCACCGTCCTCCCGATCGATTCCTCCTCGTCGCGTGCCGCGACGAGGACCGTGAGTTCAGCCACGCGCGAAGGAAGGCAGGACGCCGTCGCCGGCGGTGCGCTTGAAGCCGTACTGGCCGCCCGGCGATCCGGCCAGCAGGAGCACGAGCGCCAGGCGACCCGCTGGTGTGTCGACGTCGTCGACGCTGGAGAGGCCCGCGCTCTTGAAGATCGGCACCGCAGAGCTGTCCTGGTTACTCGCCTCGATGCCGACGGCCGGGACGCCGCCCGAGTTCAGGCCCTGGTAGAAGCCGAACAGAAACCGGCTCGTCCCATCTCGCTGCGGCGGCCCGGGCCGAGCGACGATCACGCCGTCGACGGGCTGCTTCCCGCTTCCCACCTGGTGGTCGACGAGCGAGTCGCTCAGGGTGTCCCAGAGAGGGGTATCGCCTCCGGTGATCAGCTCCGCGCCGAGGGCGTTGCCGAGATCCTGGAGCTTCGTCCTGCCCAGGTACTGCTTGTCGGCCGGCTGGGCGGCGAGCTTCTTGTCGAGCTGCTTGTCGTCGACCGGCACCTTCAGCTCGCGCTCCCGGATCTGCACGCCGCTGGAGTCGTGCATCACCTGATCGATCGCCGAGCTGAGCGCACCGTCGACCCCGCCGACCCAGACGACGGCAACGCGGTGCCCCTTCAATCGATTCTTCGCGAGCACCGGGTACGTGTCGGTGATGTACGACTGGGCGGCCGCCTGTTCTCGCTTCGAGATGGCCGAGCGCTGGGTGGCCTGGTTCAGGCGTGCCTGGAGCGATGCGACTCGCTGCTCGAGAAGGCTTCTCCTGGCCTTGTCCACGAGCCCGCGGTCGGCGATGCCGACGCCGACGAGGATCCCGATGATGAGCGCGAGAAAGACCGCGGCGAGGGACGCGACGTGGTAGCGGAGGTCGAACATCTCAGAGCTCGGCGCCAGTCTGGCACAGGTTGTAGAGCCGGTTGAGCGCGCGCCTTGGCAGCGAGCGGTTCACGCGGAGCCAGGGCGCCTCGATCGTCAACGTCGCGCGCGTGCAGCTCTCTGGAGCCGGCTCCAGCTGAATCTCCGCCTCGATTCGGTCGTCCACGAACATGAGGCGCACGAGCTCGTTCGTTCGGACGTCGAGAACGACCACCGTCCCGACCGCCTCCGGGCTCCGCATGAATGCGGTGAGGAGACCGCCGCTTTGGGGCCCGGCGGTCAGCTGCCAGCGGGCTCCGGGCGCGAGGCCGCGGCGGTCCGGACGGACGCCGTGCACTCCCGGCCACCAGTCAGAAAGGTGGTGCGGCTCGGCGAGGAAACGCCAGACCTCCTCCCGCGGGGCCAGCAGCTCGCGGCTTGCGACGACGCGTGGCACCTCGGAAGTGTTGCGAAACGCGCTGCTCAGCCGAGCCCGAGCAGATCTCGGATCCGGTCGCTGAGCAGGCCGATGAAGTGCCGCAGGCCGGGTGAAGCGACGATCGCGACGATGATCGCCCCGAGCCCCGCGGCCGTGAAGGCCATGAGCGGCCAGACGCCTACCTGGCGGCTCGCGAGCCGGGAGAGACCCTTCGCGTCGATCAAGATCTCCCCCACCTTGAGCCGCGTGACGAAGGTCGAGGACATGCCGGCGCGGTCGCGCTCGAGGAACTCGATCAGGTTGAAATGGGTGCCGACCGCGACGATCAGCTCGGCTCCCTTTTCGTACGAGAGCAGCAAGGCGAGGTCCTCGCTGATCCCGGGCGCGGCCACGAGCTTCGGCTCGAGCCCGAGCTGCTCGAGGCGAGCCGCACCCGGCGCGTTCCCGTTCCGGTAGGCATGCACCAGCAGCTCCGCGCCGCAGCGCAGGGCCTTGTCCGAGACGGAGTCCATGTCGCCGACGATCACGTCCGGTCGCATGCCGGCCTGCAGCAGTGCGTCCGCTCCGCCGTCCACCCCGACGATCACCGGCTTGAAGTCGCGCACGTAGGGCCGCACCATCGCGAGGTCACGCTTGTAGCCGGGCCCCCTTGCGACGACGAGGGCGTGGCGCTCACGGAAGCGCGTCTGGAGCGGCGGGAAGTTGATGCCCTCCGCGAGCAGGCGCCCCTCATCGCGGAGGTACTGGAGCGTGTTCTCGGCAAAGCCCTCGAGGGCGTCGGTCACCCGGGCACGCTGCTCCGCGAGGGACGCCTCGAGCGGCGCTGCCTCGAGCGCTCGCCCGTTGGCGAGGCACGTCCCGTTTCGGAAGACGCTCGCGCCGCGGACTGTGACGGCGTCGCCGTCGCCCACCTCCTCGAAGAGCTGCGCACCCGGCGCGTCGATCAGGCGCACCCCGCCGCGCACGAGCAGCAACGGCCCCGGGTTCGGAAACCGGCCCGATTGCGAGCTGGCGACGTTCACGACCACGCGGACGCCCGACTCGAGCAGCTCCTCCGCCGAGACGCGGTCGATGTCCTCGTGGTCGATGATCGCGACGTCGCCGGGGCCGAGCCGCCTGACGAGGCTCTTCGTGCGGCGGTCGAGGCGTGCGGTTCCGGTGAACTCGATGAAGCTCATTCCTGCTCCTGTACGGCGGCGATGAATGCTTCCCCGCCGAGCATTCTCGTGATCTCGTCGCGGCGCTCGCTGTCGGCGAGCAGCTCGATGCGCGTGTGCGTCGGATCGCCGGGGACCTTCTCGACGCGGAAGTGCCGGTCGGCGAGGCTCGCGATCTGCGGGAGGTGCGTGATGGTGATCACCTGTGCGCGCTCCGCCAGGCGCTCGAGGGTCTGGCCGACGGCGTGCGCGGTCTGGCCGCCGATGCCGGCGTCGATCTCGTCGAAGACCATGGTCTCGCCGCCGGCGACTGCTGCGATTGCGAGCGCGATGCGCGAAAGCTCGCCGCCCGAGGCGGTCTCGGCGACCGGAGCGAACGGAAGGCCTGCATTAGGCCGGATCAGGAACCTGGCCTTGTCGGCGCCTGCCGGGCCGGGGGTTGCCGGCTCCAGCTCGACGCGGAACTCGCCGTCGCCGAGGCCGATTCCCTTCAGCTCCTCCGCAACGGCGGCGGCGAAGGGGCCCGCGGCGTGCCCGCGCGCCTCGTGGAGCGCCTCGGAGAGCTCGTTCACCCGTTGCTGGGCGGCGTCGAGTGCCTCGGCAGCCGCGCGGAGCGGATCCGCCCCGCCTTCGATCGCCGTCAGCTCCTGTCTCGCTTCGGCGGCCCGGGCCAGCAGCTCCTCGTAGGTGGCGCAGCGGAAGCGGCGCCTGGCTTCGGCGATCCGGTCGAGCTCGCTCTCGATCTGCTCGAGCCGGTCCGGCTCAGCTTCGAGCGACGCGAGGAAGGCGCGCAGCTCGGACACGGTCTCGCGGAGGCGGAGCTCGACGTCGCGCAGCTCGTTGCCGGTGCGCTCGAGCTCCGGCGCCAGGTGCTCGAGTGGCGCGATCGCCCGCTCGGCCAGGGCGATCAGGCCCGCTGCACCCTCGGAGTCCTCGGGCGCGAGGGCTTCGCCGGCCGCGGCGACGCCTGCGGCGAGCTCGGTCACGTGGCGGAGGCGCTCGCGCTCCTGGCGAAGCGCGTCCTCTGCGCCCGGCTCGAGGCCCTCGGTGTCCTCAACGAGAGCACGCAGCTCCTGGAGTCGGGCTTCCGCACTCACGGCTCCTTGCTCGAGCTCTTCGTGTCGGCGCTTGGCCGCCGCGAGCTCGCGCCAGGCTGAGCGGAGCTTGGCGCGGCGGGCATTCTGCTTCTCGCCGGCGAAGGCGTCGAGCACGTCCAGCTGGTACGAGCGACGCGCGAGACGGCGCTGTTCGAACTGACCGGACATCGCGATCAGGCGCTCGCCCGCCGCCGCGAGGTCCTCCCGCGCGGCGCTGCGGCCCCAGGCGTAGGCGCGGGTGCGACCGTCTCCGAAGACGCGACGCGCCAGGACGAGGCCATCCTCGTCCTCCGGGCGCAGCTCGGCGAGGCTCGTCATCGTCTCGTCGTCGAAGAAGCCGGGCGGCGGGTCGAGCTCGGCCTCGACGTATGCCTCCGTCGCGTCGGGGCCGACGAACGACGCGTCGCCGCGGGAGCCGAGGAGGAGCCCGATCGCCTGGGCGAAGATCGTCTTGCCCGCGCCGGTCTCGCCCGTAACGGCGTTGAGGCCCGGCGCGAAGGCGAGCTCCGCGTCGCGGATCAGGACGAGATTCTCGATCCGGAGGCGCCGGAGCACGGCCTGGATGCTACGTCGAGCGCCGCCGCGGGGCGATCCGCTCAAACAGCCGGTTCTCCCCGCGCCCCACGACCCCTTTCATGTTCACGCGCGCGCGCCCCTTCTGGGTGGGTGGGGGATTGGGATGGTAACGGCCCCGGCGCTCGCGATTGTGCCGATTGTGTGGCGATTTGTCCCCGGCTGAGCGCGGCCCGCGTTACGCGGAGAAAACCCGCCGGTAACGGCTGAAGAACGTGCTCTCAGGCAGCGTCGCGAGCAGGCTGTGCTGATCGCCAAGCCTGATCATCACCTCGTCGCCAGGCGCCAGCTCGCCCACCTCGTGCCCGTCCACGAGCACCGTCGCCGACACGTCCTGGGCGCGGTTCACGACAGCGAGCTCCCGCCCGCGCGGAACGACCAGCGGCCGTGCATGCAGCGAGTGCGGCGCGACGAAGGTCACCGCCATCGCCTCGAGCCCCCACACGAGCACCGGTCCGCCGTTCGAGAGGTTGTATGCGGTCGATCCCGACGGCGTCGAGCAGATCAGCCCGTCGCACGGCAGAACGCCGAGATCCTCGCCGCCGACCGCCCAACCGAGCTCGATCATGCGCCCGAGCGAAGAGCTCGTGACGACGACGTCGTTCACCGCCGGCCACTCGCCCGAGCCCGTGCGCGCGTCCAGGGCCGGCAGCTCGACGACGCGGTACTCACCCGCGAACGCACGGCGCAACCCGTCCTCCAGACCGTCCGCCTGGACCGCGGCGAGAAAGCCGACCCGCCCGAAGTTGACGCCCAGCACCGGCACGCCCGTGCCCAGAAATCGCCGCAGCCCCCGCAGCATCGTCCCGTCGCCGCCGAGCACCACCGCAAGATCGGCCCGGTCTCCCCCGCCCGCGTCGCCGAGATCGTGCTTCTCGATCTCCTCCTCCGAGAACAGCAGCTCGACGCCGAGCTCCTCCGCCACCGCCTGCAGCCGCCGCAGCGCCGCCCCGATCGTCTCGGGCTTGCCATGCGTGATGACGGCGA
>DATDFL010000217.1:0-4882 GCA_036522595.1 Gaiellaceae bacterium
GCGACCTCGTGTACGTGCTCAACAACGGGACGCCGAGCATCAGCGGGTTCCGGCTCGAGGATGACGGCCTCAAGTTGCTCGACGGCTCGAGCCACGAGCTCGGAGGCGACGCCGACCCGGCGCAGATCGCCTTCAGCCCGGACGGCCGCACCATCGTCGTGACCGAGCGCGGGACGAACAGCATCACGGCGTTCGCCGTCGACGAGCGCGGCTTCGCCGGCGAGGCGGAGACGATTCAGTCGTCGGGGGCGACGCCATACGGGTTCGACTTCGCCGACGGCGCGGTCGTCGTGACGGAGGCCTTCGGCGGCGAGATCGGCAAGGCAGCAGCCTCGTCGTATGCGCTGGCTGGGCCGGGACGGCTCGAGCCGGTTAGCGCCTCTGTCGCCGACACGCGCAGCGAGGTGTGCTGGGCGGTCGCAACGCGCGACGGACGGTTCGTCTACGTGACGAACTTCGGCGACGGCACGATTTCCAGCTACACCGTGGAGCAGGGCGGCGGCCTCGAGCTGCTGGAGGCGGTTGCGGGCTCGACGGGGCTCGGCTCGCCCGGAATCCGCGACGAGGGGCTGAGCCGGGACGGTCGGTTCCTCTACGCGATCGACGCCAACGCGCAGCGCGTGTTCGGCTGGAACGTCGGCGACGACGGCCGGTTGGAGCTCCTCGGCGAGTTCGAAGGCGTGCCGGCGACCGTGGCAGGGCTCGCGGCAAGCTGAAAAGCTCCGGGGATGGTTGAGACGGCGGTTGCCGGACGACTGACGTGGCTAGCCGCGTCGGTCGCCGGCGCCGTCGTCGAGACGCCGCGCGTGCGGACACTGGAGCTCGCCATCCCGGGCTGGCCCGGGCACCGCGCGGGGCAGCACCTCGACGTGCGGCTGACCGCGGAGGACGGCTACCAGGCGCAACGGAGCTACTCGATCGCTTCCGCGCCGGGTGACGGCGTCGCGCTCACGATCGAGCGCCTGGACGACGGCGAGGTCTCGCCGTACCTCGTCGACGAGGCGCGCGAGGGCGACCAGATCGAGGTGCGCGGCCCGATCGGCGGCTACTTCGTCTGGGACGGCGACGAGCCCGAGCCGGTGCTGCTCGTGGCCGGCGGCGCGGGCGTCGTGCCGTTGATGGCGATGGCAAGGCATCGCGCGCGGATCGGCTCGAAGACGCCGATGTGGCTGGTGTACTCGTCGCGCACGTGGGACGACGTCATCTACCGCGATGAGCTGGAGACGCTGGACCTCAGGGTCGTTCACACGCTGACGCGCGAGCAGCCGGAGCGCTGGACCGGATACTCGCGGCGGATCGACGCGCAGCTGCTCGGGGAGGTCGCGTGGCCGGCCTCGGAGTCGCCGCGCGTCTACGTCTGCGGGTCGACAAGGTTCGTCGACGCGGCCGCGGACGGGCTGCTCGAGCTCGGCTACGACCCGGCCTGGATCAGAACGGAACGATTCGGAGCTACCGGATGAAGCTCGACGGCAACGTCATCGGCGGAGTGATGCTCGAGCTCTTCGGGTCGGACCTGACCGCTGCCGGTTCGGTCTGCGGCAGCTGCGGCGCACACGAGGAGATGGCGCGGCTGGACGTCTACCTGGCAGCAGGGATCGTCGTCCGCTGTCACTCCTGCGAGGCCGTGATGATCAGGATCGTCCAGGGCGCCGGGCGCACGTGGATCGATCTGAGCGGAACCGCGAGTCTGCAGCTGAGCTAGGGTCAGCCCATGCGGAGAAGGCTGGAGCGGGCGATTCTGGGCAGCCTGATGAGCATGGTCGCCATGATCCTCGAGCGCCGGGTGACCCGGGCGCTGAAAAAGCGCTAGCGCGCGCCTCGCAGCAGGTCCAGCACGAGCAAGGCGGTGAACGCGCCGCCGACGCAGCCGAGGGTGATCGGCACCCAGCTCGCGACGTGTGCCGCCGCGGCCGTGGCGCCCGTGGCAACCAGCGCCGAGCCCGCGGTGACCGCGAACGAGAGGCGCCGCGCGGCCGCGCGGATCGTCCGCTCGAGCGGCGAGATACCGCGCACGTCGACCTGGAGCTTCGCGCCCGGACGCGCGCCACTGATCCGCTCGAACGCCTCGATCAGCCGCTCCCCGCGGACCTTCAGCTTCGAGATGTCGTAAAAGAGGCGCTTCGGCTCGACGCCTGCCTGGGCGCGGCTGAGCAGGTTGCGCATCAGGAACTGCCCGACCACGGAGAACGGGTCGAGCTTCGGATCGAGCTCGGTCGCGGTGAGTTGCATCTGCGCGAGCGCCTTTCCGGTCAGCACGAGCGACGCGGGAAGCCCGACTCCGTGCGCGGTCGCGGACTGCGCGATCTCCTGGAGCAGCGGGCCGAGCTGGATCTCGCCGAGCGAGGTGTGACGGTACCGGCGCAGCAGCTCGCCGAGGTCGGCCTCGAGGCCCGCGGCGTCCGCGTGCTCCGCCTCCGGGCCCGCCATGATCAGGACGACCTCGGTGAGGAAGCTGACGTCCTCCTGCCAGAAGGCGAGCAGGAGCAGCAGCAGATGGCCGCGCATCTCGGGCGTGAGCTCGCCGACCATGCCGAAGTCGAGGAAGTAGACGCGGCCGTCCCACCACAGCATGTTCCCGGGGTGCGGGTCGGCGTGGAAGAAGCCCTCGACGAGGATCTGCCGGTAGTAGAACTCGAGCAGCTGGCGCGCGACCTCGTGGCGCTCGGGGCCTTCGGGCATCTCGCGGACCGGGACGCCTGGGATCTCTTCGAGGACGAGCAGGCGGCTCGTCGAGAGCTGCTCGAGGACGCGCGGGGCTCCGAGCCGCTGGTGCTCGCCCAGAGCGGCTCGGAGGCGCTCGACGTTCTCTGCTTCGAGCTTGAAGTCGAGCTCGCGGCGGAGCGAGTCCGAGAGGTGCTCGATCGCGGCCGGGATGTCGACGATCTTGCGGAGCGCGTCGCGATTCGACGTCTTCTTCGCAAAGAGCTCGAGGAGGCTCAGGTCGCGGTAGATGTCGTCCCTGGCGGTCGGCCTTTGGACCTTGACCACGACGCGCTCGCCGTCCTCGAGGACGGCCTTGTGGACCTGCCCGATCGTCCCGGCGGCGAGCGGCTCTGGGTCGATGCTCGTGAAGACGTCCTCCCAGGGCACGCCGAGCTCCTGCTCCATCACCTGGACGACCTCGTGCTCCGTCAGGGGCGTGACCTGGTCCTGGAGGCTCGCGAGCTCGGCGATTGCCTCCGGCGGCAGCAGGTCGGGGCGGGTGGAGAGGATCTGGCCGAGCTTGGCGAAGGTCGGGCCGAGCTCCTCGAGTGCGTCGCGAAGGCGGCGGGCTCGCTGCTGCGGGGTGTCCTTGTCCCGGCGCGCCTCGCCGAAGCCGTACTTGCCGAGGACGGTCGCGATCCGGGTCGCGCGGCCGAGGAGCCGTTCGTCGGCGGCAGCGCTCATCGGTCTCCGTGGGTCTGGACGATCACGACGGTGCACGGCGCGTTGTGCGAGATGCGGTTCGGGACGTTGCGGAGGAGGAACTCTTTCCGGCCGCTCATGCCGACGCTCCCGACGACGACGACGTCAGCGCGCTCCCGGGCGACCGCCTCGATGATCGCATCGGCAGGATCTTCCGCGACGACGACCGACGAGTGGCCGCGCTCACCAGCGAGCTCGCGGGCGTGTTCGGCCAGGTCGCGGGCGGCCTCGGCAAGAACGCCGTCGTCGGAGAGCAAGACCCGGAGCAACACCAGCTGGGCCTCGTAGCGCTCCGCCATCTCCTGCGCGAAGGTCACTGCCCGCTCGGCGGTCTCGGAGCGGTCGGTCGCGACGAGGATTCGCTCGACGTGCTGCTTGGGCTTTCCGCGCCTCAGCCTCATTCGGTTCTTCTACCACGTCTCTTGGGCGTTGTAGGATCGCGAAGCGGGGTTTGCGCGGACGGGAGGAGCCCAGATGGACGTGATTGCAGCGATCGACGCCGCCCGGGAGCGGTGGAATGTGCTCGAGCATCCCTTCTACGTGCGGTGGGAGCGCGGCGACCTGACGCGCGACGAGCTGGCCCTCTACGCGGGCGAATACCGCCACGCCGTTGTGGCTCTGGCTCGGTCCGCGCGGACCGCGGGGCTGCACGCCGAGGAAGAGGCCTCGCACATCGCTTTGTGGGACGACTTCGCGTCCTCGCTCGGTGACGGAGACCGGCACGAGCCGCTGCCCGAGACCCGCTGCTGCGCGGACGCGTGGGCTGCGGCCGACGACGAGCTCGGGGCCGCTGCGATCCTCTACGCGATCGAGGCCGGGCAGCCGGCGATCTCCGCGACGAAGCTCGCGGGGCTGGTCGAGCACTACGGGTTCTCGGAGGGATCGCCCGCCACGACGTACTTCGAGCTGCACGCGGAGCGCGATGTCGAGCACGCCGCGGAGGCCCGCGGGCGACTCGAAGGCGCCGAGGACGGGCGGCTCGTCGGGCTCGCCGAATCTGCGCTCGCCGCGAACTGGGCGCTGCTCGACGGCGTTTCGTAGCTACAGGCGACCGGCTTCGATAATTCGTTCCAGGAACTGATGGGTTCTCGGCTCTCGCGGATGCTGGAAGATCTGGTCCGGCGAGCCTTCTTCGAGGATCTGGCCGGCGTCGAGGAAGCACACGCGGTTCGCGATGTCGCGCGCGAAGCTCATCTCGTGCGTTGCGATCAGCATCGTCATGCCGCCCTGGGCGAGCTCGCGGATGACTTCGAGCACCTCGGCGACGAGCTCCGGGTCGAGCGCGCTCGTGACCTCGTCGAGGAGCATCAGCTGGGGGCGCATCGCGAGGGCTCGGACGATCGCGACCCGCTGCTGCTGGCCGCCTGAGAGCCGATCGGGGTAGTCGTCGCGGCGGCTTTCGAGGCCGAACCGCCCCAGTAGTTCGAGCGCACGCGCCTCCGCCTCCTCGCGCGGAAGCTTGAGGGCATCCCGCGGC
>DATDFL010000218.1:0-2296 GCA_036522595.1 Gaiellaceae bacterium
CCGACCGCGCGGCACGCTTCCGCGCCGCCGCGAGCCTCGCCCGCGCCGTGGATGCGCGCGACGTCTACACGGGGAGCCACTCGCAGCGCGTCGCCGAACTGGCCGCCCGCACCGCCCGCCGCCTGGGGCTGCCGGACGAAGAGGTCGAGCTGACCAAACTGGCCGCGAGCCTCCACGATCTCGGCAAGCTCGCGATTCCCGAGGAGATCCTGCGCAAGCCCGGCCCGCTGACCGAGCCGGAGCGGATCGTCCTCGAGCGCCATCCGCAGATCGGCTTCCGGATGCTGGAGAGCCTCGGCGTCGACCCGGTCGCCGACTGGGTGCTCCACCATCACGAGCGCTGGGACGGCAGCGGGTATCCGGACGGTTTGCCGGGCGAGCGGATTCCGCTCGGTGCCCGGATCATCTTCGTCGCGGATGCGTACGACGCGATGATCTCGGAAAGGGTGTATCGCCGGCGCGTCTCTCCCGAGGAAGCGATCGCTGAGCTGGATCGCTGTGCGGGAACGCAGTTCGACCCGAACGTCGTGGCCGCGCTCGCCGAAGAGCTTGCACTGGACGCCGGGCGGGCCCAGCCGGCTGTGGCAGCAGCGCTGGCGTCCTAACCGCCGTGGGGCGGGCCTATGCGGCAAGGCCTGCCCCGCGACTCCACTGAAGTAGTCGTCACACTTCCGGCGCTGTCCCGTCACACATCCGTGCGAATTTCACGGTTACGATCGCGTCGGGGAGGAGGCTGGGCACGCCTTAAGCAGGGGTGAGCGCGGAGCGGCGCGGGCGGGCGCCGGTGCGGCAGGTAGCCTCGCCGCTCGTGAGCGAGTTCTCGCAGGGCCTGATCGCGACCTCCGGCTACGAGCGCGAGGGGTTCGCGGGGGACTACGACCGGTTCCGGCCACGGCCGCCTCGGATGCTGCTCGAGCTCCTTTGCCGCTACGCGCGGGTGGAGCGCCCGGGCCTCGTCGTCGACCTCGGTTGCGGAACCGGGCTCTCCGCGCGGGCCTGGTCCGGAAGCGCGGAGCGCGTCGTCGGGATCGAGCCGAACCCGGCGATGCTCGCCGTCGCCGAGGAGGCTGCCGGTGTCGAGTATCGCCAGGCCTACGCCCACGACACGGGGCTTCCGGACGCGGGCGCCGACATCGTCACAGCGGCGCAGTCCCTGCACTGGATGGAGCCCGAGCCGACCTTCGCCGAGGCCGCGCGGATTCTCCGGCCCGGCGGCGTTTTCGCGGCTTACGACTACGACTGGCCGCCGGTCGTCGATCCCGACGTCGACGCCGCGTTCATGGCACAACGCGCCCGCCGTGCCGAGCTTCGCGCCCGGCTCGGCATCCAGCGCGGGGCCGATCGCTGGGCGAAGCACGAGCATCTCGAGCGGCTCCGGGCGAGCGGCCGCTTCCGGCTCTCCCGCGAGGTCGTGCTGCACTCGGTCGAGGACGGAAACGCCGAGCGCGTCGTCGGCTTCGCTCGCAGCCTCGGCCTTCCCGCGGTCGCGCCGAACGACGAGCTCGAACGCGAGCTGCGCGTCGACGAGCTCGCGGACTCGGCGCGCCGGATTCTCGGCGATCGCACGGTGCCGTTCGTCTTTGGCTACCGCGTGCGGCTCGGCGTCGTCTAGAGCGGGATGTTTCCGTGCTTCCGGGGCGGACGCCGCTCGCGCTTCGTCAGCGCCGTCTCCAGCGCATCCGCGAGCACGGGACGCGTGCGCCGCGGCTCGATCACCTCGTCGACATAGCCGCGCTCCGCAGCGATGTACGGGTTCGCAAACCGCTCGCGGTAGTCCTCGATCAGCTCCGCGCGGCGCGCCTCGGGGTCGTCGGCCTCCTCGAGCTCGCCGCGGAAGACGATGTTGACCGCGCCCTCCGGCCCCATAACCGCCACCTCGGCGGTCGGCCAGGCGAAGTTGAAGTCGGCGCGGATGTGCTTCGAGCTCATGACGTCATACGCGCCGCCGTACGCCTTGCGTGTGATCACCGCGAGCTTCGGGACGGTCGCCTCGCAGTAGGCGTAGAGCAGCTTGGCGCCGTGCCGGATGATCCCGCCCCACTCCTGCGCCGTCCCGGGCAGGAAGCCGGGCACGTCGCAGAAGGTGATGAGCGGGATGTTGAAGGCGTCGCAGGTGCGCACGAAACGGCCGCCCTTGGTCGAGCTGTCGATGTCAAGCACGCCGGCCAGCGAGCGTGGCTGGTTGGCGACGATCCCCACCGAGAAACCACCCAGCCGCGCAAAGCCGCAGACGATGTTGTCGGCCCACGCAGCATGGACCTCCAGGAACTCGCCATCGTCCACCACTCGGCGGATC
>DATDFL010000219.1:0-6374 GCA_036522595.1 Gaiellaceae bacterium
CGCTGGTGCCACCGGCCGGCCGCGTCCTCTTCGAAGAGCTCCGCCTCGACGACGCGCGTCTCGAACGGGAGCTGAGGCTCGACCGAGGCCCGGATCCGCTCGAGCAGCTCGTCGTTCTCCGACTCCGCGACCGTCAGGTGCGGGATCACCGTCTTGTGCTCGCCCGCGTACGGCGGATGTTCCGGCCATTCCGCCGCGATCGCCTCGGTCAGCGCGGAGAACCGCTCCGGCGGTTGGGGCTCCAGGTAGAGCACGGCCGGAAAGCGAGCCGTCCTGGCGAAGACGACGTCGAACGGCTCGGTCTCACGGAGAATCTGCGCAAGCCGCTCCTCGGTCGCGTCGTCGAGCGCGTCCGCGGGGACCCACGGGAAGAGCAGGGTCACGTGCGCCGGAATCCCGAGCGGCGCGTCGTAGGTGTGGCGCAGCCGCCATTCGCGGACGACCGGCTCCGCCTCCGGCACGCGGACGAGCACTGCGGTATCGCTCACGGGCGCGCGTACGTGATCGCTTCGAGCCGGCGGCCGTCCGGGTCGCGGAAGAAGACGCCCTTCGCGATCTCGTGGTCGCGCTCCTCCCACTCGATGCCGGCCTCGTCGAGACGGCGCTTGAGCTCCTCGCGTTCCTCGTCGGTCACGCGGACGGCTACGTGGTCGCCCGGCCCGCCGGTTTCGTGGAACGCGAAGCCGGAGTCGCCGACGTACGCCATCACCGGATGGCCCTTCGTCTTGACGATTCGTGCTCGAAAGACCCGCTCGTAGAACGCGGCGGTGGCGTCGGGGTCAGCGGTCTCGAATGCAGCGTGATCGATGCGTGGCATGCTCGCCCGGATTATGGACGTGGCGCTGATCGTCAACCCGTATGCGAGCCAGGTGACGCAGGAGCGCGTGCGCGCGGTCGAGCAGGAGCTGGCGCGGGGCGCCGACGTGACGACGCTCCTCACGGAGCGGCCCGGTCACGGCACCGAGCTCGCGGCCGGCATCGGCGATGCGGACGCGATCGTCGTCTTCTCCGGCGACGGCGGCTTCAACGAGGCGCTGAACGGGCTCGCAGCCGACGTGCCGATCGGGTTCCTGCCCGGCGGGCGGACGAGCGTGCTGCCGCGCGCCCTCGGCCTGCCGCGGGAGCCGGTCGAAGCCGCGCGGCGCCTCGGGGCTGCCCTCGCAGAAGGGCGGTCGCGGAGGATCTCGCTCGGGCGCGCCAACGGCCGCCGCTTCGCCTTCGCAGCGGGAATCGGCTTCGACGCGGAGCTGATCAGGCGCGTCGACCGGCTCGGCCGGCGCGACGACGGTCGCCGTCCGGGCGACCTCGCCTTCGTGCGTGAGGCGGCCGCCTTGGTCGGCAGCCGGCTGGCCCGTTTCGAGCCCGCTCTCGAGATCGAGGGCCTGGGCCGGGCCGCCTTCGCGCTCGTCGCCAACACCGACCCGTACACCTACGCGGGCCCGAGGCCGATCCACGTCGCACCCGACGCGCGGTTCGAGCTGGGGCTCGACGTCGTCGCCCCGGCGAGGGTGACGCCGCTAACCGTGCCTAGTCTCGTCCGTCACATTCTTCGCGGTGAGCGGGAACCCAACGGCGTCCTCTACGGGCACGACCTCGATCGGATCGAGGTGAGCTGCGATCGCCCGCTCCCGCTCCAGACCGACGGAGAGGATCTCGGCGACGTGTCCGAGGCGGTCTTCGAGGCCGAACGAGGCGCTGTGCGAGTGCTCATCTAGGGTTTTGCCATGACGCGCGGCATGAGGTTCACGGTGGCCGGGCTCGCGTTGACGACGCTGCTCGCGGTCGTCGCCGTGGCAAGCCGCGCACATCGCCCGGGCGGCGGCACGTCGGCGTCGACTCCGCATGCCCCCACGCTGCTCATCGACTACGTCGGAAGCGCGATGCTCGTCCTCTTTCCGATCGGGGTGATGATCGTGATCTGGGCCATGGCGCAGGGAAGGCACCAGCGCCTCCTGCAAGGTCAGTCGAACTGGCTTCGAACGTTGGTCAGCCTCGCGTTCGGATGTGCGCTGCTCGCCGTCGCGGTGTACTTCAGCAGGCACCGCATCCCCCATGGGCTGAACTTCGGGGGGTCGACGGCGCACTCGACCCAGGGTGCGCCGGCCGGGTCGCAGAAGGGGCCGAAGTCGACCTCGCCGGCCTATCACACGCAGTTCGAATGGGTGCCTGCGGTCATCGTCGCGGCGATCGTGCTCGGAGTCGTGGCCGCCGCCCTGACGGTGTACATCCGCAAGCGGCGCGGCGGCGACGAATGGGCCCGCGAGGCGCAGCTCGCAGCAGCTCTCGACGAGGTGCTCGCGGACTCGCTCGACGATCTCCGCAACGACCCTGACGCTCGGCGCGCCGTCATTCGCGCGTACGCGCGAATGGAGAAGACGTTTGCAGCGTACGGCCTGCCGCGCGACGACTCCGAGGCCCCGCTGGAGTACATGGCGCGGGCACTCGACAGCCTCAGCGTCAGCGTCTCCTCGGTGCGCCGCCTGACGCAGCTCTTCTCGCGCGCGAAGTTCAGCCCGCACGAGGTCGACGCCTCGATGAAGGACGATGCGATCGAGGCACTGGTCGGGCTGCGCGCGGAGCTCGAGCACGAGAAGCAGGCGGCCGCGTGAGCGGCCGCGGGGAGGGTGCTGTGGGGAATCGGGAGGTTCCCCGGCTCGCGGCGAAGCCGAAGGCGGAGGAGGCGGCCGCTTGAAGCGCCTTGTGGCAGGCGTGCTGCTCGGGGCGACGCTCGCCTCTGCGGCGCTGATCGTCGCTCGAGTCGTGCTCCCAGGCTGGAAGGAGCTCGAGGTCGACGTCTACGTCTTGGCGGTCGGCGCGATGGCGCTGCTCGCCGCGATCTTCGCCACGCGGCTCGCCTTCCCGGTCGAGGAGCGCTCGACGCTGGCCGCCGCGCTAGAGCGGGACGAGCGCCCGCCGGTCCGGCCGCCGGATCTGGAGCGGACGGAGCGGATCCTGTCGATGGCCTCGACGACGGCGTTCGATCTCCACTACCGCCTACGGCCGGTTTTGCGCGAGGTGGCCGAGCAGCGGCTCGCCGACCGGCGAGGTCTCCGCCTCGACTCCGGCGACGCTCGCGTCGTCGAGGCGTGCGGCGAGGAGCTCTGGGAGGTCGTGCGCCCCGACCGCGAGGCCCCGGAGCGCCGCTACCAGCCGGGCCTCAAGCCAGCTGCCCTGGAGCGCGTGGTCGAGCGGCTGGAGTCCATCGAGTGACGGTTGCTGAGCTCGCAGAGCGCGCCGACCGGATCCTCGACGAGGTCGAACGGGCGGTCGTGGGGAAGCGCGAGGCGCTCGAGCTCGTCCTGCTCGGGCTGCTCGCGGACGGCCACGTCCTGATCGAGGACTTTCCCGGCCTCGCCAAGACGCTGATCGCGCGCGCCTTCGCGCAGGTGACGTCCATCGGCTTCACCCGGATCCAGTTCACGCCTGACCTGATGCCTTCGGATGTGACCGGCTCGTCGATCTTCAACCAGCGCGAGTCCGACTTCGAGTTCCGGCCCGGCCCGATCTTCACGAACCTCCTCCTCGCCGACGAGATCAACCGCGCCCCGCCGAAGACCCAGGCCGCCCTGCTCGAGGCGATGCAAGAGCGGCAGGTCACGATCGAGGGCACGACGCGTCCGCTGGCGCGGCCCTTCCTCGTGCTCGCGACGCAGAACCCGATCGAGTACGAGGGCACCTACACGCTCCCGGAGGCGCAGCTCGACCGCTTCCTGCTGCGGCTCGGGGTCGGCTATCCGGGCCGGGACGAGGAGTGGGACGTCCTGGAGCGGCGGCTCGAGCGCGCCGCCGACGAGATCGAGCTCGAGCCGGTGGTCGGCCGCGACGAGCTGGTCGAGATGCAGGACGCGATCGAGCAGGTGCATGTCGACCGCAGCATCGGCCTCTACATCGTCGATCTGGTTGCGGCGACACGGAAGGCCTCTGGCGTGCAGGTCGGCGCGAGCCCGCGCGGGTCGCTTGCGCTGCTGAAGCTCTCGCGCTGCCGGGCAGGGCTCAACGGGCGCGACTACGTGATCCCGGACGACGTGAAGTCGGTAGCCGTTCCGGCCCTGGCGCACCGGCTCTCGCTGCGTCCCGAGCTCTGGGTGCAGCGGCTGCGGCCGGACGACATCGTGCTCGAGCTGCTCGACCGGGTGCCGACCCCGAAGGCAGAGACCGAGCTCGAGCCGGAGCCCGAGCCGGCGGCCGAGTGACCCGTCTGAAATGACCGGTCGAACCGCCGGCGGTGATTTCAGGCCATGTCTCTGAGGGCAACCAACAAGCTCGGCGCCTACACCGCGCTGGCGGGGCTGGGCTTGATCTCGGCGCTCGTGGTCGGCCGGCCGGAGCTCGCGGCCCTCGCGGCGCCGTTCGCGCTCGTGCTGGTCGCGGGCCTCTCGCTGACGGCGGAGCCCCGCCTGGAACGCGCGGCGTTCGAGCTCGACCGCGAGCGCGCCCTCGAGGACGAGACGGTCAACGCGACGCTGATCCTCCGGACGGAGCGCCCGATCGGCCGGCTCGAGCTGCTGCTCGACTTGCCCGAGGGCCTCGTGGCCGAGCGCGAGAACCCGCAGATCATCCGGTTCGACTGGGCCGACCGCCGGGAGGTCGACCTGACGCTCCGCTGCGAGCGCTGGGGCGGGTACGCCGTCGGCGACTTCGTGCTCCGTTCGCCGGACGTCTTCGGGCTGCTCGTCCATCAGTGGCGGCTCGAGCGACGGCAGCCGCTCAAGGTGTATCCGCGCGGCGAGGCGCTCCAGCGCCTGCTCCGCCCGCTGGAGACGCAGGCGTTCGCGGGCACCCAGGTTCCGCGCGCCTACGGCGAGGGCATCGAGTTCGCGGACCTGCGGCCGTTCGTCCCGGGCGATCGCATTCGGCGCATCAACTGGCGCGCGACCGCGAGGCGAGGCGAGCCATGGGTCACCGAGACGCATCCCGAGCGGAACTCGGACGTCGTGATCTTCCTCGACACCTTCCTCGAGGCGAGGCAGCGCGACGAGAGCACGCTCGACCTCGCCGTCAGCGCTGCCGCCTCGCTCGCGACGCACTACCTGCGCGAGAAGGACCGCGTCGGGCTCGTCTCCTTCGGCGGCGTGATCAACTGGCTGCACGTCTCGAGCGGCCTTTCGCAGCTGTACAGGATCCTGGACTCGCTGCTCGACGCCGAGATCTTCCTGAGTTACGCGTGGAAGGACATCGACCTGCTGCCCGTCCGGGCGCTGCCGCCGAAGGCGCTCGTCGTCGCGCTCTCGCCGCTGCTCGACGAGCGGGCCGTGCGGACGCTGCTCGACGTCCGGGCCCGCGGCTTCGACCTCGCGGTCGTCGAGATCTCGCCGGCGCCGTTCGCGTCGGCCGGGCCGGACGCGATCGACCAGCTCGCCCGCCGGCTCTGGCTCCTCCGCCGGGAGGCGCTGCGCTCGCGCTACCTGCGGCTCGGGGTGCCGGTCGTCGAGTGGGACGGCCAGGCTCCGCTGCAAGCCGCCCTGGAGGAGGTGAGGAGATTCAAGCGCCACGCCCAGGTCGTGCGCGCCTAGCCACGGCGCTCGGCGCGCTGCTCGTCGCGGCGGCGCTCGGGTTCGCGAAGCCGACCGGCGGCTCGGCGCACGGGCTGCTGCTGCTCGCGCTCGCCGGATCCGGAGTGCTCTGGCTCGGCGTCGGGCTCGCCGCGCGCTGGAACGCGCCGCTCGTCCTCGGGCTCGCCTGCCTCGGCGCCGAGCAGGCGGTTCGCCTCACGGACGGCCCGAGCCGCGTCGATCCCTGGACGCCGGTCTACGCGGTGGGCTTTCTGCTCGCGGCCGAGCTCGCGTGGTGGTCGATCGAGCCGCGCGTCGCCGCCTGGTCGGACCTCGGGGTGCTGATCCGCCGCCTCACGGCGATCGCGGCCTGCTGTGTGGGCGGAGCGCTGCTCGCGGCGCTGGTCGTCCTCGCGGCGGGGGCTCCGCTCCGCGGTGGCGTGGGCCTCGAGCTGATCGGAGTCGTCGCGGCGGTTGCGGCGATCGCGGTCGTAGCTGCAGTGGCGCGGCTGCCTGCTACGGAGGGGTGAGTCGCAGGACGGTCGAGGCGCTCGAGTTCGCGACCCAGATGCTGCCGAAGGCGAGCAGCACGTCCCTCGGCCCGCCGTCGGTCGACCAGCTCGCGAGCGTCCGCCCGGTGCCGGGGTCGAGCTTGACGACCCGGCTGTCGTCGTAGTTTGCGGCCCAGAAGCTCGTCCCGTCGGACGCCATTCCCTGGAGCCCCTGCCGCACCGGCAGCGACGCGGTGACCGTGTCCGTCGCCGGATCGATCCGCGAGAGGGCGCTACCCCGGTAGGCGGTCGTCCAGACGGAGTCAGGCATGACGAGCGCGAAGTCGGGGTCGGCCGCGACCGGGATCGTGGCCTTGACGGCGAGCGTGGC
>DATDFL010000220.1:0-3037 GCA_036522595.1 Gaiellaceae bacterium
TCGAGGCCGAGCTCGCGCGCGTGGGCAACTTCTTCGACGGCTGTGACGCCGCAGTCGACGGTCACGACGAGCCCGCAGCCCTCCTCGGCCAGACGGGTGAGCGTGTCACGCTGGAGGCCGTACCCCTCGTCGAAGCGGCTCGGCAGGTGCGCGGTCACGTCCGCGCCGAGCTCGCGCAGGATCAGGACAGCCAGTGCCGTCGCGCAAATCCCGTCCGCGTCGTAGTCGCCGTGAACGCAGATCCGCTTGCCGTCCGCGATCGCCGCGCGGATCGCATCGACGGCCTCGCGCATGTCCCCGAGCTGGAACGGGTCGTGCTCGGGCAGCTTCGCGTCGAGGAACGCGCGCGCCTTCGCGGGGTCGCCGTACCCGCGCCTGACCAGCACGCTCGCCGTGACAGGGCTGAGCCCGAGCTCGCTCGCGAGAGCGTCGACGTCGGCGTGCGGCGCGGAGCCGCGCAGTGTCCAGGGGTCCTTCGACACGGGCAGTCCACGGTACGGAGGCCGCCGGACGGCGCCCGGCTTGCGCTCAGGACGGAAAAGCCGGGGCTCGCCACGCCGGATCCGGCTGCCAGGCCGCCCAGTCGTCGGACCACCAGCGCCTGCCGGCGTCGAGCTCCCGCGTGATGCGGCCGGCCAGGGCCCGCGCCTCCGCGACCTGTTCCGGTGTGAAGCGGCCCTCGCGGATCCGTTTCTCCATGACGTCGTCGTCTTTCAGCTCCCAGCCGCCCTGGGCCGGGACCCAGATGTCGAGCTCGAGGTCCTGCGTGTCGTAGCCGATCGCCGTGCGGCGGAAGGGCTCCTGCAGGTTGACGTACCAGCCGTGGAACTCCCTCGCCGGGCCGGACCAGAAGATCCAGATCGCATAGGGCTCGCCCGGACGCTGCAGCATGAGGACGCCGTGCCCCAGCCACCGCTCTTTCCCGTGCCACGGATGACGGCCATCCGGACTCGGCCAGTCGCCGGCGGGGAAGCGGAACGGAGCGCCCTCGGCGATATAGGTCGCCAGCAGCCCCGGCTCGTCGACGACCACGATCACCGGCACCTCCAGCCATGGCCTGCCGTCGTTCAAGACCTCGCGGCGGACGACCACCTGGCCCGTAGCCCAGGTCATTCGCGCGGCAGCTTGATGCCGAGCAACGAAAGCGCGACAAGCACCGCGAGCGCGGCGACGGTGAGCGCGACTACCCGCCACGGATGCTCACGCCGGCGTAACGACTCCCAGCCGATCTTCGTCCAGAGCACGGCAAGGCCCGCGACGGCTCCGGCAACCACGACCAGCACCGGCGCCAGCACGGCTGCCCGCTCGAGCTTGATGTCGAAGAGCCAGACCACCAGCAGCACGAGGCCGGCAACGACGAGACCAGAAAGAAGTGAGGCCCGCATACGGGGCTATTCTCCATTTGTGGAGGTCGAGAACTACTCGTCCGGCGACGACATCGTGGTCGAGTTCCTCCGTCTTCGCTTCAGCTTCAACACCTCGGACTTCGCGCAGCGCGTCTCCGCGGCCGCGTACAGGCTCGGGCTCGTCGACGACAACGAGCTCGACGACGAGGAGACCGACGACCTCGTCGAGCTGACCGCGGACGGGATCATCGAGGAGCCGCGCAGCGAGCTCGGGCGTTACCTGGTGCGGCACTGGGAGCGGCTCTCGCTGGTCGACGGCGAGTCGCTCGTCTACTGGCTGCGTAAACTCGTCTTCCGCGGCGCGTGGCTCGATCACCGCGTCAAGGACGGCCGCCTCGACGTCGCCTGGGACGACGGCGCCTCGGACTTCACGTACCTCGAGCCCGGCGGCACACGAGCGCTCCTCGAGCTAGCGCCGACGCCCTCCTGGCACGAGCTGCAATTTCGCCGTTAAGGATGACGCGGTAGGGGGAGGCTTTGGCTGACCGCCCCCGGTGCCTGGCCTCGCTGCTGCTCAAAGGTGTGACCCTTTCGCCGCGTAGACCCCTACCGCGCGGGAGGTTCTTTGCCGTCCGCGCCCTTTGCCAAACAGGCACTTGACTCCAAGCTTTCGTAAGCGTAGACTTACGTAAGTCATGGCTAACCCAGACCCGATGGATGCACTCGGTGACCGCACCCGGCGGGCGATCTTCGAGCAGCTCCGGCAGGGCCCCCGCGCGGTCGGGGAGATCGCCGACGAGCTGCCCGTCAGTCGCCCCGCGGTCTCGCAGCATCTGCGGGTTCTGAAAGAAGCCGGGCTGGTGACCGAGCGTCGAAACGGCACGCGGAGGATCTACCGCGTCGATCCGGACGGCCTGGCCGGCCTCCGCACCTACTTCGACGAGTTCTGGAACGAGGCCCTCGCCGCGTTCAAGGCAGCGGCCGAGGACGAGAGGAGGAACGGATGAGCACGCAGGAAGCACAGGATCTGACCGTTCGGAAGAGCATCGTCGTCGACTGCTCCGCCGAGCACGCGTTCCAGGTCTTCACGGACCGGCTGGACACGTGGTGGCCGTTTCAGACGCACCAGCCGGGCGAGGCGCCGGCGGTCAGCGCGACCTTCGAGCCGCGTGTCGGCGGGCGCCTCTACCACACGACAGCCGACGGCAATGAGGTCGAGTGGGCAACGGTGCTCGCCTGGGAGCCGCCCTCGCGGTTTGTCGTCGACTGGCACGTCTCGCCGGGCCAGCCGTCCACGGAGCTCGAAGTGCGGTTTGCCCCAGAAGGCGACGGCACGCGCGTGGAGCTCGAGCACCGCGGGTGGGAGGCCTACGGCGACGACGCGGCAGAGACCTACGCGAGCTACAACGGCGGTTGGGACACGGTCCTGAAGCCGTTCGTCGAGGCTGCTTCGAACTAGAAGAGCGCCGAGGGGCCGTCGCCGGCGGCGGCCCCTACGTGCTCCCGACCGAGCTTCGTGACGATTCGGCCGCGCGGTGTCCGCTGCAGGAAGCCGAGCTGGAGCAGGTACGGCTCGTAGACGTCCTCGATCGTGTCCGGCTCCTCTCCCAGTGCAACGGCGAGCGTCGAGAGCCCCACCGGCCCGCCGTCGAACTTCTCCACGACCGCACGAAGAAGCGCCCGGTCGATCC
>DATDFL010000221.1:0-10403 GCA_036522595.1 Gaiellaceae bacterium
TCACGGTTTCGTGACAGACACGTACGACCTTTCCGAATATGCTCGCCTCGGGGAGGAGGCCGGGCGAACCGTATTAAGGGAAGCTCAGAAAATGAGCGAGCGATACGAGATCGTCTGCCGCATCCCGATTGCCTCGTAGACGCGGATCGCCGGCGCGTTCTCCGCGCGCACGAACAAGCACACGATCGGCACGCGCCGGAGCAGCAGCCGGCACAGATCGCGCATTCCGCGCTGCGCATAGCCACGACCCCGCACCTCGGGGTCGACCCACACCTGCTGCAGCTGCACCGCCGACGGCGTCCACGCCGACGCCTCCGCCTTGAAGCAGATCCTGCCGTCGTCCCGCCAGATCCACGACCGGCCGTCCTCGATCTGCATCCGCGTCCGCCAGCGGAAGCTCTCCGGATCGCGGCCCAGCGGATCGATCCCGATCTCCTCCTCGTGCGCCGCCGCACACGCGGGCACGAGCAGCTCGAAGTCGTCCTGGCCCGCCGGGCGCAGCCCCGTGTCGCCGGCCTCGGGCGCCTCGTCGAGGACATAGACCGGCTGGCCCGGCCGGTCTTCCCGCGGATCGGGCAGCCGCCGCCGCGCCGCGTCCCACAGCTCCGTGACCGCCCCCTCCTCGCCGATCACCATCCGCGCGTTCCCGGCCGCTGCGACCTCGGCGAACGCGTCGCAGCCGCTCCCGGAGGGAACGATGTTCGAGCCCGTGTGACAAAGCGCTTTGAGCCGCCCGTGTCTCTCGACCGCGGTGAAGCGGCCGAGCCCGCGGCGAGCCACGTCCTCGAGGAAGACGCGCTCCACCGGATCCTCCGCGCAGAAAGCGAGGATCTCCTCGAGCCGCGGTTCCTTCAAGCGGGCCATCAGTCGCCGAAACTTTACGGCGCTAACTCTGCGACGGCGCGAGCCGCCGCGGCCTCTTTGATCGGCGTCGCAAGCGAACGCCTAAGCTCTCCCGATGCCCATCCACGTCCGCGCCGAGCCCGGCGATTACGCGGAGGCCTGTCTCCTTCCAGGCGACCCGCTCCGCGCCAAGTACATCGCCGAGACGTACTTCGACGATCCCATCGAGCGGAACGCCGAGCGCGGCATGCTCGGGTACTCGGGCACCTTCGAGGGCTCCCCGGTCTCGGTCCAGGCGACGGGGATGGGCTGCCCGTCGGCGGCGATCGTGATGGAGGAGCTCGTTCAGCTGGGCGTGAAGCGGTTCCTCCGCGTCGGAACCTGCGGCGGGCTCCAACACGATCTGCAGCTCGGCGACCTGATCGTCGCGGTCTCAGCGGTGCCCGCGGACGGCACCGCGCGCCATTACGTCGGCGGTGAGCCGCACACGCCCACTGCCGACTGGGAGCTCGTGCACGGCGCGGTTCACGCGGCGAAAGAGCTCGACCAGCCCATGCGCGTCGGCGCGATCGCCTCCAGCGACACGTTCTACGACCCCGATCCCGAGCGGCACAAGCGCTGGTCCGCGCGGGGCGTCCTCGGCGTCGAGATGGAGGCGGCGGTGCTGTTCACGATCGGCGCTCTCCGCGGAGTGAAGGCCGGTTGCCTGCTGACCGTGAGCGACATCGTGATCGGCGAAGAGTTCACCCGGATCTCCGACGAGGAGCTCCGCGCGGCCGTCGACCGGATGACGCGCGTGGCGCTCAAGACCGTCACCGCAGGCCATTAGCGAGACCGTCTTCCTCGTCAACCCGGCCGCAGAAGGCGGGTCCGTCGGCCGACGCTGGCCCGAGCTCGCGGAACGCGCGGCGACCCTCGGGCTCCCAGGCGAAGCGGTTCTCTCGGAGCGAGCGGGACAGCTGGGCGAGCTTGCCGCGCGCGCGGTCGACGACGGCGCAAGGCTCGTCGTCGCCGTCGGCGGAGACGGCACCGTCAACGAGGTCGTCCAGGGGCTCGCGGGCCGCGACGCGGAGCTCGCCGTGATCCCGCGCGGCACCGGCTGGGACTTCGTCCGTACGTACGGAATCCCGCGCAGGCTCGAGGACGCAATCGCGGTCGCGCGGGACGGCGCCCAGCGGACCATCGACCTCGGCCGAGCCACGTATCGCGGCGGGGAGTCCTACTTCGCGAACATCGCGAGCGCCGGGATGAGCGGCGCGATCGCGAAGCGCGCCAACGCGACCTCGAAAGCGCTCGGCGGAAAGGTCTCCTATGCGTGGGCAACCCTGACGGTCTTCGCCCGCTGGCACAACGACCACGTCCTCGTCACCGTCGACGGGCAGCGGCGCGAGGCCCGGATGCACGACGTCGTCGTCGCGAACGGCCGCTACTTCGGCGGCGGGATGATGATCTGCCCGGAGGCCGAGCCGGACGACGGACTCTTCGACGTCCTGCTGATCGGCGACTTGACGAAGCGTGACCTGCTCTTCACGCTGCCGAAGACGTACAAGGGCCGGCACCTGCCCCACCCGAAGGCCGAGGTGCTGCGCGGAGCCGTCGTCGAGATCGACGCGCCGCAACCGCTCCCGGTCGAGCTCGACGGCGAACAGCCCGGGACGACGCCGGCTCGCTTCGAGATCGTTCCGAAGGCGCTGCGCCTAAAGGTTCCGCGCTAGGACGCTGGCTTCTTCGGCGGAGCCTTGCGCTTGGCAGGCGCTCGCTTTGCCGGCGTGCGGGACGAGCGGCTCAGCTCGTCGACCTTCTTCTCGAGCGCGACAACGCGGCGCTCCAGGGCATCGAGGCCGCGAACCTTCTTCTGCAGCTCGTCGACGCGATCCTTCATCTGCAGGCCCGCATCGAGGAGCCGCTGCGCCGCCGGCATCTCGGAAAGCTTTCCGACCACGTCCTCGCCGCGGTCGGCGAGCTTGCTCAGGAGATCCTGTCGCTCGGCCATGTCCCGTGGACACTACCGAACTCTCGTCACGACGTAGTCGAGCTCGTAGCAGCCTCGCCGGTTCACGGCTGGGCACGTCGAAAGAGCCCGCAGCGGCCGGCCGCGGTGGAAGCCGAGCGCCGCGGCCGAAGAGGAGAAGCGCCGGACAACGACTCCCGGGCGGTCGTCGCCGTCCGCGAAGCTGCCGTACTCATCCGAGCGCGGGCACGGCGTCATTGCGTGGGTGGCGCCGTCGGCGTTGCCGAACGAGCCGAAGTCGCACTCGCGCGCGAAGGCGAACACGCGCCAGGGCCGGCCTCGCGGGACGAAGACATCCAGCGCCGGGCCGTTGCGGAAGACCTGGCCGTCGTGCGTCCGCAGGAGCCCGTGGCTCCACGTCGTCCACTTGCCGGCGGCCTCGAGGTAGACGTTCCACTCGCCCGGCGGCTTCGACCCCTGCTCGCCGTGCGTCGTCTCCTTCGAGCCGCAGGTTGGACGCCCGTTCGCGCAGCCGGGATCCATCGCGCGCCGGACGAGCAGCCGCGTGAAGCGGACGCGGAGATGCTCGACGCGCCGACTCACGAGAATCCGCTTCGCGACGAGCAGCTTCCCCGCGGGGTTGCCCGTCACCGTGACCGTGACTTCGACGTTCCTCCCATGCAAGGCGGTGCGAACGTGCGCCCCACCGCCCGAGCTGCCGGCGTCGACGACTCGCACCTTCGCGTGCCGCGGAACGTGAAGCCGAAAGCGGTAGCTGCCTCGGATGTCCGCCCACCGGCTCTCAGTCGAGAGGCAGCTCTGGAAGACCGGGACGACGAGCTTGGCCTGGTGCGCGCAGTCGGCCTCGACGCCGGCGAACGTCTTGTCGTTCGAGACCACGAGATCGCCCTCGCCGCCGCCGGTGCGCTGCACCCAGAACGCGCGGTAGGAATGGAGCTCCGTCCGCTCGCCGCCCGGGAGCCAGTGGCCGCAGTCCCAGACCCAGGAGCCGACCAAGGCGACGCGGTCGCCGGGCTCGGGCCAGGCGAAGCTCGGCAGGGCGGTCTGCTCGCGCTCGACGTGGAGGCGTCCCGACGAAGCGCCCTTGCCCTCGAAGTTCCCGGTGTGCGCAGCCGGGTCGCCGCCGAGCAGGCCGAGGTACGAGCGGTCCGGGAGCACGTCGAAGTTGAAGTCGTAGGCGCGGTGCACCGTCGGCAGGTCCTCCTCGGTCGGGTGCGACGCGAGCTGTGGGTAGTAGCGCGAAGAGACCACGCCTTCGAGCCGCTGCTGCGGCGGAGGCGGCCCGGTCGCCGGCGCCGCGTGGTCGTTCACGTAGACCCAGGTCGGGATCTCCCGCCGCACCTGTGCGGAGAAGTCGCGACCGCAGCCGTCGACGACGGCCTGCTGCGGGTCGATCCCGCTTTGCGCGGGACTGCCCGCAAGCGCCGCGAGCGTCGCCGCGAGCCCGGCGACGAGCGCCGCAGCCACGGCGACCACCCGCGTGCGACTCACCGGATGATCACGACCGGCGTGCCGGCAGGCGTTGCGGCGAACAGCTTGCGGAGGACGGGGTTCCGCACCCGGATGCAGCCGTTCGAGACGGCGTGGCCGATCGACCACGGCTCATTCGTCCCGTGGATCGCGATCGGGCCGCCCTGGGTCCAGCCCGTGAGGACGTTGGAGAACGCCGAGATGCCGATCGCGCCGGGCCCGAACGGGCCGCCGCTCTCCGTCGGGATCAGGCGCTGGTTGACGTAGTAGCTGCCCGTCGGAGTCGGGGTCGCGCTCGAGCCCACCGCGACGGTCGTGTGGAGCACCGGCTTACCGCGGCGAAAGAGCGTGAGGCGACGCTTCGAGACCTGCACGACGACCTTGGAGTGAACCGATGCGAGCTTGACGTCGCGCGCACGCACGTAGCCCTGGATCCCGTTGGGCTTGATCGGCAACTGGACGCGGTACCACGTCGCCTTGCAGTTGCTTCGCCGGAGCTCGGAGACGACGCGGAAGACCGTCGGAAAGGCGTTCTGGTTCAGGCGGCCGAAGCGCGCGAACGGCTTCCGGCCGGGACGGCGGTAGGCGGTCGCGTGCTTCTGAACAACCGCGGCGACCGCGACCCGGCTCGACCCGACCGTCTTCGTCCCGGCGACACAGTGCTTCGTGGGCCCAGGCGGCACCACGGCTGCCGGGCTCCGCTGCGCAGTCGCACCGCAGCCGGCGAGGGCGCAGACGATCGGCCCCAAGACGAGCGCGAGGACGAGCCGCATTCGCACCTTCCCGAGCGTAGCGAGAACCCACCAGTTCGTCACAACTTCGTCACCCTTTTGTGCGTCGTAGCTTCCGAAGCGATAACTACGCTGAGTCCGAGGACGATGTCACAGCTATTTCCCCTCCATCGCAAGCGCGCACACTCGCACCGTGCGGTCCGCACCTACGTGCTGGGCCAGCGCCTCGGCATTCCGTACGAGGTGGAGCGGACGGTGTGCGCGGACTGTCGGCAGGTGCTCGAAGAGCGCCCGCTCAAGCGCGCCGCCGCCTGAGCATCCCGACAACCTGAGGCAAGACCTCACCCGCACTGCCGTCGACTTTCAGCGACGCCTGTGAATCGAAGGGCGTCTGCCCGCGGTTGACGATCGCTACCTCGCCGCCCGTGCCGAGGGTCTCGAGCGGCAGCCCGGCCACCGGGTAGACCTCCAGCGCGGAGCCGACGACGAGCAGCAGCCGCGCTCGGCGGGCGAGCTCGTAGGCACGGTCGATCGCAGCGGGAGGCAGGAGCTCGCCGAAGAAGACGACGTCCGGCTTCAGAATCCCGCCGCAGCTCGGGCATTCCGGCGCGTCGGCGTCGGCCAGCAGCTCCAGGACGCGGGCGAGCTCGTAGCCCCTGCCGCAGCCCGGGCAGGTCGCGGTGCGGATCGAGCCGTGCACCTCGACGACGTTCTCGCTTCCGGCGCGCTCGTGGAGCAGGTCGATGTTCTGCGTCACGACCGCTTCGACAAGGCCGATCTGCTCGAGCTCCGCGAGGGCCGAATGCGCCGGGTTCGGCCTGGCACCGGTCAGCATCTCGACGCGCGGCTTGTAGAAGCTCCAGACCTTGCGAGGGTCGCGCCGGAAAGCCTCGATCGAGGCGTACTCCGTCGGGTCGACCGCCGCCCAGAGCCCCGTTGGCGAGCGGAAGTCCGGGATGCCGCTCTCGGTGCTCACGCCTGCCCCGGTCAGCACGACGCACGGCTGCCTGCTGCGGATCAGCTCCGCAAGCTCGCTCGTGGACATCGCTCGATCGTAGAAGGTTCCCCCGGGTGGACTTCCAATTCGAGACCGACGTGCGCGTGCGCTTCGCCGAGACCGACGCGCAAGGCGTGGCGCACCACGCGGTCTACCTCGTCTGGTTCGAGCTCGCGCGGATCGAGTACCTCGAGCGCTTCCGAGGCGGCTACCCGGAGCTGCAGGCGGAGGGAATCGAGGCGTTGACGATCGAGGTGCACGTGCGCTACGTCGCTCCGGCACGGTTCGACGACCGCCTCACGGTGCGCTGCTCGTGCGGCGACCTTCGGGGCGCGCGGTTCCGCTTCGACTATGCGGTCGAGCGCGACGGCCGGCTGTTGGCCGACGGCTGGACGTCGCACGCCTGCGTCGACGCGCAGACGCACCGCCCCACGCGCGTGCCTTCGTGGCTCGTCGACGAGATCGCTACTGCTGAGCGCCCGTAGGGCCGGTCGGCCCACTCGGCCCACTCGGGCCACTCGGGCCGCTGGGCCCGCTCGGCCCCTTCTTCGTCGGCCGCTCCTTCGTCCCGAAGCGGACGACCCGGTCCTCGCCGCGGTACGAGGAGTACCACGTGTTGTCGTAGAGCAGCTTCCCGGATGGCAGGTACACGAGCCGCCGCACGCTGGTCGAGCGGGAAGGCTCGCCGCTTTCCTCGAGCACGGTCACGCCCTTGAACAGGGTCGGGTCCGGAACCCGCTTGATCGGCGGGGGGCCGGTCTCCACGAGCGGACGGGTCTCGCTGACGACGCGCCGGTGGATCGGCGCGCCGTAGAGGTCGACGACGAGCGAGTAGGAGCCCACGAAGGTCCGGAGCAGGATCCAGTGCGGAGTGTCATTGACGAACTTCATGTCGACGTCCGGGTAGTCCACGGTCGCGTCGCGGCCCTGTGGGTAATGGCTGATGTAGAGCGCGTGGTTCGTGCGCTCGGTGATCTTCAGACCGGCCTCGTAGGCCGCGTTGAAGACGGTGGTCGACACCTGGCAGACGCCGCCGCCGAGACCGGTCGTGACCTCACCGTTGATGATCACGGGCGCCTCGAGGAAGCCCTTGCTCGCGGTGCGCGCCCCCGTTGCGCGGTTGAACGAGAAGGTCGTTCCGGGCGCGATCAGCTTCCCGTCGATCAGGCGGGCGACGAGCTGGACGTTGTGGATCCGGTTCGGGTCGCCGCCGTAGATCGTCTCGTAGCGGCTGATTCGGGTCTTGATTCCCATCGCGCGAACCTGCGCCGTGGAGCGCTTCGCGTCCTGGGTCGTGACCACGACGCGGGCGTTCCGGGGATTCGGCGAGAGCGCCGCCGCGAGGATGTTCTTTCGCGTGGCCACGACGTCGATCACTCGTCCCGGCCTTGCGGGGACGACGAACACTCGGCCGCTGTCGGCGACGCGGAAGGTCGCGTCGCGGGGCGGCCGCCCGATGCCGCGGCCCAGACGCTGGAAGTAGCGGTCGGCTGCCGGGCCGCCGATCGCCAGTGCGCGTTTGCCGTCGCGCGGCAGCGCGAGCAGCGTTGCGAGCTGTCCCGGCTGGAGCCACCACGAGGAAGTGCCCAGGCTCATCCGGATGCGGCCTGAAACCGCGGTGCGCACCTGGGCCCGCACCGAGATGAGGTCATCGGCCGAGACGATGGGCGGGTCGCGATGCACGGGCAAGGCGACGGGTGTGCCGCGCTCGAAGCCGACGAGGGCCTGCACGATCGCCTGCGCCGCCGCCTTGCGGTCGAGGCCGCGCCCGACGCGGCCGGGCACGACGGCCGGACGGAGGCCGTGCAGGACGATGGCAGCATCGCGGTGAGGCGTTCCGACGGTTCGGCTCATCCGCGTCAGCTCGAAATCGAGGGCCTGGGTCCAGACGCGCGTCGGCGGCGAGACGTCCGCGCCGAAGACGCGCACCCCGAGTCGGCGGAAGCCGCGCAACGGCGCGAACCCGTCGCCGTGCTGCTCCGCGAGCTTCACCGCTGCGGCCCAGTCGGCCTCGACGCCGAGATTCCCCGGACGGAGGCGCCACCGGTGGCTGCCGGCGGTGAAGGTCACGGGCACGTTTGCGACTGCCCGCGCGCGGGCCTCGAGCTTCGCCGTTGCCTGACCTCGCGTGAGCCCGCCCACGTCGACGCCGGCGACCGTGACGCCCTCGGCGATGCGCCCCGGGGAGCCCGCAAAGGCGAGGCCCAGGACGACACCGGCGACGATCACGACCGCGGTCAGGGCAAGCAGGCGCTGGATCAGAAGTCGCCGCGACCGGGCGCGGCGGCGCTTCCGGACCCGGACCGCGCTCGAACCTGCTTCCACGCGCAAGGCCTGGAGTCTAGCGATGGCGTCAGCGAGGTTTGCGGCGTTCGCGGTGGAAATCTGGTGACAGTTCCGGCACGAGGCCGTGACAGTCTCGTGACGATTTCCCCGATAGCATCGCCACTGGGTGGTGGGTTAGGGGTGCCCCAGCGGCGGGCCGGAAAATACGGCTGACGAAGCTAGGTCAGTCGCTGCGCGGGAGGAAGATTTCTCTGGCGATCACGAGGCGCTGGATCTGCGACGTGCCCTCGTAGATCTGGAACAGCTTGGCGTCTCGCATGAGCTTCTCGACGGGGTACTCCTTCATGTAGCCGTAGCCGCCGAAGACCTGAACGGCGTCGGTCGTCACCTTCATCGCCGTGTCGGCCGCGAAGCGCTTCGCGTACGACGACTGCAAGGTGGCGCGCTGGCCCTGATCCAGCAGCCAGGCCGCCTGCCAGCAAAGGAGCCGGGCGGCCTCGATCTCCGCAGCCATGTCCGCGATGAGGAAGTTGACGCCCTGGTTCATCGCGATCGGCTGGCCGAACTGCACCCGCTCGCGGGAGTACTCCACGGCGTGCTCGAACGCCGCGCGCGCAACGCCCACGGCGCCCGACGCGGTCCCGGGGCGCGTGTGGTCGAGCGTCCGCATCGCGATCTTGAACCCTTCGCCCTCCTCGCCGAGCCGGTTCGCGGCGGGCACCTTCAGGTCCTGGAAGGCGAGCGCCGACGTATCGGTAGCCCGCTGGCCCATCTTGTCGAGGTGCTTCTCGACGGTCACGCCGTCCGCGTCGGTCGGGACCACGAACGCGGTCAGCCCGCGATGGCCGGCGTCCTTGTCCGTCGACGCGAAGACCGTCAGCCACTCCGCCTGGCCCGCGTTCGTGATGAACATCTTCGACCCGTTGATGACGTACTCGTCGCCGTTTCGCACCGCGGTCGTCTGGATCCCGGAGACGTCGGAGCCCGCGTTCGGCTCGGTCAGCCCGAACGAGCACAGGATCGGCTCCTCGAGCAGCGGCGGCAGCCAGCGGCGCTGCTGCTCCTCCGTGCCAGCGAGCATGACCGGCAGCGCGCCGAGGATGTTCGCGACGATCGAGGTCCCGATCCCGGAGCAGCCCCAGCAGAGCTCCTCGCCGATCAGCGCCCCCTCGACCGCGCCTAGGCCCGCCCCGCCCAGCTCCTCCGGGAGGTGCGGGTTCATCAGCCCGACCTCGTGCGCCTTCGCGATCACATCGGCCGGGTGCGTCTGGTGCTCGTCGTACTCGGCGGCCTTGGGGCGAATCTCCTTCTCGGCGAACTCGTTCGCAAGCTCGCGCAGCGCCCGCTGCTCGTCGGTCAGCGCAAAGGAGATACCGGTGTCGAGTGCCGCTGTGGGAGCCATGCCGCGTCCTTGATTGACTGATCAGTCAAAGGGTAATCGTGGTTGGGCCCCACCGAAACCCCCGGACCTCCGGCGAAGGCGCCAGCGGGCTGGGCGGCAGGCCCTGACTCGGCTCCGGATCGTTGTAGGCCCCGGGTGCGACGTCGTTCGGGCCGTCCGGATGGAAGAGCGAGGCGAGGTACTGGATCTGTCCGCGACCCGGGCCGAGCTCGAACATGCCGCCGCCGTAGAGCGCGATTCCGTTCTGCTCGCAATGGTCGTAGAAAGCGAGCAGCTCGCTGAGGCGGCCGAACCGGGACGGCTTCGAGTTGAGCACGCGCGGCGGCCAGGGAAGCTGCACGACGTCTTGCACCGAGCGGATCGGCGCGTCCCACGTGACCCGCTCGCGGTGCGGCTCGAGGACCGGGCCGGTCTCGTCGGTCAGCCCCGGATCCTCGAGGTAGGCCTCAGGGAAGCCTTCGGCCACGCGGCGGTAGAGGTCGGCGTCAGGCGGCGGGTCCTGGTCGCCGTAGAAGCCCTTGTAGTCGGCGGTCACCACCGCGTGGGTCGAGGCAAGCTCGGAGATCAGCTCGTCGGACCAGGCGCTCCCGGGATCGAGCTTGAAGCGCAGGCTCGGGTCGAGCTCGAGCCAGCGCCGCACGGTCCGCGCCGTCGGCGGGTCGCCGAGGCCCGGCGAGACGACGAACGCGACCGGCTGCGGCT
>DATDFL010000222.1:0-2494 GCA_036522595.1 Gaiellaceae bacterium
GCGGGCGGCTCGCAGTGCGAAGCGTACGAGCGCGCGCGGCATCTTCTCGGCGCGGGCGATCGTGTCCTCGAGCGCCGAGACGAACCAGTCGACGTCGTCCTCCGTCACGACGAGCGGCGGGATCGCCTTCAGCACGTTGAGGCCGTGGCCGGCGACCTGGCTCAGGATCCGGTGGTCGCGGAAGAGCGGCACCACGACGAGCTGCGAGAACAGCCCCGGCTGGATCCGCTCCAGCAGCTTCCACGTGCGGGAGCCAGCCGGTGGCTCCTCGAACTCGATCGCCCACATCAGCCCGAGGCCGCGCACGTCGCGGACGACCTCGAAGCGATCGACGAAACCCCGCGTCCGTTCGAGCAGCAGCTCGCCGAGGCGAGCCGAGTGCTCGACCAGCCCCTGCTCGTTCAGCTCCCGCAGCGACGCAAGGCCGGCGACCATCGCAAGGTCGTTCGGCGCGAAGGTCGAGCCGTGGCTGACCGCGTTCGGCAGCGAGTCGAAGACCCCGTCGTAGACCTCGCTCGACATCAGCAGCGCGCCGACCGGCACGTAGCCGCCCGAGAGCGACTTCGCAACGGTGATCAGGTCGGGCTCGAGACCCCAGTGCTCCAGCGCCAGCATCCGGCCGGTGCGCCCGAAGCCGGTCTGCACCTCGTCGACGCAGAACAGGGTGCCGTAGCGGCGGCAAAGCTCCTGCGCGCCCTCGAGGTAGCCGGGCGGCGGGATGTTGACGCCCTTTCCCTGCACCACCTCGACGATGAACAGCGCGACGTCCCCGCTGCGCAGCTGCTCCTCGAGCGCCGAGAGGTCGTCCCAGGGAACCTTCTCGAACCCGGGCAGCAGCGGTCCGAAGCGCGAGGTGAACGCCGAGTCGGCGGTCGCGGAGAGCGCGCCCAGGGTCAGCCCGTGGAATCCGTGCTCCAGCGACAGAACCCGCGGGCGGCCAGTCGCTGCGCGGCCAAGCTTGATCGCCGCCTCGACCGACTCGGCGCCGGAGCTCGTGAACAGCACGCGCTCGACGGACGCGGGGGCAAGCCGAAGCAGCTCCTCCGCGAGCAGGGCCGGCAGCGCGTCGACACCGAGCTGCGTCGAGCCGGGCCGCTCGAGCTCCATCGCCTCGACCAGCGCCTCGCGCACGCGCGGGTTGTTGCGACCGACGTTGAACATCCCGAACCCGCCGAGCACGTCGAGGTACTGGTTGCCGTCGGAATCCCAGAGGTATGCGCCCTCGGCGCGAGCCCAGCGGCGGTCGAAGCCGATCGTCCGCAGCAGCCGGACGAACTGCGGGTTGATCGTCTGCGCGTGGAGGTCGAGCGCCTCGGCCCCCCGCTCCTCGACGAGCTGCGTCAGCCAGCCCACGCCTGAATTATCGCGACACGCCTATCAGCGCGCCGCCGGCCACGATCAGCGCGGCGCCGACGACGAGCCACCGGCCGACGAGCTCGCTCCGGCGCAGGAGCAGCGCCGCGAAGACGACTCCCCAGAGCGACTCCGTCGCCACCAGCGGCGCGACGACGCTGACGCGGCCGCGGTAGTACGCCTCGAAGAGCGCTGCGTACGAGAAGCCGAAGAAGATCCCCGGTGGGAGGAAGAGCACTAGCTGCTGCGTGTAGCCGCGCGCCCAGGCCCCGCGGCGCGTGACCACGAGGTAGAGGGAGATCGCGGCGAGGCCGGCGAGCAGCGAGGCAGGCGCGGCGATGAGCGCGTGGACGTGCGTGTCCTTCGCGAAGGAGCGCAGGACGTTGTCGCGCACCGCGAAGAGCACCGTCGCGGTAATCGCAAAGAGGACGCCGAGCCGGCGGAAGTCCGCGGGTCGAACCCGCTCGCGGGCCAGCGCGAGCCCGCCCGCGACGATCAGGCCCGCGCCGATCAGCAACGGCGCTCGCACCGGCTCGCCGAGGAAGATCAGCGCCACACCCACCGCCACGAGCGGCGCCGTTCCCATCAGCACCGACGTCCGGGCCGCACCCGCCTCGCGCACCGCGCGCACGAAGAAGACCTGCGAGAGGCCCGGTGCGAGCGTGCCGGCGATCAGGAAGGGCCAGATGTCCGCGAGGTGCAACTCCCGCGTCGACGCGAGGCCGATCACCGCGGTGACCGCGAAAGCGACCGACGACATTGCGAGCGAGCCGAGCTCCGCGTCTCCGGCCCGGCGCACAGCGAAGCGCACCCCGACGGACATCGCGCCGAACAGCGCGGCCGACGCGCACGCGAGCGCGACCGGGCTCAACTATGCCGACGCGTGGATGGGGCCGCTGCGCTCGACGAGGCGACCCCCGGAGCGGCCTGCACGCACCGCGACGATCTCGGCGAGGATCGAGACCGCGGTCTCCGCAGGCGTGTGGGCGCCGAGGTCGAGCCCCGCCGGGCCCGAGATCCGCTCGAGCTGCTCCTCGGTCAGCCCCGCTTCTAACAGCCGCTCGCGCCGCTTCTCCTGCGTCCGCCGGGAGCCGATCGCGCCGACGTAGAACGCGTCGCTCGTGAGCGCGGTCGTGAGCGC
>DATDFL010000223.1:0-10108 GCA_036522595.1 Gaiellaceae bacterium
GGTTAGAGGACTTCGAGGTCCATCGCGTCTTCGTCGCCTAGCTCGAGCTCGGCGGCGGGCAGGATCGGGTCGACCTGATCCGGGCGGCGGAAGCCGACGATCGCGGCATCGACTGCCGGGTTGCGCAGCGTCCAAGCGACGGCGACCGCTCCAGGGCTCACGTCGTGGCGCTCCGCGACACGCTTCAGCCGCTCCACGAGCTCGAGCCGCTTGCTGAGCTCCGGCTCCTGGAAGCCCGGGCTGCGCTTGCGCCAGTCGTCGTCCGGGAGGCCTGCGATCCGCTCGCGGGTCATCGCCCCGGTGAGCATCCCCGAGCCCATCGGCGAGTAGACGATCACGCCGATCCCTTCGCGCTCGCAGAACGGCAGGATCTCCTCTTCGACGTTCCGGTCGATCAGCGAGTACGGCGGCTGCAGCGTCTCGACCGGCTCGATTGACTGCGCGCGGCGGAGCTGGGCGACGTCGAAGTTCGAGACGCCGATGTGGCGGACGAGCCCCTCGTCCCGGAACTCCGCGAGCGCGGTCCAGCCCTCCTCGATCTCCTCGTCCGGGACCGGCCAGTGGATCTGGTAAAGGTCGACCGCGTCGACACCGAGCCGCGTGAGGCTCCCTTCGAGCTCGCGCCTCAGCGAGTCGCGCTTCAGGGTCTGGAGGGTCGTCCGGTTCGGGCCTTCGGGCTGGCCGCCCTTGGTGAAGACGAGCGGCCGCTTGCCGGAATAGCTTGCGACGGCGCGGCCGACCACCTCCTCCGAGTGGCCGAAGCCGTACTGCGCGGCGGTGTCGATCCAGTTGACGCCTAGGTCGAGCGCGTGTTGGATCGCGGCGATCGACTGCTCGTCGTCCTGGGCGCCCCAGCCCCAGTCGTAGTTCGAGCCGCCCAGCGCCCACGCGCCGAAGCCGATCCGCGAGATCTCCAGGCCGGTCTTTCCGAGCGCCGCCATCGACGGGAGCCTGCCACCAATCCGGCGAGGACGGGCGGGGTGGCGGCGATTGGGGAGGTCACGAGGAACAGCAGGCCCCACGCGCCGGCGGCGAGCCCCGTCGCGAGCGCCGCGAGGAATTTCCTTGTAGCAAGCAGGCCAAGCAGCGCTGGCGCAGCGAAGTCGAGCCAGCCCATCGACGCGTCGCCGAAGTCGATCTGCTGCAGGGACGGCAGCTGCCGGCCAATCGTCGGCGGCGCGGCTGCCTGGAGCGCGTTCATCGTCGGCTCGACCTGGCGGTCGCCCCAGACGAGCACGCAGTCCAGGATCACGAGCAGGACCAGGCCCGCGACGAGCCAGGAGCGCGGTGCGATCGAGCCGACGACCCCCGTCACCGCGAGGCACGCGCCTGCGATGAGCAGGACGCCCGCGGCGTCTCCGTCGAGGTGATCCGGCCGCAGCCACGCAAGCGCGTAGAGCGGCGCCACGATGAGCACCGCGAGCCACGGAAGCGGCCAGCCGCGGGCCCAGCCCGCCGCCGCGGCGAGGACGGGAGTCGCGAACGCCGCGAGCGCCGCTAGGAAGTCCGCGCCGCCGCTGACCTGGGCGAGGACGACGCCGACAACGAGCGCGGCCGCCGGAATCGCAAGTCCGAGGATGCGCGACGACCAAAGGTGCCGCGGTCGCCCCGGCGCGAGCACGAGCGCCGCCTGGACGACGACGAGCACCGCGTACGAGGGAGCGAACGGCACGAGTTTACGCTAGCGTACCTAGGCAATGCCAAGGCAGGTTTACACGGCGAGCGATGCGGCCAAGCGGCTCGGAATCAGCCTCGACACCCTGCGGCGCTGGGACCGCGATGGGCGCATCAAGACGACGCGCGACAGCGGTAACCGGCGGCTGGTTTCCGCGAGGGAGGTCGACCGGCTGCGAGGCGATTCCGGAGCCGACTTCAGCGCGAGGAACCGCCTCCGCGGCACCGTTGCCGACGTCAGGGTCGAGGGGCTGATCGCACAGGTCGAGCTCGTCGTCGACGAGCCGGCGCGCGTGGTGGCGATCGTGACCGCCGACGCCGTCGAGGAGCTCGGACTCGAGCCCGGGAAGGCTGCGACGGCGGTGGTCAAGGCGACGTCCGTGATGGTCCAGGGCTCGTGACCCGCACGGTCTGCGTCCTCGCGGCGGCGGCATTGCTTGCCGCCTGCAGCGCTTCTGCGCGCACCAACTCGAGCCTGACGGTCTTCGCAGCATCCTCGTTGACAAACGCCTTTCCCAAGATCGAGTCCGGCGCGAGCTACTCGTTCGCGGGCTCGAACACGCTCGACGCCCAGATCCGCCAGGGAGCACCGGCGGATGTCTTCGCGTCGGCGAACATGAACCTCCCGGGCGCGCTCCACCGCGACGAGTTGTGCTCGAAGCCGGTCGTCTTCACGAGGAATGCGCTGGTGGTGATCGTCCCGCGGTCGAATCCCGGGAAGATCCGGACGGTCTCGGACCTCCGGCGTCACGGCGTCCAGATCGTGATCGCGGCCCAGGGCGTTCCGGTCGGCGACTACACGCTGCAGGTGCTGAAGCGGCTGAAGCTGATGCGCGTCCTGAAGAACGTCGTCAGCCGGGAGACGGACGTCCGAGAGGTGCTCGCGAAGGTGGCGCTCGGCGAGGCGGACGCGGGCTTCGTCTACTCGACGGACGCGCGAACGGTGCCGCACAAGGTGCGCGTGATCACGATTCCGGCGCGAGGCCAGCCGAACGTGCGCTACGGCATCTGCGTCGTGCACGGAACGTCGAACAAGACGGCGGCCCACGCATTCGTCAAGCGCGTGCTCGGGACGGCGGGCCAGCGGGTGCTTCGCCGCTACGGCTTCCTGCCCCGGTGAGGCGTCTCCTCGAGGGAGCGCTGTTCTTTGCGGCCACGGTCGTCGCGCTACTGTTCCTGGCGCTGCCGGTGGTAGCGATCTTCACCCGCGTGCCACCGGGGCGGCTCGTGCGGCTGCTGTCGAACGGCGTCGTCACCGACGCGCTGATCGTCAGCCTCAAGTCGACGGCGATCGCGGAGGCGCTGATCCTGCTCTTCGGGACGCCGCTCGCGTATCTGCTTGCGACGCGTCGCTTTCCCGGCCGCGCATTTCTCGTCACCGTTGTCGAGCTGCCGCTCGTGCTGCCGCCCGCCGTTGCGGGGATCGGGTTGCTGGCGGCCTTCGGGCGGTCGGGGCACTTCGCGTTCGGGACGCACATCCCGTTCACGCTCGCGGCCGTGGTGTTCGCGGTGACTCTGGTGGCGAGCCCGCTCTACGTGCGAACCGCGATCGCTGCCTTCGAGGCGGTCGACCCCGACCTCGTGGCCGCCTCGCGCACCCTCGGCGCGGGCCCCGCGAAGACGTTCTTCCGCGTTGCCCTGCCGCTCGCGGGCGGCGGACTGGCGGCTGGCGCGGCGCTTGCCTTCGCTCGCGCGCTGGGTGAGTTCGGCGCGACGATCATGTTCGCGGGCAGTCTCCGCGGCGTCACGCAGACCCTGCCGCTCGCGATCTACGAGCAGTTCGCGCTGGACTTCGACACGGCGATCGCAATGGGCGCGCTGCTTGTCGCCGTCAGCCTCGCGCTTCTCCTCTCACTGAAGCTGACCCTCTCGTGGCAGCCCTCTCGGCGGACTTCCGTCTCGGCCTTCGCTCGTTCGACCTGAGCCTCGCGCTCGCGGTCGAGGGCACCGTCGCGCTTGTCGGGCCGTCGGGCGCTGGCAAGACGTCGGTGCTACGGGTGATCGCCGGGCTCGCGCGTCCGGATGCGGGCCGGGTCGAGCTGGACGGCGAGAGCTGGGTCGATGTTGAGCGCGGCGTCTTCCGCTCGCCGGAGCAGCGGCGGGTCGGCCTCGTGTTCCAGGAGTACGCACTGTTCCCGCACCTGAGCGTGCGCCACAACGTCGCCTTCGGCGGGAAGGAGCGCGTCGACGAGCTGCTCGAGCGCTTCCGGCTCACGAGGCTCGCGTGGGCGCGGCCGCGGGAGCTCTCCGGCGGCGAGCGGCAGCGCGTGGCTCTCGCGCGCGCGCTCGCGCGTGGACCCGGAGTTCTGCTCCTCGACGAGCCGCTCTCGGCACTCGACGCGCACACGAAGGCGACCGTCCGCGTCGAGCTGGAGGAGCTCTTGCGCGACCTCGAGCTGCCGACGCTGATCGTCACGCACGACTACGAGGACGCGGCGGCGCTCGCGGAAACGGTCGGAGTGGTGGTCGAGGGCAAGCTGCGCCAGCTCGGCACCCCGGAGGAGCTCGTCTCGAGCCCGGACGACCCGTTCGTCGCCTCCTTCACCGGCGCGAACCTCCTGCGCGGCCACGCCGAGGTGCTCGAGGACGGCCTGACGAGCATCCGCCTCGAATCGGGTGACGTCGTCTACTCGACCGACCGGGCCAGCGGCGAGGTCGGCGTCGTCGTCTATCCGTGGGATGTCTCCCTGGGCCGCGTGCAGGTCGACGGCTCCGCGCTGAATCTCCTCTCAGGAGAGGTTGCATCGGTCGTTCCGGTCGGCAACCGCGTCCGAGTTCGCATCGGCCCGCTCACCGCCGAGGTGACAGCCGCCTCCGCCGAAAAGCTCGAGCTCCAGCGCGGCGGCAGGGCCTATGCATCGTTCAAGGCGACCGGCACGAGGCTCGTACGGCTGTAATCAGCAGCTTCTGTATATTGCAGCTATCGGTCGTCGTGAACTGAAACCACTCGCCGACGAGCTCTCGCAGCACTGGCACGAGCTCGGTGCTGTGCTCCGCAGCCGGAGACTGCTCGCGTCGCTGCACCCGGGGTTGGCCCGGCAGCTGACCCCGAGCAAGATCCGCGCGCTGACGCTGCTCGCGAACGGCGGCCTGAGGATCGGAGAACTGGCGGACGGGGTCGGGGTCGACGACACGACGGCCACGCGGCAGGTCGATCGACTCGAGGCGATGGGTGTCGCCCAGCGGCGCAGCGAGCCCGGAGACCGGCGCGCGACAACCGTTGAGCTGACGCGCGCAGGAGAGGAGCTCGTGGCCGGGATCGCCGCGCAGCGGCAGCTCTTCTTCTGCGACGTGCTCGCCGGCCTCGAGCCCGAGGAACGCAAAGAGCTCGTCCGCCTCACCGCGAAGGCCGCCGAGGCTGTCCGGACCAGGAGCAAGGAGCTCGTCGGCCTGTGACGGTCGTGACGCTCGAGACCGCGCTCCGAGTTGAAGGCCTGGTCGTCAAATTCGGAGAGGTCGAGGCGCTACGCGGGATCTCGCTGTCAGTCCGCCAGGGCGAGGTCTACGGCCTGCTCGGCCCGAATGGCGCCGGCAAGACGACGACGATCCGCGTGCTCACGACCCTGCTCCGCCCGACCGAGGGCCGGGCCGAGGTCGCGGGCCATGACGTCGTCCGCGAAGGGCTCGCCGTTCGCCAGGCGATCGGCTACGTGCCGCAGGCGATCTCCATCGACGGCGCGCTCACGGCCTACGAGAACCTCGAGTTCTACGGCCGCGTGACGGGCGTTCCGCGGCGCGAGCGGCGGGAGCGGATCGAGCAGGCGGTCGACGCGATGGCGCTCGCCACGTTCCTCGACCGGCTCGGACGCACGCTCTCCGGCGGGATGCTGCGCCGGCTCGAGATCGCGACGGCGCTGCTCAAGCAGCCGCAAGTGCTGTTCCTCGACGAGCCGACGATGGGTCTCGATCCGACCGCGCGCCGCGTCGTCTGGGACCGGCTGGACGTGCTGCGCGCCGAGGCCGGCACGACGGTCTTCGTGACGACCCACCAGATGGAGGAGGCCGAGCGCCAGTGCGAGCGGCTCGCGATCCTCGATCTCGGCGAGATCGCCGCGGAGGGCTCGCCCGAGGAGTTGCGGCGAGAGTACGACGCGCCGTCGCTGGAGGACGTCTTCACCGCCGCGACCGGCGGCAGGCTCGAGGAAGGAGGGAACTTCAGGGATGTCCGCGCGAGTCGAAAGCGCACAAGCCGGCTGGCTTGAAGCCGGCGTCCGGCTCGGCCGGCTCCGCGACGGAACGGTCGCGATGGGCTGGGCCGAGATGCGGAAGCTCCGGCACGACCACCTGGACATCTTCACGCGCTCGGTGCAGCCGCTCCTCTGGCTGTTCATCTTCGGCACCGCGCTGCGGCGCAACCACACTTTGAGCGGCGGCTTCCACGACTACCGCGCCTACCTCGCGCCGGGCGTCATGGCGCAGGCGGCGCTCTTCGTGGCGATCTTCTTCGGGCTCGGCGTGATCTGGGAGCGTGACGTCGGCCAGCTCCAGCGCCTGCTGGCTACGCCGCTGCCGCGGCTCGCGATCGTGCTCGGTAAGGCCACGGGCGCAGGCGTTCGCGCGCTCGCGCAGGGGATCGTGTTGCTGGTCGTGATCGCGATCGCCGGAATCGGGATCCACTGGAATCCTCTTCGCATCGTCGGCGCGCTCGTGCTGTTACTGCTCGGAACCGGAGGCTTCGCCTGCCTCTCGATGATCCTTGCGTCGCTGGTGCGCACGCGGGAGCGCTTCATGGGGATCGGCCAGCTCGTGGTGATGCCGCTCTTCTTCGCGTCGAGCGCGCTCTATCCGATCTCGATCATGCCCGGCTGGCTGCGTGTCGTGGCACATGCGAATCCGCTCAGCTACGAGGTGCACGGCATGCGTGACCTCCTGCTCGGCATCTCCGCCGGCGGCCGCCTCTGGCTGGACTTCGTGGTCGGCGCCGGCTTTCTGGCCGTCGCGGCGGTCACGGCAGCGAAGACGTACCCCCGCGCCATCCTTTAGGCGGAGCTGCGCGGCGAGACGAGGTCCCGCCGCGCAGCTGCCGGACTGCTACGGAGTCACGGGGTGAGTCCCCCAGTCGCCGTTGAACTCGCTGATGTCCGGCGTGTTCGTGACCTGGAAGAGACCACTGCCGTCTGCATTGACCGTGTACAGGTCGCGCTGGCCGTCGTCCTGGTTCCGCCCGAAGGCGATCTTCCTGCCGTCAGGCGACCAGACGGGGTTGAAGCAGCCGTACGTGGACGGGTCGGCGGACAGTCCCCCGCACGGACCCGCGATCGGGATCTGCCGGAGACCGGTGCCGTCGGAGTGCACGACCCAGACCGAGCTGTGGTAGTCGCCGTTCGGGACGTGCGCCGAGAACACGATCTCGTTGCCCTGCGGTGACCAGCTCCCGTTGCAGAAGTTGAAGTCATTCATCCCCTGCGGGTTGATCCGCCTCAGGCCACTGCCGTCGAGCTTGACCGTGTCGAGCTCGTAGGTCGTGTCGCTGGAGCGGGTGACGATCAGGCGTTTGCCGTTCGGCGAGTAGTCGCTGGGGCAGTCGTCGCCGTTCGGCTCGTACGTGACCCGCTGCAGGCCGCCGCCGTCGGAGGCCCGTAGCGTGTAGACCCCGTTCAGGCTCGAGTCGGTCTGGCCGAAGCCCTCGCACGCAAGGCGCTTGCCGTCCGGCGACCAGACCCCGCAAAACAGGGCCAGGTCCGGATATCGATCGGACGGCAGGCCGATATCGACCGAGTCGCCCGTGTCGAAGTTGAAGAGCCTCTCCCCGAGATCCGTGAAGAGCGCGATCCTCGAACCGTCCGGCGACCACTGGCCCGTCTCGGAGTTGTTGGAGACGAGCTGTCGGTTTGAGCCGTCAGGGTCGACCGCGTAGACCTGCTCTTCCCCGGTCGCCAGGTTGTCGCTGTTCGTGATGATCTTGCCGTTGGTGCCCCGAGGCTTTGCCGCCGCGGAGCCCACGCTGACCGCCGCGACCGCGGCAGCGAGAAGCACGAGCATGATCAGCTTGCGCATGGTTCCTCCTCCCTTCCTGCGCTGTGACTGATGCACCGAGGATGCGAGGAGTCGCTACCGAGTCGCTATCGACTCGTTACGGTCCGGCGGAGTGCTCGAGTTCCGCATCCTCGGCCCGCTCGAGGTCGTCGGGGAACACGGCCCGGTCCGTCTGGGCGGGCCGAAGCAACGGGCGACCCTTGCCATCCTGCTGCTGAACGCCAACCGCGTCGTCTCGGTCGACCGGCTCGCCGACGACCTGTACGCGGGAGCTGCACCGGTTACGGCCGTCACGCAGGTGCAACGCCAGATCTCCGAGCTCCGAAAGGCGCTCGGCGCCGGATCGACCATCGACACCCAGCCACCGGGGTATGTCATCCGCCTTGCGCCCGAGCAGCTCGACCTGCACCGATTCGAGCGGTTGACCGACGAGGCGGGTCCGGCGGAGGCAAGGCTGGCTGCGGGTCTCCTACGTGAAGCGCTCGGGCTCTGGCGCGGCGAGGCTCTCGCGGATCTGGCCTTCGAGCCGTTCGCACGGCCGGCAATCGACCGTCTGGAGGAGATCCGGCTGGCGGCGCTCGAGCGGCGCGTCGAGGCGGATCTCGCCCTCGGCCGCCACGTCGAGGCCACGGCTGAGCTCGAACAGCTGGTCGCAGAACACCCGCTTCGCGAGCGGCTGCGCGGCCAGCTGATGCTCGCGCTCTACCGGTCCGGACGCCAGGCCGAGGCGCTCGACGTCTACCGGCAGGCGCGGGCGAAGCTGGTCGAGGAGTTCGGCCTCGAGCCCTCCGCGAGGCTGCGCGAGCTGGAGCGCTCGATCCTCGCGCAGGATCCCGCGCTCGACCCTGCGGACCTGTCGCCACCGCCCGAGCGGGCTGTCCTGGTGCTTCCTGCCGCCGAGCACCGGCTCGACGGTCTGCTTGCGATCGCCGAGCCTCTTGCCGCGTTGCCGGGACGTGAGCTGATCGTCGCCTGGCTCGTCGAGGACGAAACTGCGCTGGAACAGGCGCTGAGAAGCCTCAACGAGCGGCGCCCGAAGCTCGGGAGGGCGCGGACCGCTGCTTTCACGACACGCGAAGCAGGTCGTGATGGAGCACGGCTCGCGACCGCTCACGACGTCGACCTGGTGCTAGTCGATGCGCCGCCGGGGATGGACGGCGCCGAGGTTCCCGGTGAAGTCGCGACCCTCCTCGAGGGCTCACCGGCTGACGTCGCCGTCCTGGGAGGCGGCGAGCCTGGCGGTGACGAGGTCTTCGTTCCATTCGCAGGAGGCGACCACGACTGGGCCGCACTCGAGCTCGGCGCCTGGTTGTCCGTTGCGTCGGAGATCCCCCTTCGGCTCGTCGGCACGAGGGCGAACCCGCAGCGCGGTCAGCGCGATGCAAGCCGCCTACTCGCCGACGCGTCGCTCGCCGTTCAACGGGTTGTCGGCGTCGATGCCGAGCCGCTGCTCGTTGAGCCCGGCGAGCTCGTTGCAGCGGTAGGGGATGCGAAGGTCATAGCGATCGGCATCTCGCCACGGTGGCGAACGGAGGGAATCGGGGACGTTCGGCGGGAGCTCGTCCGCAACGCGGCGGCGCCGACGCTTCTCGTTCACCGGGGCCCTCGCCCGGGCGGCCTTGCTCCGCGCGACCCACGCACCCGGTTCACCTGGTCGATCGAGGGCTAAGGCTTACAAAGCGCGCCGAGGTCGGTGAAGCCGAACTCCCCCTGCGAGACCCTGCAGCCGAGCTTCGGCGACAGGTACTCGGCCCAGACCCATTGCCCGTAGACGGCGAGCGGCGCCATTCGCATGAGCTTGACCTCCAGGCGGCGGAAAGCCGCGAGGCGAGCGCCGCCCCGAAGCGCCTGGGCCCGCTCGAGCTGAGAGCGGAATTCCTTTGACCCCCAGGGGCCCGGCCCGAGCGGAGCGCCGTACACGCTGCTGTCGAGCGCCTGTTCGATAAACGGCTCGGGGTCCAGCTCGTCGTCGCCGAGCGGGTACAAGAACATCAGATCGGCGTCCCGCATTCGGCCGGGGCAGTCCGCCGACTGGGTCACGCTCCCGGAGATTCGGATGCGCGCGAGATCTGTGCGGAGGATCTCGGCGAGTCGCGGCAGCCGCGCGTCGTTGCCGCAGATGCCGATGACGGCGTGCCGCTGTCGGCCTGTGCCCACGAGCTGCCGTGCGGCCGCGAGATCCGGTCCGCCGTCGGGATACACGTGCTCGACCCCAAAGCTGCGGACGGCCGCGGGAACGATCTGATCTGCCGGCGTGTCGGCGAACGCAGCCGCGAGCGCGGGCCTGTCGAGCGCGTAGTTGACCGCGCGGCGTAGGCGGACGTCGCGGAAGAGCGGCCTGTGTGTGTTGAAAGCGATCGCGTCGACGATGGGGCCCTGGTAGCGGAAGTACTGCTGCTTGCCCGATTGGGCGGCCTCGCTGGCCGGGCCCTTGCGCCGGTCGAGGACGCCGCCGACG
>DATDFL010000224.1:0-10886 GCA_036522595.1 Gaiellaceae bacterium
GACGTCGAAGCGGTAGCTCGGAGCCTCCCGCGGCGGCGGATCCCAGTGGTGCCAGTGGCCGGTCTGCACCGCCTTCGCAAACGAGACCGCCTGGGCGACGCGATCGCGCCTGCGCAGCCAGATGAAGCTCGGTCGCGGAAAAGGAGAGAGGTCCGGCAAAGCCCCCCACATCACCTTCGCCCCGAAGACGCCGTTCGCCGTCGTCCCGGCGGCGAGGACGAGCTGCACGTACTCGTCGGCAGCGGTGACGCCCCAGGCCCGCTCGAGGCTCGCGCGCGTGTCGCGCCAGAACCACTCGTGGGGCCGGCCCGCAATACCGGAGCTCGCGAGCAGGCCGCTCAGAAACCAGCTGCCGCAGCGGGGCGTCGCGCAGATGAAGTACGACCGGTTCGGTCGAGGCTCGGGCGCAGGGCGCGGCGTGTTCACGACCCAGCGCGCGTAGTCCTCCGGCGAGCGGGCGAGATCCACGTGGTGAAGATAGACGCGCTAGAAGCGGACGGCTGCGCGGGAGAGCTGCCCGACGCGGCGGCCGTAGAGCGCGAGGCCCGCCAGCGCGGCGACCCCGGTCGCGAGGCTTCCCGCGGCGGGGGTGAAGACCGAGGCGGCGATCGCCGTGTCGCCGTTGTGCCCCGCCATCGCGAGCGCGCCGATCGCTGCGCCCTGGTAGAGGCCGACGTTCCCAGGCAGGAACGGCATCGTGTTCGCGAGCCCGGTCACGACCATGTAGAGGAGCGCCGAGCCGACTCCCACGTGGACGCCGACGGCGTGGAGCAGGAAGAGAACGCCGAACCAGCGGGCAACCCAGGTCAGGACGAGGATCGCGCCGGCTCGGAACATGATCCCCTTGGGCGCGGCAGCGCCCTCGAAGAACGCGCCGACCCCCTCGGGCAGACGGTGGCGAAGCTTCGCGTGCAGCAGCGAGGCGAGAAAAAGGCCGCCCGCAGCTGCGGGCAGGCCGACCAGCATGGTGATCTTCGCCCAGCTGGGGACCGGCAGGAAGAAGGCGGAGCCGGCCCCGACGAGCACGAAGGCGATCATCTCGAGCAGGTGCGCGCAGAGAAGGCTCCCTCCAGCGCGCGAGAAGCCCGGCCAGCGCGGGCCGGCCGTGACCTTCAGGACTGCGACTTTCGAGGCCTCGCCGAGCCGTCCGGGCAGAACGGTGTCCAGGAACGAGCCCACCGAGCTGGCCGTGTACATCGCGCGGAAGCCGATCGCGGGCGAGCGAACCGTGGAGGTCCACGCGAGCGCGCGAAGCGGCTGTACCGCTGCGCAGATCGCGAGGCCGGCAAGCAGGAAGCGCCAGTCAGGCGTCGCCGCGGCCGAGAGCACGCGGGTGCCCGTCCGCTGCACGAGCAGCGCGACGGCGCCCAGCGACACCAGGCCGATCACGATTGCAAGAGTCCGACGCCCCACCTGCACCTTCACGGCATCGGCAATTCGCCGCGCGCGGTCGAACCCCTGGAAGGGGGTAATGGCGACACGCGTCTTCAGAGTGGACGGTCGCATCCGCAGAGGCCACACGACCCCACATCGGGCGACCACCCTGCACGCTAACAGGCTTCTGCCGGCGGCGTCAGTCCAGGTCGGAGAGCTGGCCTTCCAGCCAGGCCTGCGCGGCGGCAAGGGCCTCGGGGTCGCTCGACTTGAGGACGATCTCGACGGTGCTGCCCTCCGCGCCGAAGCTCGGGTACGAGCCGAGGCGGACCTGCGGATGCTCGGTACCTGCGGCCTCGAGGATCTCGACGATCCGGCTCTCGGTCGTGCGATAGGTGCGCCGCCACGAGCCGATCGGGCTGCGGCCGCCGACCTCGGCTGCGACGAGCTCGAACATCGCCTCCATTTCCGAGGGGAGCCCGGGCAGGACATAGACGTTCGCGAGCACGAACCCCGGCGCGCCGCCTCGCTCGATCTCCATCGGACGGCTGCCCTCTGGGAGCTGCGCCCACCGGGCGGCGTACTCGGGCGCGGCCGGGAAGCGTTCCCGCAGGCTCGCCGCGACCTCGGGCTGTTCGACGAGCGGCACGCCGAAAGCAGCCCCGATCGCCTCGCGGGTGAGATCGTCGGGAGTGCCGCCCAGGCCGCCGGTGACGACCACGACATCGGCTTCCTCGGCTTGAAAGCGGACGAACGCGGCCACGCGCTCCTCCTCGTCCGGAATCGCCGCGACGAGGATCACGTCGAAGCCGAGCTCCTCGAGCCGGGCCGCGAGCCACGAGCCGTTCGTGTTGACGATGTCCCCCGAGACGAGCTCGTTTCCGATGGTCACAATGGCCGCGGTCGGATGAGCCCCCACGTCGCGAGTATGGAGGAGCTTCGGGAGCGTCGCGCCTACGAATGCCGGCTGACGCCCGACCGGGCGCTGCAGTCGCTCGACGAGGCGGAGGAGTTTCTCCTGGACCGTGGACTCCTGACGCGAACCGCCGACTGCGCGCTGCCGAGCCTCTTCGAGGCCTGCCACGAGGAGCCGTATGCGCCCGGCAGCCCTGGGTTCGGGCAGTGGCCGCGGACGAAGTTCCCGTGGTTCGGCGAGCTCGGGGCGCGTGGGTACCCGGTGGTGGCGGTGCACCGCGGGAAAAACATGCTCGTGACGCCCGAGGTCGTGCACCTGCTCGACCCGATCTGCCGGGCCGAGCTCGAGCGCATGGCGGACGACCCGCTCTTGCGGCACCTCGCCGAGGCGGGTCCGTCCGAGCTCGAAGATCTGCAGCTCGAGCTGGGGCTGAAGCCGAAGGAGCTGAAGGCTCTGCGCTCGCCGCTCGAGCGCTGCGGGGCGGTCGTCTCGCGGAGCATCGTCTACGAGGAGCCGCACCGGCACACGAGCGAGCTCTCGCGCTGGGACCACCTCGTGCCGGCGCCGGCCGAAGGCGGCGGTCTCGCCGAGCTGGTGGTTGCAGGCGTACGCGCAGCGGTGCTCGCGCCAGAGCGGGAGGTGCCGAAATGGTTCTCCTGGCGCTGGTACTGGGAGGACGATCTCGTCGACCGGCTCGTCGAGGAGGGCCGGCTGGTGCGGCCGGAGGACGGGTGGCTGGCGACGCCGTGATCCGCGAGCTGAGGCAGGAGGACGCAGCAGCCGTGGCGCGCCTCGAGCTCGAGATCGTGCCCGACCAAGTGCTGACGCCCGAGGTCGTCTGGCAGCGCGCCTCGCGGCAGGTGGAGCGGGAGCAGCTGCGCACCTGGGTCGCGGAGCTGGACGGCGAGGTCGTCGCGTACGCGCACGCGAGCTTCGAGTGGTCGATGCCGACGCCGGGGAAGGGGCGGTTCTGGATCGGCGTCGTTCCCCGAGCCCGGGAGCGCGGGATCGGATCGGCGCTCTACGAGCAGGCCCTCGAGCACCTCCGCTCGCACGGAGCCTGGCGGGCTCGCACCTGGGTCGATGCCGATCCCGCGGGAACCCGCTTCGTCGAGCGACGCGGCTTCGAGCCGCTCGAGGTCGACCGGGTCTCGGCACTGGAGCTGGGCGGGGCCGAGATCCCCGAGCCGACCGTGCCCGAGGGTTTTGGCGTCGTGCCGCTGGGCGAGGCCCGGGATCGTAAGCAGGACCTGTACGAGATCTGCGCGGCGGGCGAGCTCGACATGCCCGGCGAGGAGCCGGAAACGGAGCTCTCCTTCGAGGACTGGCTCCAGGACGACTACGGCTCTCCCGCGCTCACGGACGAGGGCAGCTTCGTGGTGCTTTCTGGAGAGCGGGTGGTCGCGCTTGCTTTCCTGACCGTCGATCCGGAGCGGCGGCTCGCGTACAACCAGATGACCGCGACGCTGCCGGAATTCCGGCGGCGGGGGCTGGCGCTGGCGGTGAAGCTCGCAGCGGCGCGGTGGGCGGCCGCGAACGGCTACGAGCGGATCGTGACCGAGAACAACGCGGACAACGAGGGCATGCTCGCGGTGAACGGGCGCGTCGGCTACCGGCCCCTCTACGACCAGGTCGGCTGGTTAAGGCAGTGGGAACGGCCGCCGGGCGAGCGCGGGTAGCACCTGCGCCGTGACCCATACGGGCGTCGTCACGTAGCGGGCGGAGTAGCGGTAGCTCCCGTCGGTGCGGCGGAGCCGCTGCAGGTAGCGGAAGGCTCCTCTCGGGACCGGCTTGCGCGCGGCGAGGAAGGCCTGGATCGCCCACGCGGTCGACTGCGAATCGGAGCCGCGCCTCGGCGTGAGCTCGAAGCCGCCGTCCGGGTTGTGCAGGCTGCGGAGGTAGGCGAGGCCGCGGCGGACGGGCGCTCCGCGGATGCCCGCCGTGCGAAGTGCCTCGACTGCCGCCGCCGTGTCGTTCGAGTCCGGCGCGCCGCCGGGCGACCAGCCCCAGCCGCCCGAGCGACCCTGCGCGCGAAGCACGTAGCGCACAGCGCTGCGCGGCGCCTTCTCGCCGGCCTGCCGTAGCGCCAGGATCGCCCACACGGTCGAGTTGACCGATGGGCCGATCCGTCCGTTGCGGTGCTGGAGCGCGCGGATCCGCGCGAGCAGGCGATCCGGCCGCCGGCCGAGGGTGCTCTCCGCAGTCGCGACGAGCTCGATGTCGGTGGCATCGGTCAGGTCTTCCTCGTGCGCGACGAGGTACGAGAGCGCGCTCGGGCCGACCTCCTCGCGTGCCGCCCGCAGCCCGAGCACGGCCCAGGCGGTGAGCTGCGGGTACGGTGAACCGCTCGCCTCGGCGAAGCCGCCGTTCGGCCGCTGATGGTCGATGAGGAACCCGGCCGGGGTCGACGACGCGGCAATCAGGAGCGCGGCGGCGATCTTCAGGCCCACACGACCTCGGCTTTGAGGCGACGCGCGTAGCGCTCGAGCAGGCGTCTCAGCTCAGGACCGACCGCGAGCGCGAGGACGAGGTTGCCGGTCGCGTGGGCCACGTCGAACCAGATGCCGCGCGCGTAGAGCGCGGCGAACGCCTGCCAGGTGTGTGGATAGAAGCTGAGCCACTCCCAGACGTCCATCACGGCGTCGAACCCGAAGCCGAGGACGAAGCAGAAGATCGCGAGCGGGATCCGCCGGCGGAGCAGCTTCGCGCCGAGGCCGGCGAGCAGCCCGCATCCGCCCCACGCCAGCATCTGCCACGGCGTATACGCGCCCTGGCCGAGGTAGAGGTTCGAGACGAGCGCGGCCAACGCTCCGGTCGAGGCACCAGCGCGCGGGCCGAGCGCGACCCCGGCGACGACCGCCGTGACCGTCACGGGCTGCACATTCGGGATCGCCGCGAAGAGCACTCGCCCGGCGGCCGCCGCGGCCGCGAGCGTCGCGATCAGCACCAGCTCCTTGCTCGAGCCTGGGCCCGACTCGAGCCACGCAGCTCCGGCGACGATCAGCGCGCCGGCGACGAGCAGCAGCGAGAGCGCCGCATCGTCCGGCCGGGCGACGGCCCACGCGGCCGCCGCGAAGGCGGCGGACACCGCGAGCGCACCGGCGAGCCTAGGCAAGGACCGCCTCCCGCTCCGGGACGGTGGACACGACCCGGTCCGCGACGGCTGCGCCGAAGACGAGGTCGTTCGTCGCCACCAGCGTGGCGCGGCCCCGTGCCTGCGCCCGCAGCAGCTCGACGAGCTCGTCCTTGCGCTGCGGATCGATGCCGCGCGTCGGCTCGTCTAGCACGAGCAGGTCGGGCTCCGCGACGAGGACTGCCGCGAGTGCCAGCCGCTCGCGCTCACCGCTGGAGAGATCGCGCGGGTGCCGCGCCGCGTGACCCGCCAGGCCGAGCTCCGCGAGCGCCCTCCGCGCCCTTGCGAGATCCCCGCCGACCGCGAGCGCGGCTTCCTCCTCGGCCCGCTCGGAGACGAGATAGCGCCCGGGATCCTGGCTGAGGTAGCAGGCACGGCCCTCGCGCTCGACCCTTCCGCCCTGCGGTTCGAGCAGCCCCGCTGCGAGCTTGCCGATCGTCGTCTTCCCGGAGCCGTTCGGCCCGAGCAGCGCGACGATCTCGCCCCGTCCGACCGACAGGCTCACGCCGTCGAGCACGGGCCGGTCATAGGCGAAGCTGACGTTCTCGAGGCTGCAGATCGCGTCGGCGGTGGGCTCTCCGTGCGGCAGCGCGGCCTGGCGCGGGAGCCACGCGTCGGGGAGGCCGTCCTCGCGTAACCGGCCCTCGTCGAGGAAGAGGACGCGGTCGCACGCCTCGACTACCCGCTCCGGCCGGTGCTCCGAAACCACGACCGCCGCCCCGGACGAGCGCGCAAGCTCGATCGCCGCCGCCGCGCCGTCGGGGTCGAGCTGCGAAGTCGGCTCGTCGAGAAGCAGCAGCTGCGGCGAGAGCGCGAGAACCGAGGCGAGGCAGACGCGCTGCAGCTCGCCGCCCGAGAGCTCCGCGACAGGCCGGTGGGCGAGCGCACCCGCGCCGACGGCGTCCAGCGCGGCCGCCGCGCGTACCGGGATCTCCGCCGGGGGGGTCCCGATGTTCTCGAGCCCGAACGCAACCTCGGCCTCGACCCGCGTGAAGACGACCTGGTCCTCCGGGTCCTGGAAGAGCGTCGCAACCGTGCCCGCGAGGTCGGCAGGCCGCGTCGTCCGCGTGTCGCGGCCGGCGATCTCGACCTGCCCCTCGAACCGGCCGCCGTGGAAGTGCGGCACGAGCCCGGCCAGCGCCCGGAGCAGCGTCGACTTGCCGGAGCCGGAGGGCCCGAACAGCGCCACGACCTCGCCGGGCTCGATCTCCAGCGAGACGTCACGCAGCGCCGGCCCAGCCTCCGGGTAGCTGAACGACAGCCCGCGGACGCGCGCTAGAGCCACAACGCTCCGATCGCAATGAGCACCGCTGCGGCCACGAGCGCGACCCGATCTCGGCCAGTCCAGCCGGGGAGCGGCGCCCGCGTCGCACCGGGACGCCCGTAGCCGCGCGCCTCCATCGCCTCGGCGAGGTTCAACGCCCGCTCGAGCGAACCGGCGAGCAGCGGCGACAGGAGCCTCGCCCGACCCCTGACGCCGACCACCTCTACCCCGCGCCCGCGCAGCGCCTCGACGAGGCCCGCGGCATCCCGCTCCAGCGTCGGCACGAGCCTCGTCGCCAAGGCAACCGCGAGCACCGAACGCCGCGCGACCCGAGCCGACTGCACGAGCCGGTCGTGGTCGAGCAGCAACGCGTAGGCGGAAAACGCCAGCGCGACCGCCGTCAGCCGCAGCCCCTGGAAGAGCCCGTTCCTGAGCTCCTCCGAGGTCACGTCGAGCTGCCCGAGCACCGGCACCGTCGGGCCCGTCCACAAAGGGTGCGAGCCGATCGTCTCGACGAACGGCGTCACGAGCACAACTGCCACCCCGGAGCCGATCGCTCCGACGAGGTACAACCGCCGTCGGCCCGCGGGAGCGCGGAGGCAGACGATGAGCAGCAGCGCCGCGATCGCGGCCACCGAGACGGTCCGGTGCGCCAGCAGCGCGGCGGCGGCCAGCGCCGCGAGCAGGGCGGCTGCGGCGGCGGGTCTCACGGCACCGAGTACCGGAAACGGAACGGCCACTCCCGGAGCAGGAGCTTCGGGTCACCGGTGAACGTGAGCCGCACCGGCGAGCCCGGCGAGGTCGAGCCCGTGTACGCCAGGGCCGCGCGCGTGCCTGCGCCGGCCCTCACCGAGATCACGTTCACATCCCGCGCAAGCGTGCCCGCCCCGGGCGGAGCAACGGTCGCGTGCAGGCGGCGCGCCAGGGCCTCCACGCCCGAGCCGAGGATCACCGTCCGCCGCCGCTTCCCGCCGTAGCCGTGCAGGAACGGCTCTGGAAAGGCGCCCACGGCCAGCGGGTCCTGCAGGGGGTCGTTCCACGGGCGGTAGTCCCACCACTCGACGTCGCCCGCGTGGAGCCGGTACTCGGCCGCGCTCCGGTCGGCGAGGTAGCCGTTCACGTAGTAGAACCACGCGCGCTGCCCCTTCTCCGAGACGCCGTCCACGGAGCGGACGTAGCGCCCGCCGTAGCGCGTCGACACCTTGGAGACGCGCTCGAGCCCCTGCATCGCCGTCAGGCCCGCGGGCACCTTTCCCGTGTGCAGGACCTGGGCGCCTCGATCGCGGGTCACCCACACGACGGCGCGGCCCGAGCTCGTCGAGCCGCAACCGGCCGCGACCACGACGAACACGAGCAACGGGCTCAGCCTCACGCCACCGCGTTCGACCGCACGGCTCCCGCGAGCGTCGCCCGCACGAGCCCGCGGTGCCGCCCGAGACAGGCAGAGCCGGCCCTCGCCCGCACCGAGCGGCCGTCGACGTGAAGCACCGCCCCGCGCGCAGGCGAGGTCTTCCCGGTGTCGTCCTGCGCGACCACGCGGTAGCAGTTGCGCTTGGCGCGCCTCAGCGAGAGCGTCGACGGGCCGCCGTTCGGCCCGAAGGTCGCCCAGTACCAGAGCACGCGGTCACCGGGCTTCAGCGTGACCGCGTCCGCCCCGACCGGTGGCGAGACACCGTTCACCTTGAAGACCCAGCCGCTCGACCCGCCCGCCGGATAGCGGCCGATCTGGTCGACGTACTTGCCGAAGCTGGCCGTGGCTACGTGGTAGTAGAACTCGCCGGCCAAGCTGGCCGACTCGAGCGCATCGAGGGCGTTCAGCTGAACCGAGAGTGTCGGCTCGGCAGCCCCGTAGATCGTCTGCGTCTTGCCCTCGACGCGCACGTGCACGCGCACCGCCGCGAGAGCCGCCGGGACCACCAGCAATACGGCCGCCGCAACGGCCAACAGAGTCAAGAGTCGCCTTGACACGAATCCTCCTTCCGCGAGGGGTTCGGGTTCGTGGCGGGCGGCAGGTCTTCTGACTCGGGGCTCCCTCCTCGCCGCCTTCCCGGCCCGGAGGCCAGTGGCAGTTCGGCGGAGGAGCGTCTCCCCTCACAGCGGCGGGACCGTCCCGGATTTGCACCGGATTCCCTTACCGCTCGCCTATCGGAGCCGAGCCTATCATGGCCTTCAATGAGCAAACTCTCGCGCTGGGGACCGGTCGTCGTCTGGGCGGCGGTGATCTTCGCGTTCTCGTCGGTGCCTTCGCTTTCGTCCGGGCTCGGCACCTGGGACGAGGTGCTGCGCAAGGGCGCGCACATCACCGAGTACGCGGTCCTCGGCGCGCTGCTCCTCCGCGCGCTCAACCGGCCGCTTCCGGCGCTCCTGATCGGAATCGCCTACGCCGCGACGGACGAGGTGCACCAGCATTTCGTCAGGGGCCGACACTCGTCGCCGTTCGACGTCGCCTTCGACGCATGTGGGCTTGCCCTCGGGCTACTCGTCACCCTGTCCGCTGAGACGGCCACGCCGGCGAAGCCGACATGGCCTCTAGGACGGCGTCGCGAGCGAGCGCCGTAGAATCGAACCGTGCCCGACCGAAAAAGCTTCGACGACCGCCAGCTCGACGCGATCCTCGAGCGGCTGGACGGGCTCCGTGAAGAGCTGCAAAGCCTGAACCGGCGGCTCGACCACACGGAGGGCTTCCTCCAGATCTCGCACGAGCTCCGGACGCTGAACGAGTCGCTGCAAGCTTTGGCCTATGCCGCGTTGGGCCAACAGGGCCCGCAGGTGCGGCGCCGCCGGACCGGCTAGCGCCAGATGTCCAGCACGCCGGAGGTGCGATGGTCATTCGCGTCGCCCTCGGCAAGCGCGATGCGGCCGTCCGTGACGATCGGGCTCTCCCAGTGGCCGCCGCCGGCCCGAAGCGAAGCGACGAGTGAGCCGCTCTCGGGATTGAAGACGTTGAGCCCGCCGTTCGGGTCGTAGACGTAGAGCAGGCCGCCCGCGATGACGGGGCTCGTTCCGGCCTCGTCCCGCTTCCACGAGAGCTGGAGGCGTCCGCCACTGAGCACGTAGCTCCAGACTCCCGCGTCGTTCCCGACGAAGAGCCGTCCTCGCGAGACCGCCATCGTCGAGAAGACGCCCGAGTGGCCGGGCGCGGAGACGGTCTGCAGCTCGCCGCCGGTGTGGCCCAGCGTCCCGCCGAGCTCCGGCAGCCGCAGCAGCCGGATGATCCCGTCCTTGCCCGACTGCGCCGCCAGCGACGAGCTCAGGATCGCGGGGGCGGTCGAGCCGAGATCGACGTCGCCGCTGTCCAGCTCTGCGTGGTTGCGCGGCGTCCAGCTGTGGAGGAGCCGCGAGGCGCTGGGCGAGAGCATCAGCACGCTGTCACCCCAGTAGCGAGCCCCGTCGAAACGCGCATTCCCGGTGGCGACGAGGAGGTTTCCGGAGCGAGGCACGACCACAGCGCCCGAGCGAGCCCAGATCGCCGAGTCGCTCTGCGGGCACGAGGACGGCGCGATCAGCGCGTGTCGGTCGCTGCAAAGCGAGTTCCAGACGTGGACGATCCTGCTTCGACGCGAGATCGCAACGACGTGCCCCTGGTACGGCGGCGCGTCGCCGATGTAGCCGCCCGTCGTAGCGATCAGCAGCCCGCGCGAGAAGTTCAGCGGCGTGCCCAGCTTCTCGCGCGCCGGCAGCTTCGTGATCGAGACCGACCAGACGACGGCTCCGCGCGCGACCGTCAGCTTGTAGACGCGCCCGTTCGGCGCCTCGGAGTAGACGTAACGCCGAGTCGGATCGGCGATCGGGCTCGAGTTCGTGATCCGCTCCGACCCTGCCCACGACGCGTAGCCCCGCGGCTTGAACCGCCAAAGGATCTTGCCCGAGCCCGCATCGACGGCCACGGTGATCCCGTACGACGTGGTGACGAAGAACACGTCGTGTCGGCGGCCCTTCACCAGTACCCCGCGGAGGTAGATCGGCGACGAGTCTGCGGTTCCGGGCAGGCGAACCTGCAGCCGCCGCAGCTTGCCCACGTTCGCGGCCGTGAACCCCGTGCGCGCCGGCCCCGTGTTGCTGCGCGCGGCGTCGTAGCCGAACCGCGTCCAGTTGCCTCCCTGCCGCACCGTCGTTGCCGTCTGCGATGCCCCGCCGACCGCGAGCGCGAGCAGGCCGACGATCAGCAACCGCATCAGCGGGTCAGCTTGTACACGTTG
>DATDFL010000225.1:0-3451 GCA_036522595.1 Gaiellaceae bacterium
CCGCCCTGCTCGAGCCGCTGGCGACGGACGCACGGCGGCGGGCGGGTGGTGGTGCTGCGGAGCGCCTGGAGCGCCCGCTGGGCGTCCGGCTCGAGCTCGAGCGCCGCAGCCACCTGGAACGAGAGCCGCTCGGGGTCCTCCGACAGCTCAATCGCCTCCTCGTCGCCTCCGGCCAGCGCGCCGAGCGCTCGGGCGAGCCGAGCGAATCGGCGGCGCACGGCGAGGGCGAGCGTCGCTGCCTCGTCCGGTTCGGCGGGCTCGTCATCGAATTCCGCCACGCGCGCGACCCAATAAGGCCGATCGGTGTCGAGCCATTCCAGCAGCACGAAGCGCCGCTCGCCGACGGTGACGATGTTGGAGCGGCCGTCCGGGAGTCGCCGCGTGGAGTGGATCAGGGCCACGCACCCCAAAGCGCCCGGATCCGGGGCGGGATCGGCGCCCGGCGCGCGCTCCGGGGCCACGTACGCGATCCCAAACCGTCGATCGGCCGCGAGACAGTCGGAGAGGAGCCGGCGATAGCGAGGCTCGAAGATGTGCAACGACTGCGGGACCCCGGGGAACAGGACGATCGGCAGAGGAAAGATCGGGAGCTCACGAGCCATACCTATATACTAGACGCGCAGACGCACAGACGCACAGGGGTGAACAGCAAACCGGGGTCAGACCCGTCACTGTTCACCCCTGTGCGTCTACCGCGTCTGTGCGTCTGCTGCGTCTAGTCGTTTGTGCGTCTGCCGCGTCTGCGCGTCTAGTCTTTAGGCCGCTCTCCAGAATCCCTTCAGCGCTTTTCCGTCGGGCGATTCACGCAGCTTCTCAAAGGCGCGTTCACGGATCTGCCTGATCCGTTCCCGCGTCACGCCCATCAGCGCGCCGATCTTTTCGAGCGTCATGGCCTCGCTGCCTTCCTCGAGGCCGTAGTAGAGATAGAGAATCTTGCGCTCGCGGGGGGCGAGGTACTTCTGGAAGATTCGGTCGATGAACTCGCGCATCAGCTTGCCGTCGGTCTTCTCTTCGATGTCGCCGCCTTCCTGGCCCGCGAAGCGCTCGCCCAGCGTGGCGGCGTCCTTGTCGCTGCGGTCTACGGGGGCGTCAAGCGAGAGCTCGGCGGCGGTCATGCGGCGCGCCGTGCGCACGTTCTCGACCGTGTCTTCGAGCGCCAACGCAATCTCGTCGTCGGTCGGCTCGCGGCCGAGCTCCTGGGAGAGGTACGTCTCCGTGCGACTCATGCGGATCAGCTGCGAGTTCTGGTTCAACGGGATGCGAACGCTGCGGGTCTGCTCGGCGAGGGCCTTCAGCACTGCCTGCCGCACCCACCACACAGCGTACGAGATGAACTTCACGCCCTGGTCAGGATCGAACTTCTTTACGGCCTTGAGCAATCCCTCATTGCCGATGGCAACCAGCTCGGAGAGGTCGAGGCCGTGACCCTGATATTTCTTGACGTAGGAGATGACGAATCGAAGGTTGGCTGTGACGAGCCGCTCGGCGGCTTTTTCATCACCCCGCTGAACTCGCCGCGCCAGCCGGCGCTCTTCGGCGGGGTCCTTAATCAGGGGCAGCTTTTGGATGTCCTGCAGGTACTGGTCGAAGGCTCCTGAGGGATTCGCTCGAAAGAATGCCTTCGCCTTGCCTCCGTTCGACCGCGCCATAGCTAGGGCTCCGACTGTGGACGGTGGTGACGTTGGAGAGTAAGCGAGTGGCGCCAATATAGGAATCACTCGTCAGTGGTGCAAATCACCGCAGTTTTCCACATCACAAATTACGAGAGCAGTGATTGGTTCCGCGATTTGTCCACGATCCACATCGTTGTGGACAAGCTCGCGTGGATGGCGCGTTCGCGATAGGGGTCCACCCGCGGTGCAGCGTGTGGAGAATGTGGATGTTGTTGGTAAGTTGTTGATCACTATGTTGTTATCATGCCGCCTCGAGCACTTCTCTGACCAGTCGTTCGGGGGCCGCGACCGTCCAACCGTGCTGCTCGCTGCCGTGCATGACGCCGATCGCCCGCGGGAGGGCGAAGCGTACGGTAGCGGCACGCGCTTTCTTGTCGAGCTGCATGGCCGCGATGAGATCGTCCACCGCCGCGTTCTCGGGGCGCTCGAGCGGCAAGCCATAACGCTCGATCAGCGCTCGCACGCGGTCCGCGGTGCCTCGCTCCGCGATCTCGAGCGCTTCGGCGAGCCGAGCTTCGTACGACATGCCGATGGCCACCGCTTCGCCGTGAAGCAGCGCGAACCTGGCGGACGCCTCGATGGCGTGCCCGACCGTGTGACCGAAGTTGAGAACCGCGCGGCGTCCGGCTTCGCGCTCGTCCGCGGCGACTATCGCGGCCTTGATCTCGACCGAGCGTTGCACGGCCCAGGCCAGCGCGGAGGGGTCCTTCGCGGCGATGGCGGGTTGCTCGCGCTCGAGGAAGGCGAAGTAGTCCGCGTCGGCGATCACACCATGCTTGATCGCTTCGGACATCCCGGCCGCGATCTGGACGGGGGCGAGGGTGCCGAGCGTGTCGAGGTCCGCGACGACGCGGCGCGGCTGGTGGAATGCCCCCAGGAGATTCTTGCCCGCCGGCGCGTCCACCCCCGTCTTCCCCCCGATAGACGAGTCGATCATGGCGAGGAGCGACGTGGGGACCTGCACGTAGGGCACGCCGCGCAGATAGGTCGCGGCGACGAAGCCCGCGACGTCCCCCACGACGCCGCCCCCGAGCGCAATGACGGCGCTATCCCGGCCGAATTGCGCCGCAAGCAGCTTGTCGCACAGCGTCGCCCACGTCTCGCGCGTCTTGTTCCACTCGCCGGCCGGGAACTCGAACAGCTCGGCGTGGAACGTGCCGTCGTGGCATCGGGCAACGGCGGCGCGCCCGTACAGGGGGCCGACGTGCGAATCGGTGATGACGGCGTAGCGCGGCGCGTCGCACGCCGCTCGGACGAGGGCGGGCAGGTCGGCGAGGAGCCCGCGGCCGATCAGGATGTCGTACGACGCGTCGCGGTGCTCCGTGATCGGCACGTGGATCTTCACCACGTGATATCGGGAACGCCGGCGCTGCGGTTGGCGACGCGCGCGAGAACGAAGAGGAGATCGGACAGCCGGTTCAAGTACGGGACCACGGAAGACGTCGCACCAGCCCCGTGCTCGCGATGCAGCCGTACCACCGCCCGCTCCGCCCGGCGGCAGACCGTGCGCGCCAGGTGCAGGGCGGCTCCCTTGGGGACGCCGCCCGGGAGAATGAACTGCGTGAGCGGCGGCAGCTCGGCTTCGTGGCGGTCGATCGCTTCCTCCAGCACCGCCACCTGCTGGAGGCCGATCGGCGGCCGGCGCAGCGCCTTGGCCGCCTTCGTCGGGCCCATCATTGCGAGCTCCGCCCCGATGTGGAACAGCTCCCGCTGCACCTGCTCGAGGAGCTCGCGACAGTACGGTTGCGGCTCGAGGGCGAGCGCGAGCCCGATCATCG
>DATDFL010000226.1:0-4383 GCA_036522595.1 Gaiellaceae bacterium
CTGCTCGGGCTCCGGCGCTGCGGCCTCGGGCTCCGGTTCCGCTGCCGGCGCCTCTGCCCCGGCCGGCGCGATCACCGCGAGCTTCGTCCCCACGTCGACGGTCTGCCCCTCCTGGACGAGGATCTGCTGCACGACGCCCTCGCCCGGGCTCGGCACCTCGGTGTCGACCTTGTCAGTCGAGATCTCGAGCAGCGGCTCGTCGGCCGCGATCTGCTCGCCTTCCTGCTTGAGCCACTTCGTGATCGTCCCCTCCGACACGGAGACGCCCATCTGCGGCATGACGACGTCGATCGCGGAGGTCGTGGCCATCAGTATTCAGCGAGCTCCTTCAGGGCGGAGGCCACGTCGTCGGCCTGCGGGATGTATGCCTTCTCGAGAGGCGGCGAGAACGGCACCGGGGTATCCGGAGCGGTCAGCCGCTTCACGGGTGCGTCCAGCTCCTCGAAGGCTTCCTCGGCGATCGTCGCGGCGATCTCGCCGCCGAAGCCGCCGGTGTGCGTGTCCTCGTGGAGCACCAAGACCTTGGATGTCTTCGACACACTCGCAAGAACCGCCTTCTTGTCCCAGGGGATCAGCGTGCGCAGGTCCAGAATCTCGACCGAGATCCCGTCGGCCTCGAGCTGCTGCGCAGCCTCTTCGGCGGTCCAGACCATCGCGCCCCAGGTGATCACCGAGACGTCGTCGCCCTCGCGGTGGATCCGCGCCTGGCCGAACGGGGTGGTGTAGCGGTCGTCCGGGACCTCGGCCTTGATGCGGCGGTAGAGGTGCTTGTGCTCGAAGTAGAGCACCGGGTTCGGGTCCTCGATCGCGGTCACCAGCAGGCCCTTCGCATCCTCGGGCGTTGCGGGGCAAACGACCTTCAGGCCCGGAATGTGCGCGAACGAGCTCTCCGGGTTCTGCGAGTGGAACGGCCCGCCGGAGAAGCCGCCCCCCGACGGGAGCCGGACGACGATCGGCACCGGAGTGCCGGCGCGGTAGCGCTGCTTCGCCGCGACGGTGACGAGCTGGTCCCAGGCGCAGGAGATGAAGTCCGCGAACTGCATCTCGGCGACGGGCCGCATTCCCATGATCGCCGCGCCGGTGCAGCCGCCCACGATCGCCGTCTCGGAGAGCGGCGAGTCGATCACGCGCCACGGCCCGAACTCCTCCTGGAAGCCGAGCGTCACCTTGAATGCGCCGCCGTAGACGCCGACGTCCTCGCCGATCACGAAGACGCGTTTGTCGCGGCGCATTTCCTGGCGGAGGCCGTCCGAGATCGCTTGGAGATAGGTCTTCTCAGCCACTATTTGTGGTGGGGCGTGTCGAGGTCCTCGGGGCTCGCGAAGACGCCTTCGAGGAGCGAGGACGGGTCCGGCAGCGGCGACTCCTCGGCGCGCTGCAGCGCGTCGTTCAGCAGCTTCTTGACGCCGGAGGTGATCTCGTCCTCGTCGGCGTCGCCCAGGTCGGCGTGCTCCCGGAGCCAGCTGCGGAAGCGCTCGATCGGGTCGCTCGCGGCCCAGCGCTCGAACATGTCCTTCGGGACGTAGAACGCGTCGTCGTGTACCGCGTGGCCCTCCATGCGGAGCGTCAGGCACTCGATCAGCGTCGGCCCTCCGCCGCTGCGCGCCTTCTCGATTGCCCGGCGGGTCTCGCGGTAGACGGCGAGGACGTCGGTGCCGTCGACGACCACGCCCTCGAAGCCGTATGCCTCGGCGCGGTCGGCGACGTGCTCGGTCGCGTACTCGAGGTAGGTCGGCGTCGAGTAGGCCCACTGGTTGTTGTCGCAGATGAACACCACCGGCAGCTTGCGGACGCCCGCGAGGTTCATCGCCTCGTGGGTGTCGCCGCGCGCGGACGCGCCCTCGCCGAACCAGCCGACGGCGACGCGCTTCTCCTCGCGGATCCGGAATGCGAGCGCGCACCCGACAGCCACCGGCAACATCGCCGGCAGGTGGCTGACCATCGCGAGCAGCCCCAGGCGCGAGTCGGCCATGTGGACGTTGCCGTCCCTGCCCCGCGTCGGCCCGTCGGCGCGGCCCATGTACTGCGCAAAGATCCGCCACGGCTCGACCCCGCGCGAGACGTGGACGCCCATGTCGCGGTGGAGCGGCGTGCCGACGTCGTCGTCGTCCATCGCGGTCGCGACGCCGACCGCAGCGGCCTCGTTGCCGCGGCCCGTGTAGAACGAGCCGGGGATCTTGCCCTGCTTGTAGAGGATGTGGCCGCGCTCCTCGATCCCGCGCGTGACCAGCATGTTGCGGTAGACGCCGAGGAGATCCTCGCGGTCGAGACCTGCCTCCTTGACCTCTTGCAGCGAGCCTACGGGCTCGGCTTCACGGGCGATCGCCATCGGGCCCAACTCTAACGATCGTTCGGGCGGTACAGTCGCATCTGTGGCGGCCGAGGAACTGCAGCAGCACGACCGGTTTCGGATCGACCAGCTGGTCCGGCCGATCGTCAACCTCTACCGGGTCGCGCCGCTGGCCGGGGGCGAGATTCCCGGGCCGCCGGTGGCCTTCATCCGCCAGAAGCGGATGGCGTTTCGCGAGGACATCCGCTTCTTCGCCGACGAGAGCGAGGCCCAGGAGCTGTTCCGCATCAAGGCCCGTCGCGTCATCGACATCGGCGGCCGGTACGACGTCCACGACGCAAACGGCCAGCCGATCGGCGTGCTCGAGCACCAGTTCCGGAAGTCCCTGCTGCGCTCGACTTGGCGGATCCTCTCGCCCGCCGACGAGGAGCTCGCGGTTGCGAAGGAGAAGAACGCCTTCCTGGCGATCGCGCGCCGTGTGGTCGACTTCGTGCCCTACGGCGAGTGGGTGCCGATCCCGTACGACTTCGTGATCCATACCGGCGAGCGGGAGCTCGGGCACTTCACGCGGAAGTTCCTCTCGATCCGCGACACGTACACGCTCGACCTCGCGAGCGACACGGAGAAGCGCGTCGATCGCCGGCTCGGGATCGCGCTCGGCATCGCGCTCGACGCGTTGCAGAACCGGTGAGCAAGGCCCGGAGCTGGCTCCAGGAGGAGCGGCGCAAGACCCTCGGGGACTGGGTCGCCGTCTGTCTCGGCTGCGGCTCGGCGCAGCGCTACTTCGAGGAGTTCGAGGACGAGCTGCCGGCGCAGTGCCCTCAGTGCGGCGGGGAGCTCCGCTCCCGGTGCCCGAGCTGCGGCGCGCGGTTCTCGTCGGCGTTCGCGGTCGAGTGCGAGTCGTGCGGCGGCGAGCTGCGCCCACCGGAGCAGTTCGGCGTGCGGATCCGGAAGGGCTAGCCCCGGATCTCGGAGAAGCGGATCAGCGTCACGATCTCGTCGTCGCCGACCTCGCGGTTGTAGAGCTGGCCCAGGAAGCTAGCCATCTCCTCCGGGCGGCGGATCTCCGGGTTGTCGTGTTCGATCTCGCGCGGTGAAAGCTCCGAGAGCTGCTTGACCTCGACCTTGTCGATCACCGCGTCGAAGATCTTCAGCCGCGGGCTGTAGCGCGTGCCCGCGAGCACCTGGACGATCATGCCCTTCTTGTACTTGCGCGATTTGTCGCCGAGACGGATCGTCGCCGTCTTGCGGCCGCTGCGCAGCTGGTCGGCCACCATCGGCGAATAGAAATTCAGGGCAAACATCGCGTGATCGTCTCCTGCCACCGGGCGCGCGGAATCATAGTGCCGCGAGGGCCCGTTCAGCCATCTCCCGTTCACCCTTGTACGCCAACAGGCCGGGCGCCTCCTCGAGCGGGAGCCAGCGAACCTCGGCCACCTCGTGCGCGGTCGCGGGAGGAAGGTCGCCCAGACGCCCCTTCGAGTACCGCAGCAGGTAGAAGCTGACGACCTTGAACACTCGCTCACCGGCCCACGTGTAGACGTAGCGCACGTCGCCGAGCTTCTCGACGAGCCGTCCCTCTACGCCGGTCTCCTCCTCGACTTCGCGCAGGGCCGTCGCGTCGGGCTTCTCGCCGTCGCCGATGATCCCCTTCGGCAGGGCCCAGACCCCCGGCTCCTTGCCCGCAGGCCGGATCGCGGCCATCACCCAATCGCCCTTGAGGCGGCGCACAAGCACCCCGCCTGCCGAGAACTCCCGTCGCACAAAGGGTTTGTAACACTTCCTTGCGCAGCCCGCAGATAAGCCGTTATCATGCCTCCTGGCACTCAGAGGCTCAGAGTGCCAAGGACTGTCACAAAGTCACGAGAAGGAGGGGCTGGATGGATCTACAGCCACTGGGAGACCGCCTCATCGTCGAGGTTCTCGAGGAAGAGGAGACGACGGTGAGCGGCATCGTCCTCCCTGACACCGCCAAGGAGAAGCCGCAGCGCGGCCGCGTGCTCGCTGCCGGCCCGGGTGCTCGCAACGACAAGGGCGAGATCAACCCGATGGAGGTCGCCGAGGGCGACGAGATCATCTTCTCCAAGTACGGC
>DATDFL010000227.1:0-2744 GCA_036522595.1 Gaiellaceae bacterium
TCGCTCGCAGACCCTCTCCCTGCGAAGCCGCGACTTCCTCGAGGCCGCGCGTGTGCGCGGCGAGCGGCGGTTCTACGTGATCGTCTTCGAGATCCTGCCGACGATGACGTCGCTGATCGTGGCGTCGTTCCTCGGCGCCGCGTTGTACGCCGTCCTGTTCGCCGCGGGGCTGCAGTTCATCGGCCTCGGCGACCCGAACAGCCAGAGCTGGGGGACGATGCTCTACTGGGCCGAGAACAACGAGGCGCTGGGGGCGGGGATGGCCTATTGGGCGATCATGCCCGGAGTCTGCGTGGCGCTCCTCGGCGCCGCGTTCGCGCTTCTCAACTACGCCTTCGACGAGATCTCGAATCCGGCGCTGCGGCTGCGGCGGTTGGAGCGCAAGGGCGCTCAGGAGCTCGACACGCCTCCCGAAGCGTTGGCTGCGGCCGACTCGGAGAAAATCCTCGAGGTGCGCGGCCTCTCCGTCGCGTACGCCTCCGACGAGGGGCCGGTGGTCGCGGTCGACAATGTCGACCTCGATCTGCGGCGCGGCGAATTCCTGGGGATCGTGGGCGAGTCGGGCTGCGGCAAGTCGACGCTGCTCTATGCGATCGCGCGGCTGCTCGGCGCACCGCTCGCCGGCGAGATCACCGGCGGGCAGGTGCTCTTCAAGGGCCGCAACATGGTGACGCTCACCGAGAAAGAGCTCCGGGCGATCCGCTGGCGCGAGTACTCGGTAGTGATGCAGAGCGCGATGAACGCGCTCAACCCGGTGCTGACCGTCGAGGCGCAGTTCCGCGATGCGCTCAAGGCGCACTCGGACCTGTCCAAGCGCGAGATCGAGAAGCGGTCGAAGGAGGTGCTGCGACTGGTCTCGATCGACCCGGTGCACCTGCACAGCTACCCCCACCAGCTCTCGGGCGGCATGCGCCAGCGGGCGATGATCGCGATGGCGCTGCTGTTCACGCCCGACCTGATCATCATGGACGAGCCGACCTCGGCGCTCGACGTCGTCGCGCAGCGGTCGCTGATGGTGCAGATCAAGGAGCTGCAGGAGCGGCTCGGCTTCGCGGTCATCTTCGTGACGCACGACATGTCGCTGGTGAGCCACTTCTCCGACCGGCTGCTCGTCATGTACGCGGCGCAGGTCGCGGAGTTCGGCAAGACACGGCAGGTCTTCGACCGGCCACTGCACCCGTACACGCAGGGGCTGCTCGAGGCCTTCCCGTCGATCCACGGCGAGAAGGTGCGCCTGGTCGGGATTCCGGGCTCACCGCCGGACCTGCTGCGCCCGCCGGCCGGCTGCCGCTTCGCGCCGCGCTGCCCGCACGCGCACGAGCGCTGCGCTGCGGCGCCTCCGCTGTACGAGGTCGAGGGCGATCTCGTGCGCTGCGTCCTCCACGAGCACGCGCGCGAGGCGGTGGTGGCGCGGTGAGCGAGCCGCTGCTCCGCACCGAGGGCCTGACGCGTCACTTCCGGGTCGGGAAGCTCCTCTCGGGCCAGGTGCTGCATGCCGTCGACGACGTCAACCTGACGATCGGCCGCGGCGAGATCGTCGCGCTCGTCGGCGAGAGCGGCAGCGGCAAGAGCACCATCGCGCGGCTCCTCGCGCGCGTGTACAAGCCCACGAGCGGCGAGATCTACTTCGAGGGGCGGCCGCTGAGCTCGCTGCGCGGGCGCAAGCAGCGCCTCGCGTACGCGAGCGACGTTCCAATGGTCTTCCAGGACCCATACTCGTCGATCAACCCTGCGTACCGGGTGTCGCACGGGATCAAGCGGGCGCTGCGGCTGCACCGGCGAGGGCTGGGACGGCCCGAGGTCGAGCGGGTGCTCGGCGAGGTCGGCCTCGTGCCGCCGGGCAAGATGGTCGCGAAGTTCCCGCACGAGCTGAGCGGCGGCCAGCGGCAGCGGGTCGGCTTCGCGCAGGCGCTCGCGTTCAGCCCGAAGCTGATCATCGCGGACGAGCCGGTCTCGATGCTCGACGTCTCGATCCGGATCGGGCTCCTCAACCTGATGAGCGAGCTCCGCGAGCGGGAGGGCGTCTCGTTCCTCTACATCACGCACGACGTCGCTTCTGCCCGCTACATCGCCGACCGCGTCCTCGTCATGTACGGGGGGCACCTGGTCGAGGAGGGGCCGGTCGAGGACGTCATCCAGCGTCCGAAGCACCCGTACACGCAGCTGTTGCTGTCGGCGGTTCCCGACCCAAGGGCGCCGCTGCGCATCTCGGACGCGGCGGACGTGGGTGAGCCGCCGAAGGTCGTGAACCCGACAGAAGGCTGTCGCTTCCGGCAGCGCTGCCCGTACGCGATCGCCGAGTGCGAGACGGTGACGCCGCTCCTGCGGCCTCTCGGGCCGGGGCGACTCGCGGCGTGTCACGTGGCCGAGGCCGACGTCGGCGAGCCGGCGGCATGAACGCATCGAAGCGGATCTTCCTCGCCGAGGTGCGCGAGCAGCCGGCGGCGCTGCTCTCCCTGCTGGAGCAGCTGGACGCGTTCATCTCGGTTGGACGCGCGTGCGCGGAGCGGAAGCCGACCGCGCTGCGTCTGGTCGGCCACGGCTCGTCGGACGCGGCCGCCTCGTACGGCGTCTACGCGTTCGGGCTCTTGCCCGGCTGGACGGCCCTCCGCGACTCGATCTCCATGAGCGTCTACTACGGGGCAGAGCTCGACCTCTCGAGCTCGGTCGTCGTTGCGCTCTCGCAGTCGGGCCGGACTCCCGACGTCGTGTCGTACGTCGAGCGGGCGCGGGAGCGCGGGGCG
>DATDFL010000228.1:0-16153 GCA_036522595.1 Gaiellaceae bacterium
AGCTCTACGGCCTGATCCCGAACGACTTCCGCGAGCAGGTCGACCCGCGGGAGCTGATCGCTCGGCTAGTCGACGGCTCGCGCTTCCACGAGTTCAAGGCGCTCTACGGCGAGACCCTCGTGTGCGGCTTCGCGCGGATCGAGGGCAATCCGGTCGCGATCCTCGCCAACAACGGGGTCCTCTTCGGCGAGTCGGCCGCCAAGGGAGCGCACTTCGTCGAGCTCGCCTGCAAGCGGCGCGTCCCGCTCGTCTTCCTGCAGAACATCACGGGCTTCATGGTCGGCAAGGAGTACGAGGCCGGCGGGATCGCACGCGACGGCGCCAAGCTCGTGACCGCGGTCGCCTGCGCCGAGGTGCCGAAGTTCACCGTCATCGTCGGCGGCTCCTTCGGTGCCGGGAATTACGGCATGTGCGGCCGCGCCTACTCGCCCCGGCAGCTCTGGATGTGGCCGAACGCGCGCATCTCCGTGATGGGCGGCGAGCAGGCGGCGACGGTGCTGACGATGGTCGGCGACGCGGACGCGGACGAGATCCGCGCCAAGTACGAGGCCGAAGGCAACCCGTACTACTCGACCGCGCGGCTCTGGGACGACGGAATCATCGACCCGAAGGACACGCGCCGCGTCCTCGCGCTCGGCATCTCGGCCGCGCTGAACGCGCCGATCCCCGAGACCACCTTCGGGGTCTTCCGGATGTGACGTCCGGCCGGGTTCTCTACCCCACCGGCCAGGGCGAGGTGGAGATCCTGTTCGCCCTGAACAAGTGGGTGCTCGTCCGGGTACCGGGAGGGCAGAGCGTCCAGCGCCAGATCGACCGGGAGGACGAGCTGGCTGCGGTTCTCCGGCAGCTCGGGCTGACGAGGGCCGAAGCCGAGGCTGCCGCGTCCGAGGCCTGGCGCGAGCGGCCGGCTTCCGCCCGGTTCCGCGACGCGCGCTCGAACGAGTCGCTCCGCAGCGCTGCGGCGATGCCCTCCGGACTGCTGCTGCTGCTCGTGGTCACATTCGTGGCCGTCCTGGTGGCGCTGGCCGTCTACGCTCTCACCCACGTGCGGTAATGGGGTATTCGATCACCCACATCGACGAGATCGAGGGCGCCGGGCCGGGCGGCTCGGTGCGATTCGTGCGCAAGGTGCTCGGCGTCGAAGCGTTCGGGATCAACTGGTTCGAGATCGCTCCGAACAGCGAGGGCCGCGAGCACGACGAGTCCGAGAGCGGCCAGGAGGAGGTCAACGTGATCATCCGCGGATCGGGCGTCTACCGGATCGACGGCGAGGAAGTTGAGGTCGCAGCGGGCACGTTTCTCCGATTCGATCCCGGGACGACACGAATGCCGATCGCAGGGCCGGAAGGGTTGACCTTCATCGCGGTCGGCGCACGCCGCGGAAGCTACGAGCCGAGGGAGCCGTTTTGAACCACACGCTGGAGCTGACCGACGACGAGCTGCGCCTCCTGCGGGCGGCGCTGCACTCCTATCTGGACGACTTCGGGCACGAGGAGGCCGACGTGCTCCGCCGCCTCAAGGAGCTGATGGCGAAGCTGCCCACGCCAGGCGTCCCTGACGCGTGACGGTCAGGCTGCTCCTCTGGAACGTCGGCGACTCGAAGACGACGCTGGACGAGCTGCGCGCGAAGCTGCCCGACCTTCCCGAGGGCGACCACTGGATCTCGGATCCGGCGACCGAGCGGTTCGGGCTGATCTCGTTCTCGGGCTCGCTGATCGCGATGGGCCGGGTCCGCGAGCTGATCGGCAAGGACCCGGAGATCGGCGAGGAGTTCGAGGTGGAGGCGTAGCGTCCACCCGCGCCACCGCCTCGACCTGAAGCCGCGGCACATCGCATACGCCGCGCTCGCGTGTCTGTGGGCCCGGAACGAGCTGCGGCTCGCTGCGGAGATCGAGGAAGCGGCTCCCGAGGGCGCGCTTGTCTGCTTCTCGGCACGGTCGGCGTTCGAGCTCCTCCTGGACGCGCTCGCCTTCGACGAGGGCAGCGAGATCCTGCTGTCTGCGATCACGCACCCGGACATGGCCCGGATCGTCAGCCGGCACGGCCTGGTGCCGGTGCCGGTCGACCTCGACCTCGAGACGCTGAAACCGCACCTCCGCGACGAGGCGGTCACCGAGCGGACGCGCGGGCTCGTGGTCGCGCACTTGTTCGGCGCGCGCGTCGACCTCGACGAGGCGATCGCGTTCTCCAGGCGGCACGGGCTCGTGCTGATCGAGGACTGCGCTCAGACCCTCCGGTCGGCGCGGGACACCGGGGACGCGCGGACAGATGCGGCGCTCTTCAGCTTCGGCTCGACCAAGACGGCGCCGGCTCTGGGGGGCGCGATCGCGTACCTGCGCGACCCGGCGGTGCGCGAGCGCATGCGCCGGGCACAGGAGAGATGGCCGGGGCAGAGCCGCAAGGAGTACGCGCTGCGCGTCGTCCGCTTCGCGGGCTTGCTGGCCCTTGGGCATCCCTGGGTCTACGAGGTCTTCGTCCGGGCCGGGTCGCGGGCAGGGCTCGACGTCGACGCGCTCGTGAACCGCTCGGTGCACGCGCTCAAGCCGCCCTCGAGTGACGACCGCGATGAGTTCGGCGAGTGGCTGCGACGACGGCCGTCGTCGCCGTTGCTCGCTCTGCTGCGCCGCCGGCTCCGGACGTTCGACTCCGATCGCCTGGCCCGGCGGGCGGAGCGCGGGGAGGCCGCCGCGCGAAGCCTGCCGCTGAGGGTGTTCCAGCCCGGCCGCGCCGCGGACGAACGCACGCACTGGGTCTTCCCGATCGCCGTGGACGATCCGAAGGGGACGATCGACGTCCTGCGGGAACACGGCTTCGACGCGACCGCCGCGACGAGCTCCATCGCGGCCATCGAGCCCGCGCCGGCAGCCGCGCGCCTGATGGAGAAGGTCGTGTTCGTTCCGGTCTATCCCGAGCTTCCGGAGCGCGCGTTCCGGCGCCTCCTCCGCGTCCTAGAGGACGAGCTTCTCGGGGAACGTCGCTCCGGCGTCGAACCGGCCGAGTCGGTACGGGCCTAGGTCGAGGCTCGGCGTCTCGCCAAGGATCTCCTCGGCGAGCGCGCGGCCGACCGCGGGCGACTGCATGAAGCCGTGGCCGGAGAAGCCGCAGGCGGCGTAGACCCCGTCCGCGATCTCGCCGAGGATCGGGTGCGCGTCGGGAGTCATGTCGTAGAGGCCGGCCCACGAGCGCTCGATCGCCGCCTCGGCGGAGGGCGGATAGCGGTGGTGCAGGCGCGCGAGGCGGTCGTCGATGAGCGACTCGTCGACCTCCTCCTCGAAGCCCCACCGCGGCTCGGGGTCGGTCATCGCGACGACCAGCTTGTCGCCTCGGCGGCGGAAGTGGAAGCCCGTCTCCGCCTCGAGGATCATCGGGAGGTTCTCGGGCAGCGCGAGCGGACCGGTCTCGAGCAGCTGGCGGCAGAGCGGGCGGATCGGGAGCTCGACCCCGCGCTTGGCGGCGAGCTCCGGCGACCACGGACCGCACGCGATCACGAGGACCTCGGCATCGAGCTCGGCCGCATCGGTGCCCTCGCGCAGCTCGACTCCGAGTTTGTGGGCGCGCCGTACGAGCTCGCGGGTGACCGCGGGAGGATCCGCGATGCCGTCGGTCGCGCAGTTGACCGCGCCGAGGACGTCGGCGGTGTGCAGGCCCTCGACGAAGCTCGGGTCGACTCGCTCCACCGGCACGCCCAGCTCGGCCTGCAGCTCCCGCCGTTCCTCGAGCTCGGCGAGGCCGTGCTCCGTCGTCGCGAGGAAGAGGTAGCCGACCTGCTCGAAGAGCGGCGGGCCGAGCTCCTCGAAGAAGCGGATGCTGGCCTGAGCGAGGCGCACCTCGGCCGCGGTCGAGAACTGCTGCCGCACACCGCCCATCGCCTTCGATGTCGCTCCGGCGGCGATGCCGGCGCGGTCGGCGAGGATGACCCCGCGAGCGCCAAGCGAAGCGAGATGGAACGCGACGGAGGCGCCCATCGCGCCAGCGCCCGCTACAACGATTCGAGCCACTCGTCCAGCTCCCGCTTCTCGTGGTCGGTCAGCCGCCGCAACGGGGCTCGAACGTCGTCGCGCACCCGCACTCCGCGCCGCCCGAGCACGTACTTCGCCGCGGCCTGGAACGGAAAGCGATCGAGCGCGGCGCGCAGCTCTCCAACTCCCTCGAGCGACACGACGCGCTCGGGAAAGACCGACGCGAGCCCCGAGACCGTCCCCGCGGCGCCTTCCACCGGCAGGAGGTCTTCCGCGCCGACGAAGACGTCGAGGCCCTCGAGCAGGTAGGGCTGGACGGCTTCGAGCGGGCGGTCGGAGACCTTCAGGCCGGCGAGGTTCGCGGCCGCGTCGCGCAGCCGCTCGATGACGGCGACCGGGACCGCGTAGCCGCTCCGCGCCTTGAACTCGTAGACGTAGAACGGCAGCGGCGCGGCGGCCCGGGCGGCGGCGGCGAAGTGCTCGAGGAGCGCCTCCTCGTCGAGCGGGTAGTAGGGCGGGCCGATCACGGCGACTCCGGCGGCTCCGGAGGCGGCCGCGTGCTCGGCCAGCGCCACGGTCTCGGCGGTCGTCTGCGCGCCGGCGTGAACGATCACGGGCAGCGGCCCTTCGAGGAACAGCTCCGCCGCGCGCCGGCGCTCAGCCGCCGAGAGCAGGATCCCCTCCCCCGTCGTCCCAAGCGCGAGGATCCCGTCGAGCCCGCCCGCGGCCAGGAAGTCGAGATAGGGCCGAAAGGCGTCCTCGTCCAGCGCGGCGCCGTCGTCGCGGAGGGGGGTGACGGCGGCCGCGAGCGCTCCGCGCAGCATGTCCCAACTTTAAGCTGCCGACCTATGGCAGCGCTGCGCTCCGAGCAGGCCGGAGACGTCCTGCGGATCACGATGTCCCGGCCCGAGCACCGGAACGCGTTCGACGCGGCGCTGATCCAGGAGCTGACCGAGGCGTTCACCGGGGTCGGCGAGGAGGTTCGCGCCGTCGTCCTCGCCGGCGAAGGCAAGAGCTTCTCCGCGGGCGCCGACGTCGAGTGGATGCGCGCGGCGGCTGACCTCAGCTACGAGGAGAACGTCGCCGACGCGCGGCGGCTCCGGAAGATGCTCGAGACCATCGATTCGTGCCCCGCGCCGGTGATTGCCCGTGTGCAGGGCCACGCCCTCGGCGGCGGCTGCGGTCTCGTGGCGTGCTCGGACATCGCCGTCTCAGCGCCGGACGCGAAGTTCGCGTTCTCGGAGGTCAAGCTCGGAATCATCCCGGCGGTCATCTCGCCCTACGCGCTGGCCAAGATCGGCGCCAGCGCAGCCCGGCGCTACTTCGTCACCGGTGAGCGCTTCGACGCTCAGACGGCGCTGCGAATCGGCCTCGTCCACGAGCTCGCCGACGACCTGGACGCAGCGGTCGACAGCCTGCTCGAGGAGCTGCGCTCGGCCGGCCCCGAAGCGGCTCGCCACGCCAAAAAACTCGTCCTCGAGCGGCCCGACGGGCTCGGGACCGAACGCCGCATCGCCCAGCGCCGCACCAGCGAAGAAGGGCAGGAAGGCCTACGGGCATTCGCCGAAAAGCGGCAGCCTTCCTGGCATTTGTAACCCGGGTTTTCCTTATTTTCGATCGGGTAGGCGGCTCCCCAAACAACGAAGGGGGGAACCAAAATGTCGCGCAAGTACCTGGCGACGGTGATTGCCCTCGTCGCGGTCGCTGCACTTGCATTCGCAGCCACGGCGACGGGCTCCGGCAACGCCACGCAGTCGCAGACGAGGATCGCTGCGGCCGGAAGCACCCAGCAAGTCGGGATGATGAACGTGCGCGTCACGATTCAGAAGTTCGTGAGGCGTGGGAAGAAGCTCTACGCCGTGGGGACGACATACGCGAAGTTCGCGCCGGTCGCCTCGAGGTCGGATCTGCCGACGGCAACCAGCAGCAGGCGGTTCACCGCACGCGTGCTGCACATGAAGGCCATCCATTCGGCGCAGAGGATCTGTCCCGTCCTCGAGCTTTCGCTCGCCCCGACCCACCTGAACCTGCTCGGCCTGATCGTGGACCTGAGCAACGTCCACCTCGTGATCACGGCCGACTCGCAGGGGGGTCTCCTCGGGCGGCTGCTCTGCTCGCTCGCCGGACAGGGCGGGGCGCAGCAGGCACAGAGCCTGACGAAGGCTGCGCATCGCAGCGGCCTCTCGACGAAGGGCGTCCGCATGGGCGTGCCGCTCTACCAGACGAGCTCCGGCTCGATCAGCACCGGGCCCAACGCTTCGCCTCAGATGATCTGCTCGATCCTCGATTTGACGCTCGGGCCGCTCGATCTGAACTTGCTCGGCCTGATCGTCCACCTCGATCAGGTGCACCTGACGATCACCGCCGACTCTGAAGGCGGGATCCTCGGCTCGCTCCTCTGCAGCATCGGCGGAGGCGCACCAGGCTCGTAAAGCATCTCTGCGGGATGGCCCGGTGAGCCCGGGCCATCCCGCTTCTCATTAGCCTCCCCGCATGCGAAAGCTCCTGGTCGCAAACCGCGGGGAGATCGCATTGCGCGTCTTTCGGGCTTGTCGCGAGCTCGGGATCGGCACCGTTGCCATAGCACCGGCTGACGATCGCGGCGCACTGCACGCCCGTTCGGCCGACGAGACGGTCGAGATCTCTTCCTACCTCGACCCCGACGCAGTTGTCCGCGCCGCGCAGGAGTCCGGCGCTGACGCCGTGCATCCGGGTTATGGGTTCCTTTCCGAGAGCCCCGAGTTTGCTGCCGCGGTAGAGGCTGCCGGCCTCACCTGGGTGGGGCCGGCCGCAGACGCGTTGCGCGCCGGCGGGGACAAGCTCGAGGCGAAGCGGATCGCGGGCGAGGCGGGAGTTCCCGTCGTCCCGCAGGGCGAGCCGAACGAGATCGGCTTCCCGCTGATGGTCAAGGCCGCAGCCGGCGGCGGCGGTCGGGGGATGCGCGTCGTCCGGGAGCCTGCTGAGCTCGAGGAGGCGCTGGCCGCGGCTCGGCGCGAGGCCAAGGCGGCTTTCGGCGACGATCGCGTCTTCTGCGAGCGCTACGTCGAGCGACCGCGCCATGTCGAGATCCAGCTGCTGGGCGACTCGCGCGGCGAGGTCGTCGCGCTCGGCGAACGCGAGTGCTCGGTGCAGCGGCGCCACCAGAAGGTGCTCGAGGAGTCGCCCTCCCCCGCGCTCGACTCCGAGCTGCGCGAGCGGATGAGCGAGGCCGCGGTCGCGTTCGCGCGTGCGATCGGCTACCGCAGCGCCGGCACCGCGGAGTTCATGCTCGACGGCCGCGACTTCTGGTTCCTCGAGCTGAACGGCCGCATCCAGGTCGAGCACCCGGTGACGGAGCTCGTCACGGGAATTGACCTCGTCCAGGAGCAGCTCCGCATCGCGCAGGGCGAACCGATACAAGTAACAAACTGTTACTTGGAGGGTCACGCGGTGGAGGTGCGGCTCTACGCGGAGGATCCGCGCACGTTCCTGCCGCAGACCGGGCTCATCGAAGGCCTGCGGCTGCCGTCCGGGATCCGCGTCGATGCGGGCATCGAGGCCGGCGACGAGGTCGGAACGCGCTACGACCCGCTGATCGCAAAGCTCATCGCGCACGGCCCCACGCGCGACCAGGCACTCGACCGGCTTGCGGCCGCGCTGGACGAGACCCAGGTCGAAGGCGTCGTGACGAACCTCGCGTTCCTGCGCTGGCTCGTCGCACACCCGGCGCTGCGGGCCGGCCGCACGACGACCGCGTTCCTCACGGACAACCCCCCGCTGTCGGCGCCGCCGCTGCGCGTTCCGGACGGCCCCTGGGCGGGCGCGTTCCGCCTCAACCTCCCCACCCCGCCGCCCGCACCGCCGCCCGACCCGGAGGTCGCCTCCCAGGACCACCCCGGCGGCGCGCAAAGCTCGCTCACGGCGCCGATGCCCGGCACGGTGATCCGCGTCCTGGTCGAAGACGGCGACACCGTCAAGCCGCGCCAGCCGCTGATCGTGCTGGAGGCGATGAAGATGGAGACGCCGGTGGTCTCCCCGTACGAAGCCATCGTCCGCGTCGTCCATGTGAGCGAAGGCGACCGAGTCGCCGGCGGCGAGCTCCTGGTCGAGCTCGAGGAGTGACTAGAAGAGCTTCTGGAGCTTCATGGCCTGGCCCATGTCGCCCTTGACCTTCAGCTTCCCGGACATGTAGGCGGCCGTCGGGTTCTGCTCGCCGTTGGCGATCTTCAGGAACGTCTCCGAGGAGGTCGAGATCGTGCAGTCGGCGTCGCCGCCGTTTTCGCTGACGGAGACCTTCCCGTCGTCGACGTCGACCGTCCAGTTGCCGGAGCCGTCGATTTCGAAGCGGTAGGTCGCGGTCAGCCCGGCGGCCTTCGCCGGGTCAACTCGCGACTCCAGGGTCTCGAAGAACTCGCGTGGGCTGTCCATGGGCCGACGAGCCTACACGCGAGGACGGCAGAAGCGCAGCGAGCACGAAACCGGGCACCGCAGCGGCGGCCGTCACGTACATCGCGGTGCGCAGGTCGACGGAATCGGCCACCGCGCCGAGCGCGACCGCGGCGATCCCGCCGAGGCCGATCGAGAGGCCGATCGAGAGCCCGGACGCCATTCCGATCCGCCGCGGGAGGTACTCCTGGCTCATCACCATCGTCACCCCGAACGTGCTGATCACGCAGATCCCGACGAGCGCCAGCGCAAAGGCGCCGAGCGCGCCGCCGATGAGGACATATGCGAGCGCCAGCGGCCCGACGAGGAGCATGCTCACGATCACCACCGGCCTTCGCCCCACCCGGTCCGCGATCGGGCCGGCGGCCAGCGTCCCGACCCCACCCGCGAGGAGCATCAGCGAAAGCAGATGGCTGCCGTGCGATTTCGAGTGGCCGAGCGAGACCTCCCAGAGCGGGACGAAGGTGATCAGCCCGAACCAGGTGACGCTGCGGAAGGCGATCACGCCGAGCAGGAGGGCGAGCGCGCCGGGCCGGTCGTTCCCGGTCTCTTGGTGGCTGCCGCGTTCGGGGACGAAGCCGCGCAGGAACGGCACGGCCGCGAACAGCAGCGCCGCGACGACGAGGCACGGCAGGGCGAGCAGCAGGCCGCCGGTCAACCCGAACGCGATCACCAACGGCGTCGTGGCGGTCGGGCCGAGCGCGTAGCCCACGTTGCCGCCGATCGAGAACAGGCTCATCCCGCTCGCCCGCTTCCGGCCGCTCGCGTAGGCCGCGAACTTCGAGCCTTCCGGGTGGTAGGCCGCAACCCCGAGGCCCCCGAGGACGACCAGGAGCAGGACGAGCCAGTACGAGGGCGACGCAGCGGCGAGGGCGATCCCGATCCCCGCGACCGCCACGCCGGCCGGCAGCAGCCAGAGGGCTCCGCGGCGGTCCGACCAGGCGCCGAACACGGGCTGGATCAGGGACGACGAGGCGGCCGACGCGAGCATCAACGACGCGGCAAGCGTGTACGACAGGTCGAAGCGGTCGACGAAGAACGGCAGCAGCGCAGGCAGCGCGCCGTTCGCGAAATCGGTTGCGCAATGTCCCGCCGACAGCGCCGCCATAGCGCGTTTGTCGAGCTCGGCCCGCACAGGCCGAGAGTAGCTACGCGGCGTCGGACAGGTGCTCGTCGATCAGCGCGTGCGCGAGCTCCCACTGCGCGCGGGCGAGCTGTACGCGATTGCGCTCGATCGCGGCAGCGGACGAGCCGGTCGCGCGAAGGTCCTGCCGCTCGGAGATGAGCTCGGCGATCCGCACCGCGAGGACGTCCACGGAGAGACGGTTTCGACTCCGCCGGAATCGTGACGCGCGCATGGGCCTAAGTGCTGGGCCGCCGGCCATTGTCCTTCTATCGGCACGAAGGCGACCTAGGTAAAGCCCCATCCGCAACGCAACATAGGCGGGGAGTCGGCTAGCATCGCCCGGCGATGCAGGTTCAGGTGCAAGCCGTCGCACCAGGCGAAGTCGAGGCCGACACCCTCGCGGTCGCGTTGACCGACGAGGGGCTCACCGAGAGCGCCCAGGAGATCGACGGCCGGCTCGACGGGCTCCTCGGGCAGCTAAACGAGGAAGGCGAGCTCCGCAGCGAGCTCGGCTACGCCACCATCGTGCACGTGCGCGGGCAGCTGTCCGCGAAGCGCATCGCGGTGGCCGGGCTCGGAAAGCGCGACCGGGTCGACGCCGATGCGGTCCGCACAGCCGGCGCCGCCGTCGCGCAGGAGACCGGGCAGTTCACGACGACGCTTGCCTGGGCGCTCGACTCGGCGCTGCCGCTGCCGGCCGAGGAGCAGGCGCAGGCGATCGTCGAGGGGACGCTGCTCGGCGCCTACGACCCCGCTCGCTGGAAGAAGGACAACCACCAGGCCAAGCTGACGACCCTCGTCCTCTGCGGCGACACCGGGGTCAGCGAGGGCGTGGAGCGTGCGACCACGATCTCCGAGTGGGTCAACCGCGCGCGCGACCTCGTCAACAGCCCGCCGAACGAAGCGACGCCAGAGTGGCTTGCAGCCCGGGCGACGGAGATCGCGTCGCAGGTCGAGCACGTCAAGGCCGATGCGCTCGGGCCGGATCAGATCAACCAACAGGGCATGGGCGCCTTCGCGGCAGTCGCGCAGGGGAGCGAGGTCGAGCCGCGGCTGATCGTTCTCCACTACGACCCCCCAAACGCCAAGTCGGACGTCGTGCTCGGCCTCGTCGGCAAGGCGATCACCTTCGACACCGGCGGCATCTCGCTCAAGCCGTCGCTGCACATGCAGGACATGAAGGGCGACATGGCCGGCGGCGCGGCGTGCATCGAGGCGACCGGCGCAATCGCCGACCTCGGCCTGCCGGTCCGCGTCCTCACGGTCGTCGCAGCCTGCGAGAACATGCCCGGTGGGCACGCGTACCGGCCGGGCGACATCCTCACCGCGGCGAACGGCAAGACCATCGAGGTCACGAACACGGACGCCGAGGGCCGGCTCGTCCTCGCCGACGCGCTCTGGTACGCACGCGAGAACGGCGCGACGCACATCCTCGACCTGGCCACGCTCACCGGCGCGATGGAGCTCGCGCTCGGCGACCTCTACGCAGGGATCTTTTCCAACGACGACGAGTGGCGCGATCAGATCGTGGACGCGGGCGAGGCGAGCGGCGACCACGCGTGGCCGTGGCCGATGCACCCCCGCTACCGCCGCTACGTCGACTCGGCCTTCGCCGACCTCAAGAACTCGAGCGATCTGCGGCAGGCCTCGCCCGTGCTCGCGGCCGAATTCCTGAAGGAGTTCGCCGGCGAAGGGCCCTGGGCGCACGCCGACATCGCCGGCCCCGCCTTCCTCGAGCGCCCGCGCGGGGACTACCTCAGCCAGCGCGGCGGCACGGGGTACGGGGTCAGGCTGATCGTCGAGCTCGCCTCACGCCTGAGCGCGTGAACTTCGATCTTTCGCCCGAGCACGAGCTCGTCCGCCGCACCGTTCGCGACTTCGCGGAGTCGAAGGTCGCGCCGGTAGCCGCCGAGCTCGACCGCGAGCACCGCTTCCCGTACGACCTCGTCGCCGAGCTGGCGGAGCTGGGGCTGATGGGGATGCCGATCCCCGAGGAGTACGGCGGTGCCGGCGCCGACACGCTCTCGTACGCGATCGCAGTCGAGGAGCTGACGCGCATCGACTCGTCGGTCGCGATCACGATGGCCGCGCACACCTCGCTCGGGACGATGCCGATCCTCCTCTTCGGGACGGAGGAGCAGAAGCAGCAGTGGCTGCCTGACCTCGCGTCGGGCCGCAAGCTCGCTGCGTTCGGACTCACCGAGCCTGGCGCCGGCTCCGACGCCGCGGCCGCACGCACCACGGCCGAGCTGCGAGACGGCCAGTGGGTGATCAACGGCTCGAAGATCTTCATCACGAACGCGGGCACCGACATCACGTCCTGCGTGACGATCACCGCCCGCACCGGCGACGGCGAGATCTCGAATGTGATCGTCCCGAACGGCACCGCGGGCTACGAGATCTCGGCGCAGATGGACAAGCTCGGCTGGCGCGCCTCCGACACGCGCGAGCTCTCGTTCAAGGACTGCGCCGTGCCGGAGGAGAACCTGCTCGGCCAGCGCGGGCAGGGCTTTCGGCAGTTCCTCGAGATCCTCGACGGCGGCCGGATCTCGGTTGCGGCGATGGGCGTGGGCCTCGCGCAGGGCGCGTACGACCTCGCGTTCGCCTACGCGAAGGAGCGCGAGCAGTTCGGCAAGCCGATCGCGCGGTTCCAGGCGGTGCAGTTCGCCCTCGCCGACATGGCGGTGGAGATCGAGGCCGGCCGCGCGCTCACCTACAAGGCCGCCTGGCTCAAGGACGAGGGCCGCCCGTTCGCGAAGGAGGCGGCGATGGCCAAGCTCTACACGGGCGAGCTCTCACACCGGGTCGCCAACGCGGCGCTGCAGATCCACGGCGGCTACGGCTTCATGGAGGAGTCGGCGATCTCGCGGCTCTACCGCGACCAGAAGATCCTCGAGATCGGCGAGGGGACTAACGAGGTTCAGAGGATGGTGATTGCTCGCCACCTCGGGATCGTCTCCTGACGAGCCGCGCGGGGACGACGAGGATCAGCAGGAACGCGGCGACCGCGCCGCCCAGGATCAGGCGATCGTGGGTGCCGGAGCTGCCCGACGACGGCTTCGGCAGCGTGATCCCCTTCGCCGCCGCGAGCGCGCGCACGGCGGCGGTGGTCGACTCGGCAAGGGCGGTGGGGATCTTGCCGCGCGGAACCTTCGCGAGCACCTGCTGCTCGCTCGCGACCGGGCGGCCCTGGTCGTAGAAGCCGAACCCGGCCGGCATCGAGACCAGTAGAGGATCGGTGGTGACGAACGCGATCTCCTTGGCGAGGAACTTCGAGTAGTCCTGCGGGTGTGCCCAGAGCGCCGTCGCCGTGCCCAGGTCGCTCGTAAAGGCGATCACGGCGACGCGAAGCTTGAAGCCCTTCTTGTTCGCCTCGGCCACGGTCTCGCGCAGGTTCTTCTTGGCGGTGTCCGAGATCGGCGCCTCGAACGGCAGGAAGACCTGGTCGGTGAGCAGGACGTCGCTCGCCGGGTCGCCGTTCGCCTTGGCCGCTCCGGGCACGAGCAGCGCGAGTCCCGCGAGGAGGACGGCGAGCCGCTTCACCGGCCCTCCACCAGCCGCTGCGACTCCTCCTCCTCGCTGAGCAGTCGCAGCAAGAAGTAGGACAGCGCGGCGAAGAAGACGAGCATCTGTTCTGCGTTCATCAGGATCCCGCCCAGATTCTGATCCTTCGTGGGCGAGAGCCCGCCGAGCCGCGGCGCGTGCTCGTAGAACGCGTAGAACGCGCGGCCCGAGAAGATCAGCGCGAGCGACAGGAATGCGGAGCCGATGTAGGCCGCGCCGAGGTACGCGAGGCGGATCGGCGTCGAGACGCGCTGGGGCTCGCGGGAGAAGACCGGCCACCAGAAGACGAGCCCCGCGAGGATCAGGAGGCCGTGCTCGATGTTGAGCGGCCATTCGTGGCGCAGCGCCCAGTCGTAGAACGGCGGCAGGTGCACGCCGTACCAGACCGCGAGCCAGAAGGGCAGCGCGAAGAGCGGCCGCGTCAGGAGCGCCAGCGATCGGCCGCCGCGAGCCGCGACGGCGTCGCGCATGGCCGGGGTCAGGCCCAGCACGAGGAGCGGCGGCGCCCAGTCGGCGATCATCACGTTCTGGAGCAGGTGGATCACGAGCAGGTAGTGGACTGCCAGCGTCTCCAGCGGCGAGTTCAGCGAGAAGGCGATCAGCACGAGGCCGAGCCAGAAGATCGTTGCCCGGGCGCGGCTCGGCCGCTCGACCGTCCTCCAGAGGCGGATGTAGCCGTACCCCGCCGCGGCAGCGAGTACGAGGAACAGCGGCTCGAAGCTGAACGAGTACCAAGCAGGCGGATTCACGGACGCGAGAGCGCCGGCACACGCGCGCGACGCTCGCGCAGGTACGGCAGGAGCAGGATGGCGACGCAGATCCCGAGCGTCAGCAGCTGCTCGACCATCATCACCGCGCCTGCAAGGCGCTGGTCGGTCAGCGGCGAGAGGCCGAGGAGTCTGTCGGGCTGGTCCGCGTACCTGCCGTAGCGCGGGCTGGAGCTGAAGAGCAAGAAGTCGACGACCGGCTGGGTCAGTGCCAGCATCGCGAGCGCGAACAAGATCCGCTGCGGCCGGCGGAGGCGTCCGTGGCGCGCGGGGTCGACGAGCTGCGTCCAAACGAGCAGCCCGCCGGCGACGAAGCTCGCATGTTCGAGGTGGTGCACCAGCGGGTGCGCCGCGGCGAAGACGTAGAAGCGCGGCACGTGCCAGACGATCACCGCGGCCGCCCAGAGCGCCAGGCTCACGAGCGGCAGCAGCAGGAAGGAGAGCGCCGCGCGCAACGGGCGGAAGGCCGCAAGAGGCCTGAGGATCGGCGGCGGCAGCAGGAAGAAGACCAGCGGCCCGCGCACGGCGACAACCAGGAGCGCCACGGCCGCGTCGCCGATCAGCACGTGCTGAAGCATGTGCGCCGAGAGCAGGTAGTCGTCTCCCGCGGAGTCGAGCGGCGAGACCACCGCTCCCACGAGCAAAACGAGGCCCGCCCCGAAGAGCACCGCGCGCGACTTTGGCGCGAGGTCGGGGCGCCTGCGCCGGAGCCGCATGAACGCCTGCGTGAAGAGCAGCGCTGCGATCGGCGCGGCGATCAGGACCGGCAGCGGTGTCTCCCAGCTCGCAGAGAAGTGCGCCAAAACCACGGTGATCTGAGGGTAGCCTGCTTGCGATGAGGCGTGTTCTCCTGGCCTTTCCGGCCGTGCTGCTCCTGGCCGGCTGCTCGGGCTCCTCGCGTCCCAACGTGCCGACGATCGGCCCGGCGCGCACCTTCGCGCTCTCCGGCTTCACACCGGCGCGGGTCGCGCACACGGGGAAGGCGACGATCTCGTTCACGGTCAGGCAGCCGTCGGGCGCGCCGCTCACCTCCTACCGCCGCGGCGCCGGCCCGCACACCGGGATCCACCTGATCATCGTGCGGCGGGATCTCGGCCTGATCATCCACCGCCACCCGCCCATCGGCCCGACCGGGAGGGTCGCCCAGGCGATCGACTTCACCTCCCCCGGCCCCTACCGAGTTCTCGTCGACGTCTACCCGGCCGTGAAGGGCGCGCCGCGGAACTTCCAGCTGCACGCGAACCTTCGCGTCGCCGGTGCCTACCACCCGAAACCGCTGGCCGCCTTCAAGCCGGTCGACACCGTCCAGGGCTACCGCATCTCGCTTCGCGTGCCGCGGCGGATCCACCCGATCGACCCCGTGACGCTCACCGCGACGATCAAGAACCCGGCCGGGAAGCTCGTCATCTTCCACCCGTGGTACGGAGCGCTCGCGCACGCGATCTTCTTCCGCGCCCGCAGCCTCGACTACTTCCACACGCACGTCTGCGGGCCCGACACACCCGGCTGCACGAGCATCTTCGGCGGCGCGAAGGTCGTCGGCCGGCCCGCGGGCCCCGGGAAGCTGAACGTCGGGGTGCTCTTGCCGGTTGCAGGCACCTGGCGGCTCTTTCTTCAGTTCCAGGACAAGGGGAAAATCCTCACCGCGCCGTTTACGCTGACTGTTAGATGAAGCGCCTGGCCTGGCTCGGCACGGTCGTCCTGATGGTCTTGGCCGCGCGCTGGCTCGCGTACGCGCTGGCCCAGCCGAGCCCCCTCGCGAACCGGTTCGAGTCCTCGGCCGGCGGGCCGCCGCTGGTGCTGGTCTCGCTCGTCGCGATCGCCCTCGCCGCGGCGGTGTCGGTGGCCGTGCTCTGGCTGGCGGCGCTCGGGGTGCGGGAACGGCAGCGGCTCAGGCCCGACCGCATCCCTCCGCGACTGCGCTTCAGACGGCTCGCGATCAACGTCGTCGGCCTCTACGCGGCGAGCGCGCTGAGCTTCGCGATGTTCGAGTCGTACCTGCACTGGCGGGAGGGCCTCGGTTTTCACGGGCTCTCGTGCCTCGTAGGCCCGGTGCACCGAAACGCGATCCCGCTTCTCGGCGCACTCGCGCTCGTCGCGGCCGCGCTCATCGAGGCGGTTCTCCATCTCGTGGGCTGGATGCGCGCGGCGGCGCGGGAGCTCCTGCGGCCCCGGCTCCTGCTGCTGCCGGCGCACCCGGCCGCAGGATCGCGTCTTGTCTCGCTGAACCCTGCCAGGGCGCCCCAGCGCGCCCGCTCTCGCGGACCTCCGCTGCCGGCCTAGTCCGGTCGTCCCAGCGAGAAAGGAGTTCG
>DATDFL010000229.1:0-9424 GCA_036522595.1 Gaiellaceae bacterium
GGGACTGGAGTTGCCCGACCACCGGAACTGCCAGGTCTTGGGCCAGCCCGGGTAGACGGTGCCGTTCCCCTTCCAGACGTTGAGCGCATCGTCGGTCTGCACGACGATCTCCGGGACCCCGTCCCCGTCCAGGTCGCCGAGGGCGGGAGCGCTCCCGTAGGGGACCGTGCCGACCGCCGTCATCGTCCGCTCGACTGCGCCTCCCGCCGACAGCACCTTGACGATGACCGGGTTGTTCGCCGCTCGAGTGATGACCACGATTTCGGGAGCCCCGTCCCCGTCGACGTCTCCGATCACCGGAAACGTGTCGGGGGGCCCGTAGCTGTCGTCGAGTAGGACGGGAAAGCCGGCGACCGACGTCCCGTCGCGGTGGTACGCGCACAGGTAGACACCAGGCGTGGTCGAACCCGACGCGGACACGATCTCCGGTATGCCGTCGCCGTCGAGGTCGGCGATGGCAGGCGTATGCAGCTCCTGGCCCCCATCGCACATGGCAGGCCAGCCCGCAAGAACCGTGCCGGTTGCGCTGTATCCGTGCAGGTACCAGTCCTGCTCCTCCGTGAAGATCTCGTCGAGACCGTCGCCGTTGACGTCGGCCAGAGCAGCCGGGGTATCGACGTAGTTGCTCTCGGGCCGCGGCCAGCCCGGAAGGATCGCGCCGGCGCCGTTGTAGGCGACGAACTGTCCGTCCCACTCCGCGGAGAAGACCTCAAGGCCTGGGTCGGACGCCGAGAGCTGGCCGAGGGCGGGATAGCTCGCGCCGGGAAAGCCCGAGTGCGGCCAACCCGGCTCCGGCGAGCCGTTCGCGTTCCAGGCGTAGAGCGGCCCGCTTGCATGCGCGCTGGCGAGAATCTCGAGCGTCGAATCGCCGTCGATGTTCCCGACCAGCGCATGGTTCGCCGGGCCGCCGTGATACGAGCCGGCGGTCTCGTAGGTCTGGACCGGGAAGCCCGGTTCCAGGTCGGGGTCGGTCGCGGGTCGCGCGGCGAGCGAAGATGTGCAGCCCAGCAGGGCGGCCGCGAAGACCGCTGGGAAGACCCACCGCTTTGCCGCTCCTGCCATCGACCCCCTCCGGACCGCAGCTTAGCGCGGTCTCAGGGCGGTTCTAGCCGACGCCGGGCTGTGCGATGGGGAAGGCGACCAGGCCTTCCTGGGTCTGCGCGTTCAGATGGCTCCAGGTCGCAGCACCGTTGCTCGTGGAGCCGAGGAGGTTGAAGGCGTCGACGCCGCGCGTCATGTCGTTCGCGTACATCGCGCCGTTGTACCAGTACGTCGACCACGTGTCCGCCGCGCCACGGCCGCTCACCGCGTCGTAGTAGGCGATCTCATGCGGGGCGGTCGGGTTCGTCAGGTCGACCACGCTCGTGCCGCCCGAGTACCACGCGGCGGTCAAGAGGTACCGCCCGGAAACGGGGATGAAGTTGCCATTGTGCACCGAGCAGTAGCTGCCGCCCTGCGGCCTCGGGATCATGTACGAGCTCTGGAAGGCGCCGTCGCTCACGCGGTAGATCCAGATCCGGCCGTTGGAACCGCTGCAGTTTCCTGTGCCCTCGTCGTCGAACACGACGTAGCGGCCATCCCAGGTGAACTCGGCCGAGTGCCAGAACCAGACCGACGGCTGATCGATGTGGATGGCGTGCTGCGTATCCGGGTTCGCCGGATCGCTGATGTCCCAGATCTGGCATTCGCTCATGCACGACGCGGCGGCTCTGTGGATCGCCAGGAAGACGGTGATGTCGTGGCAGGCGACCGCTCCGTCGAACGGCGGCGCCGAGATTTGCGGCTGCGCGATCACCTCGGCGCTCTCGGGCGCGTCGAGCGGAACCGAGACGATCGAGATCTTGTTGAACGGCTGCTGGCACGGTCCGCCGATGTTCTGCGAGGCGATCGGGTACGACGAGACGTAGATCAGGAGCCGGTTGTGCGCGACGTCCGGGACGAGCGTATGCGTGTGCGAGCCGCAGTCGGTTCGGACCCCGTGGAGGTAGACCGGGCTCGCCGGGTTCGTGATGTCGAAGATCCGGATGCCTTCCCAGCCCCGCGGGTCGCTCGCGACGGTGTCGGAAGCGGCGCTGTGGCTGCAGACGGTGCCGCCATCGATCTGCGGCCGGTCGACCGACTGGAAGAGCAGCAGCCGCCCGTGGTAGCGCCAGAGCGAGACGTCGTTCTGCGGGCCGCGGCAGAGGTACGAGACGTAGAGCTGGTGCGTGTCCTTGTTGAAGACACGGAAGCCGTCGTAGTTCCCCGCGACCCCGACGGCACCCCAGAACGCGATGTCCGAGTGCGTGCGCACCGGACCGTCCGGCAGGCTCCAGGCGATCTTCATCCCGACGTGCGCGTCGCCGCCGTTGGGCCGCTCGCTTCCAGCCGAGAGCCCGCCGAGCCGCGCGGATGCACCGGACGTCACGACGAGCGCGACGAACGCGAAGAGCCAGACCAGCCTGCCAGCCTTCATTCCCCGCGGAGAGCCTAAACCGTTTCGGCGCGACAACAAAATGCCTCGGCCCGGAGTCTTATAGTCCGGAACGGACTAGGCGCGCGCGCGGGGAGGCAGATGTTCGCGTATCTCGTCAGGCGAATTCTCTGGACGGTGCTGCTGCTGTTCGTGATCACGTTCGTGACGTTCGTGATCTTCTACGCGGCGCCGAGCGACCCGGCCCGCACCGTCTGCGGCGGCGCCCAGGCGAGCCCGCAGTGCATCGCGCTGGCGAGAGCGCGGCTCGGGCTCGACAAGCCGATCCCAGTGCAGTACTACCGCTTCGCCAGGCACCTGGTCGTCGACCGCTCGCTCGGAAGCTCGATGGCGAACGGCGGCCGGGTCAACCAGCAGATCCTGGAGGCTGCTCCCATCACGGCCTCGCTCGTTCTCGGCGCGGCCGTTCTCTGGCTGCTCGTCGGCCTGTTCGTCGGGATCGTCTCGGCTCTGCGGCCGCGGTCGCTGTTCGACCGCTCGGCGATGATCTTCGTCCTGATCGGCGTCTCGGCCCACCCGATCTGGATCGGGCTGATCCTCGAGTACTTCTTCGGCGTCCGGTGGCATCTGACGCCGATCGCCAACTACGCCAACTTCTGGGGCGCTCCGAAGGACACGGGGATGCCGGGCGGCCCCTGGCAGTGGTTCTACCACCTGATCCTGCCCTGGTGCACGTTCGCGCTCCTCTTCGCGGCGCTGTACGCCAGGATGATCCGCGCGAGCGTGATCGAGACCCTGGACGAGGACTACGTGCGCACGGCGAGGGCGAAGGGCGCGTCGGAGCGGCGCGTCCTCTTCAAGCACGTGCTGCGAAACGCCATGCTGCCGGTGGCGACGATGCTCGGGATGGACGTCGGCGTCGCGCTCGGCGGCACGATCTTCACCGAGTCCGTCTTCCAGCTCCACGGGCTCGGCTGGACGCTGATCACCGCGGTCGGCCTCAACGATTTCGCGGTCGTACAGGGGGTGGTCGTCTTCGCGACGCTCGCTGTCCTGTCGGTCAATCTCGTGATCGACATCCTCTACGCGTGGATGGATCCTCGGATCCGGTTGGCCTGAGGGATCAGAAGACGTCTTTGCCGGCTCTCGCCAGCTGCCGGCGGGCGGCGAGGAGCTCCTGCTTGGCGCCGAGGAAGTCTTCCTGCCAGTCGCTCAGCTCGTGCGCGGTGACGAGGCCGGGGCCCAGCTGCTCGCGCACCCCGTTGCTGACGATCTGCTCGTGCCAGCCGGCGGCCTTGTCGAGCAGCGCCTGATAGTCGGCCTTCTTCGGAGCCGGACGCGGAGTGTCCTCGGTCAGGAGCTCGCCCAGGTGCTTCGCGGCGGAGACCCTCGCGCCCATCTTCTTGATCGCCTCCTGCGGCTTTGCGGCGAAGCGGGCAAGGATGGTCTTCGTGATCGACGTGTGGTCGAAGACGGTCTTCGAGACGGCCTGCTTGCCGACGAAGGGCGAGACGACCAGCGCAGGAACCCGTGGGCCGTAGCGGCGCATGTTGGGCCGGTCATCCGCGGCTTTCGGCGGTGAGACGTGGTCGTAGAAGCCGCCGTGCTCGTCGTAGGTGATCACGAGCAGCGTCTTGGCCCAGGCCTTGCTGCGGGCGAGCGCGTCGAAGAGCTGCAGCACCAGCTTCTGGCCGGAGTGGAGGTCTGACGGCGGATGGTCGTCGTTCGAGCCGGCCGGGCCGAACGTGAGGTCGATGAAATTCGGGTCGATCCACGAGACGGCCGGCAGGTCATTCGCAGCCGCGCGCTCGAGGAAGCTGCGATGGCCGAAGACGTCGCGCTGGTTGAAGTAGGCCGGGACGCTCTCGACCGCGAGGCCGTATTCGGGGTCGATCAGCCAGATCATCGGGACGTAGTCGTGCGAGTACCAGCGCCATTGGTCGTCCTTCAGGTGGCGGCAGAAGGACGGCAGGTTGTACGGCCGGCTCGGCTTGAGGTTGTCGCGCGTCCCGCCCGAGGAGCCCGCGACCGCGTAGCAGCGGTTCGGCATCGTCGCTCCCGGCACCGAGCAGAACCAGTGGTCGCAGACGCAGAACTGGTCGGCCAGGTACGCGTAGACCGGCAGCTGCGCGGCCGTGTGGTACGCCATCACGACCCCGGGGTTCTCCCCCGCTCCCTTGCGGGTCTTCATGAAGCTGCTGACGAAGCCACCATTGTGGTTCGACAGCTGCTCGTCCACGCACGCGCCCCCGTGGCACGGGTCCTGGGACTTCTGCATGGTCGTCCGCGTGGCCTGGTGCACTGGGTAGCTCTCGCCGAGGTAATCGTTCTTGAGGCCCTCGGTCAGGCCCTCGATGTCGTCGCGGCCCTCGTCGATCGTGAGGAACCCCAGCATGTGGTCGAACGACCGGTTCTCCATCATCAGGACGACGATGTGGTCGATCTTCTGGAGGTTCTGATCGGCTGCGCTCTGGCGAGGACGGGCCATTGCTCGCGCCGGAGTCTACGCGGCGCTCCGCCGCTTTAGGAGCCAGCGCGCGAGCTCGATTCCGCCCGCGACGGCGAACGCGATTCCAAGCGCCAGCACCAGCGCTTTCCAGGTCGACTTCTCGAAGGCGCTCCCTCCGAGGTAGCCGAGCATCGAGGCGTACGTCGCCCAGCCGATCGCGGAAGCCGCGTCGAAGACGGCGAAGCGGCGCCACGGATACCGCAGCGTGCCCGCGCTGAGCGTGACGGCGGTTCGGCCGCCTGGGATGAACCGGCCGACGGCGATCAGCTCGCCGCCTCGTTCCTCGAGCTGCTTCTGCGCCCACTCGATCCGCTTCTTCGCCTTCTCGCCCGAGAAGAACCGCTCGTTGATCCTGGTGCCGAAGCGGCGGCCGATCAGGTAGGCCGTGTTGTCCCCGAGGAAGGCCCCGGCAGCGGCGGCGGGCAGGATGATCGCGAGGCTGAGGTCACCGGTGGCAGCCACCACGCCGGCCGTGATGACCGCGGTCTCGCTCGGCACGACCGGGATGATCGCGTCGAGGTAGGAAAGCGCGAAGACGATCGCGTAGGCCCAGCCCGAGGCGTCGGAAACGATCTGGGTGAACTGGCCGGACAACCGCGTAAGGATGCCCTGGAAGCCTCACAGGCACGCTGAGTTGACCGCTCGCGCAGGCCGGTGACATAGTTGGCCGGAGAACAATAGGCCCGCGATGTAGTGAGGTTGGCCGATGCGTCTGCGGCGCGAACACCGGGCTGGAGCCTCCAGGGCAGGCACCCTGCGCACCGCGATTTTTCTCGGGGCCGTCGTCGTGACGGCTGGATTCCTTGCGTTCGTGATGCAGCCTGCGGAAGCCAGCGTCGGAGCTAGCTCGCAACCGGCTGCCCTGGGCTGGCAAGCGCTGACCAATCTTCCGCCGTTCACTCCCGGAGCGATGTTCCTGATGACCGACGGCACGGTCATGGTGCAGGCCTATGTAGCCGGAACCGGTTCCCCGGGCTGGATGCGCCTCACCCCGGACAGCTCCGGCAGCTACGTCGACGGCACCTGGAGCCAGGTCGCGTCACTGCCGGCCGACTACGGTCCCTACGCCTACGCCGCCGCTGTCCTACCGGACGGGCGCCTGGCGATCGATGGCGGCGAGTTCAACAACGGCGCGGCGGACCTGAGCAACAAGGGTGCGGTCTACGACCCGCTGGCGAACAGCTGGACGATGATCTCGCCCCCGAACGGCGGGACCGGAGCGTGGGCCAGGATCGGAGACTCCCCCGCCGAAGTACTCGCGGACGGCCGCTGGATGCTCGGGGACGCCGACTCGGTCAGTACCGACGACGCCATCCTCAACCCGGCAAATCTGACGTGGACGACCACCGGCGGGACCGGAAAGCTCGTCCCCAACACCGAAGCCGGGTTCACGCTCCTGCCCAACGGCAAGGTCTTGAGTGTCGACGTCTTCGAGTCGTGCGTGAACGACACCGCCGAGATCTTCGATCCGGCGACCGGCGCCTGGTCGAGCGCCGGCACGACGCCGATGCCTCTGACGTCCTGCGGCCAATTCGCCGAGATCGGGCCGCACCTGATGCTGGACAACGGCAAGGTCTTTGCCGAGGGGGCGACCCCCGAGACGGCCCTCTATGACACCACGACCGGAACCTGGTCGTCGGGCCCGAACTTCCCAGTCGTCGGAGGCCACCAGCAGGACGCATCCGATGACGGTGCCGCGCTGCTGCCCGACGGGCACGTGCTCCTCGCCAGCAGGACCGGCGACGTCAGCGTCAACGGCGGGGTGCCCACCCACTTCTTCCTCTTCGACGGCACGAGCCTCATCCAGGCCCCCGAGTACCCGACCTCAGATCAAGGCGGGACCGGCTACATGCTCCTCCTGCCGACGGGACAGGTGCTCTACAACGGCTGGCCCGACGGTCTGCACGTCTTCACCGACCCGGGCACGCCGAACCCGGCCTGGACGCCGACGATCACCGTCCTCCCGTCTCGCCTCGCCCCCGGCGTGACCTATCAGCTATCCGGGCTCCAGCTGAATGGGCTCTCGGACGGCGCGGCCTTCGGCGACGACTACCAGTCCAGCACCGACTATCCGCTCGTGCAGATCACCAACGACGGCACCGGAGCGGTTGCCTACGCGAGGACGTTTGGCATGACGAACCGCTCGATCGCGCCCCAGGCACCGTCGTGCACGGACTTCACGGTGCCGAGCGGGATCGCCATCGGGCCGTCCGAGCTGCGCGTGATCGCGAACGGGATTCCCTCCGCGCCCTTCCCGGTCACCATCGGCGCCGGCGGTAGCGGCACGCACCTGTGTCCGAGTTACACCTTGTCGACGGCCAAAGCGGGCAGCGGGTCGGGGACGATGACGAGCTTCCCGGCCGGGATCGACTGCGGCGCGACCTGTTCGTACGCCTATCCGAACGGAACGATCGTGACCTTGACGGCGACCCCGGCCCCGGGGTCGCTCTTTAGCGGCTGGTCCGGCGGAGGCTGCACCGGCACCGCCAGGTGCATCAGCACGATCGGCGGCAACACGTCGGTCATTGCCACGTTCACCCTCACCGAGACGCTCACCGTTACCAAGACGGGAGACGGAACGGGAACCGTGACCAGCTCTCCTGCAGGGATCGACTGCGGAGCCAGCTGTAGTCACGACTACGCGATCGGCAGCTCCGTCACGCTCACCGCGACCCCTGCAAAAGGCTCCTCCTTTGGCGGTTGGGGAGGTGCCTGCACCGGCAAGGCACCGTGTCCGATCGCGATGACTGCCGCCCGCTCCGTGAACCCGTCCTTCGTCAAGGACTGCGTCGTTCCCAAGCTCAAAGGCAAGACCCTGAATGCGGCCAAGCGCTCGCTCAAAGCGCACGACTGCGCCGCCGGCACGATCAAGCGCGCCTTCTCGAAGAGGGTCAAGAAGGGTCGCGTGATCTCGCAGAAGCCGAAACCGCGCAAGCGACTCAAGCACGGCGCCAAAGTGAAGCTCACGGTCAGCAAGGGCAGGAAGCCCTAGCTCTCAGAACGAGACAGGGATGGAGCTAGCCGGACTCGAACCGGCGACCTCCTGGGTGCGATCCAGGCGCTCTCCCAACTGAGCTATAGCCCCGCGCGGGGCACATTGTAGCTAGGGCTTCTTTCGAATCAGCGTGACGCCGTCGCGCACGCTGAGCTGAACCGCGATCACGCGGTCGTCGCTTGCGATGCGGTCGTTGACCTCCCGAATGACCCGCGTCGTCTCCTCGTCATCGTCCTCGTCCAGCACGCGGCCGCTCCAGAGCGTGTTGTCGATCGCCATCAGGGCGCGCGGCGCAAGGCGCGGCAGCAGCGCCTCGTAGTAGTTGAGGTAGTTCTCCTTGTCGGCGTCGATGAAGACGAAGTCGAACTCGCCCTCGAGCTGCTCGATCGTGTCGAGCGCCGGGCCGACGTGGACGGTGATCCGGTCGGCGTAGGGGCTCCGGGCGATGTAGCGGCGCGCAACCTCGGCGTGCGTCTCGTCGAACTCGCAGGTGTCGATGTGCCCACCCTCCGGGAGGCCGGCCGCCATCGAGAGCGACGAGTAACCGCTGTACGTGCCGAGCTCCAGCACGCGCTTCGCGCCGAGGCCGAACACGAGGAGCTCGAGGAACCGGCCTTCGATCGTCCCGGTCAGCATCTGCGGCGCGCGCAGCGTCGCGCGGGTCTCCTCGGCGAGCTCCTGGAGCAGCTCGACCGGCGGCGTGGTGTGCGAGGCCGCGTACCCGTCGATCTCGTCTGGGACGATCACCGGCGCGGGGCTTCTGCGAGCTTGCCCTCGCCGATTCGCTGCGCCATGTCCTTGGACTCCTCGCGGTAGACGGAGGCATCCTCGAACTCGATCCACGGGAAGCGCTTCTGGCCGGTGCGCTCGACGGTCTCCTCGCGCGGGCCGAAGTACTTCTCCACGACGACTTCGTAGTTGACGCCCGCGTCGTCGAGCGCCTTCTGCACTTTCCAGCACGGGTGCGGCCCCTTGACCCACAGGTTCCTGCAGCGATGAAGCTTCACGGCCACCTAGCCCTCCTAGTTGCTAAGGGAAGTTATGACGTTACTGAATCCGAAGTAGTGCGTTGGACGGCCGCACCGGCTAAGCCGGCACGGCCTCTTTGGTCGGCGCCGCCAGGTCGGCGCCTTAGATTCGTTCGACCCGGGAGCCGCCAATGATCGCATCGCGGCCGTCGTCGAAGCGCACCCAGGCCTTGCCCTTGCCGTCGTAGTCGGGCGACCAGACGACGAGCGTCGCCTCCTCCCCACCGACCCGGACGCGCTCGGTGCCCTCCGGCTCGCGGCCGCTCCAGACGCGGATGAACGGGTTGTGCTCCCGTTCGCGCCCGATGGTCGTCTCTTCGGTATGGCCGGGCAGGACGCGCAGCTCGTCGGGGAGCGTCATCAGGACGTCCATCACCGAGCTTCGGATCTGCTCGAAGTCGCCGCCGCCGACTGCGTCCTTGAAGAGGACATCGCCCGTCACGCAGAGGATCTCGTTGACCACGAAGGCCAGGTGGTCG
>DATDFL010000230.1:0-3939 GCA_036522595.1 Gaiellaceae bacterium
GATTGAACCGCCCCTGTTCGGGGAAGCGGGTGTTCGTGGATCGGCGCCGGCTGGGTCGTCAGGGGCTCGAGACCTCCGCAATCGGTCTCGGCTGCATGGGCATGTCCGAGTTCTACGGGACCGCGGACGAGGACGAGGCGATCCGGACGATTCACCGCGCGCTCGAGCTCGGCGTCAACTTCCTCGACACCGCCGACATGTACGGGCCGTTCACGAACGAGCGGCTCGTCGGCCGCGCAATCGCCGGGCGCCGCGAGGAGGTCGTCCTCGCGACGAAATTCGGCAACGTGCGCAGCCTCGAGGGCCAGCGGCTCGGAATCCGCGGCGACCGCCTTTACGTCCTGGCCGCCTGCGACGCCTCGCTGGAGCGGCTCGGCACCGACTACATCGACCTTTACTACCAGCACCGCGTCGATCCCGACACGCCCATCGAGGACACCGTCGGCGCGATGGCCGAGCTGGTCGAGGCGGGCAAGGTGCGCTACCTCGGCCTCTCGGAAGCGGCGCCCGAGACGATCCGCCGCGCGAACGCCGTGCATCCGATCAGCGCGCTCCAGTCGGAGTACTCGCTCTGGACGCGGGACCCCGAGAACGAGGTGCTGCCGACGATCCGCGAGCTCGGAATCGGCTTCGTGCCGTACAGCCCGCTGGGCCGCGGCTTCCTCTCCGGCCGGTTCCGCTCGCCCGAGGACATTCCGGAGGGCGACTTCCGCCGCGAGAACCCGCGCTTCCAGGGAGCGAACTTCAACCGCAATCTCGAGCTGGTCGAGCGCGTCGAGGAGCTCGCGGCCGAGAAGGACGTCACTCCGGGGCAGCTCGCGCTCGCGTGGGTGCTCGCCCAGGGAGAGGACATCGCCCCGATCCCCGGCACGACCCGCGTGGGGCACCTGGAGGAGAACGTCGCCGCTTCGGAGATCGAGCTGACGGACGACGATCTGCGCGAGCTCGAGTCGGTGTTCCCGATGGGTGCGGCAGCCGGCGAGCGCTACGCCGACATGTCGCAGGTGAACCGGTAGACGAAGCGCGGCTCGAACCGCGGCCCGAGGGCCTGACGGCGGTCACGGACGGCTGGTTCGTCGTCAACGTCCGCGACGCGCCATGGGTGCAGAACGACGTGCTCGGCTCGGCGTGCATCTTCGAGGGTGAGGACGCGCCGTTCGCGCAGGTCGGCTACACGATCGCGGTGCTCGAGCCGGGCCAGTCGGGAGGCCGGTACCACCGCGAGGTGAACCAGGAGGACTTCCTCATCCTCTCCGGCGAGTGCATCGCGATCATCGAGGGCGAGGAGCGGCACCTGAAGCAGTGGGACTTCGTGCACTGCCCCCCGTGGACGGAGCACGGCTTCGTCGGCGCGGGGGACGGGCCGTGCGTGATCTTCATGACCGGCTCGCGCGTCGGCAGGGACGCGGTCTACGTTCGGAACGAGCTCGCGATCCGCCACGGCGTCGGCGTCGAGGAAGAGACGACGAAGTCGGCGGAGGCCTACGCGCCGTTCCCGAAGTGGGAGCCGGGCCGGGCCGCGGGCGTCAAGTTCCCGTAGGTAGTCTCGGGGCATGTGCCGAAATATCCACACGCTCTACAACTACGAGCCTCCGGCAACCGAGGAAGAGATTCACGGGGCAGCGCTTCAGTACGTGCGCAAGGTGAGCGGCTTCACGAAGCCGTCACAGGCGAACGAGGAGGCCTTCGCTCGGGCCGTCGACGAGGTCTCGCAGGCGACCGCAAGGCTGATCGGCTCGCTCGTCACGGCGGCGGCTCCGCGGGACCGCGAGGTCGAAGCCGAGCGCAAGCGCGCCCGGGCCGCTGAGCGCTTCGCGACAGCCAGCTAGCTAGCTAGCTGAAACTGTCGACGCAGAGCTCGACGACGCCGAGCAGGAAGGCGACGACCCAGAGGAAGCTGCGCAGGCTGACCGGCTCTGCAGCGGCCCCGCGCGCCATCAGGCCAGGCTGCGGCGGGTACGCATAGAGGTCTGGGGGTGCCATGACGCCGGTCCGGTACATCTGTTCTCCAACTATCGGCCCCCCGCGGGCAGCCTTGATCCTACTGATGAGTTATGGCCGGTTCGCCGGTCTAACGGGTAGGTGTCAGCGAAAGGGAGGATGAGATGGGACAGCCGGTCGTGCACTTCGAGGTCGTCGGCAAGGACGGCGCCAGGTTGCAGCAGTACTACTCCGAGCTCTTCGGCTGGGAGGTCGATACGAGCAACGAGATGAACTACGGAGTGATCGCGCGCGAAGGGAACCTCGGCCGGAACGGCGTCGGGATCGGCGGCGGTGTCGGCGAGGGGCCGGCGGGCTACGACGGCCACGTCACGTTCTACGTCGCGGTGCCCGACGTCGAGGCGGCGCTGCAGAAGGCCGAGAGCCTCGGCGGCAAGCGCGTCATGGGCCCCGAGGAGATCATGGGCGAGCTTGTCCTCGGCCAGTTCACCGATCCCGAAGGCCATCTCGTCGGACTCGTCCAGGGCGAGTAGCCTGGAGGCGTGCCGGACACGCTCGTCTTCCTGCCTGCCTGGAACGAGGAGGAGAGCCTGCCGGCGGTGCTAGAGGAGCTCCGGAGCGGCCTCCCGCAGGCCGACGTGCTGGTCGTCGACGACGGTTCGACCGACCGCACCGCGGAGGTGGCGCACGAAAGCGGCGCGACGGTGATCTCGTTCGAGGCGAACCGCGGGCTGCCCGCCGGGATCGCTGCGGGCTACCGGTATGCGCTCGACCAGGGCTACGAGCTCTGTGGCCGCGTCGACGCGGACGGCCAGCACCCGGTCGCGGAGCTCGCTCGGCTGCTCGAGCGGGTGCGGTCCGGCGCGTGCGACGTCGCCGTCGGCTCGCGGTTCGCCTCCGGAGACGGCTTCGAGCCCTACCGCTACCGGCCCAGCGGCGCGCGTCGGTTCGGCACGGCGCTGCTGCGGCGGTCGATGCGGGTCGCTCTGCGCGGGCCGTTTCTCGACGCGACCAGCGGGATGTACGCAGCCAACGCGAAAGCGCTGCCGCTGCTCGCCCAGCCGTACACGAGCGAGGCGCCAGAGGTGCAGGCGATCCTGCGGCTCCACGACGCGGGCCTGCGCGTCGACGAAGTGCCGGTCGACATGCGCCCGCGTGCGAGCGGGGAGTCGAAGCTCCAGGGGAAGAAGGCGGTGCTGGTCGTCCTCACGATCGTCGGGACGCTGCTCGCGGTCGACCGGTGGCGGCGCTGATGCGGCTCGTCGCGGTGCTCGGTTACTCGCCCCGCCGCGCCAACGGGCTGCACGACATCTGCGCGCAGCGGCTGCGGCACGCCGAGTCGCTGGACGCGGACGCCGTCCTCCTGTCGGGCGAGGCGGAGCACATGCGGCCCGAGTGGTCGGGACCAGATGTGCCGTTGCTCACGGACGGCAAGGCGCGCAACACGAGGCAGAACGCGGCGGGGATCGCCGAGGCCGCGCGGCGGCTCGACGCGACCGAGGTCGTGCTCGTCACGTCTCGCTGGCACGCGTTCCGCGCCCGCATGCTCGTGCGGTCGTTGCTCCCGGACGTGCAGGTCAGCAGCTCGTCCCCGCCGGGCCACCCGCCGCTCACGCTGCTCGCCCGCGAGGCGGTCTGCCTGGCGATGCTGCCCTACCAGCTGATCGCGCTCAGAGCCGCCAGCCGACGATGACGGAACATACGGTGGTGATCGCCGGCGCTGGCCCGACCGGGCTCATGCTGGCGGGAGAGCTGGCCCTGGCCGGGGTCGACGTTGCCGTCGTCGAGCGGCGCGAGAGCCAGGAGGTCGACGGCTCGCGCGCGGGCGGTCTGCACGCACGCACGATCGAGGTGCTCGACCAGCGTGGAATCGCCAATCGCTTCCTTTCGCAGGGGCAGACGTACCCGGTTGCGGGCTTCGCCCACATCTCTCTGGACATCAGCGATTTTCCGTCCCGGCACAGCTACGTGCTCGGGTTGCCGCAAAGCCGCTTCGAG
>DATDFL010000231.1:0-18087 GCA_036522595.1 Gaiellaceae bacterium
GGTCGAGATCGAGCCCGTCGAGGATGCGGACCGCCGCGCGCCCCTGTCCATAGACCTTGACGAGCCCGCGCGCGCGAACGACGACCGCCACGACAAGCAGAGTGCCAGTAAGGGGTTAGCGGCGGCCTATGGAGAGCTTGACGCGCGTGCCCGCGGCATGGCGGGTCTTGGCGCGCGGGCTCTGGGCGATCACGTGTCCGACCTTGCGCTTCGAGCGTACGTGCACCCGCTTGACCTTCCCGACCCTGCAGTTCGCGCGGGTGATTCGCTTCTTCGCGACGGCGAGCCGCAGCCCGATGACCCTCGGTACCACGCAGCGCTTGGCCGGTGGCGGCGGGTTCAGCGTCGTGTCACGGACGAAGACGTCGTTGAAGTGGTTGCTGTCGCCGCTCACGAGGTTCGCGGCGAGCGACTCGTACGCGACGAGCTTTCCGTCGCCGCTGATCGACGGGTGGATGCTCTCGTTGTCTGCCTCGTCGCCCGAGTTCGTGAGGCTCAGCCGGTCGACGGCGCCGCTCTGCCGGTCGTAGATGACGATGTCCCCGACCCCGTTCTGGTCGCCGGGCACGATGTCGGTCGCCTCCGTCTGGTAGGCCACGTAGCGGCCGTCGGAGCTCATCGACGGCCACTGGCTCGTGTCGTTGCCGAGATTGCCCGCGTCGTCGGCGCTCACGTTGGAGATCGCGCCCGCCACTCGGTCCCACACATAGACGTCGGCGCCCTCGTCCGGGTCGAACCACGCGAGGTTGAACGAGTCCGAGTCGTACGCGACCAGCCGCCCGTCGGCGCTGAGGGAGGGATGGAAGCTGTTCCCGTCCGCCTCGAAGTCGCCGGTGTAGACGCTCACCCGCGTCGTCGTGTGGGTCGCGCGCTCGAAGACGAAGACGTCCGCGGTGAAGTTCTCGTCGAGGGTGATCAGGTTGTCGGCGAAGGACGAGTAGGCGACGATGCCGCCGTCCGCGTCGAGCGCGGCCTGCCCGCTCGGGGCATCTCCCTCGTCTCCGGCGGTGCTCACGCTGACCCGGGCCGTCGAGCCGTTCGTGCGGTCGAAGACGAAGACGTCGCGGACGCCGTTGGTGTCGCCGCTGACCAGGTTGGTGGCGTCCGACTCGTAGGCGACGACGTTGCCGTCGGCGCTGATCGCGGGAGCGAAGCTGCCGGCGTTCGGCTCCGCGCCGCCGAGGCCGATGCTCACGCGCGTCGTCGTGTTCGCGACACGGTCGCGGACGAAGATGTCGTCGGCGCCGTTCTGGTCGCCCGCGACCAGGTTCGACGCGCTCGACGAGAAGGCGACGTAGCGGCCGTCGCCGCTGATCGCGGGCGCAAAGCTCTCGCCGTTCGCCTGCGAGCCGTCGTTCGCGACGCTGACCCGCGTCGTTGCGCCGGTCTGCCGGTCGTGCACGAACACGTCGCGGGCACGGTTCGTGTCTCCGCCGATTAGGTTCGTCGCAGTCGAGTAGAACGCGACGTAGCGCCCGTCCTTGCTGATCGCGGGAGCAACGCTGTTTCCGTTCGCCTGGGCGCCGCCCGTCGCGACGCTGACGCGCTCGGTCGGAGCGGTGCCTGCGCCGGAAGCCGGGAGCACAAGCAGGACCCCTGCGGTGGCCGCCACGAGCAGCGCGGGCCCGCCGCGCGTCACCCTCTCACCCATCTCCCGGAAAGGTACAAACGGCGACGGCCGCTTACAACGGGCCTTCGCGGTAGATTCGCCGGTCGTGCGGAAGATCCAGAGCCAGGGCGTGCACCACATCACGCTCGTCGGAGCCGACCGGCAGACGTCGATCGACTTCTGGGAGGGCGTGCTCGGGATGCCGTTCGTCTTCGAGCAGCCGAACCTCGACAACGAGTCGGAGAGCCACCTCTACTTCGATCCGGGCGACGGTCGCCTGATCACGGTCTTCACCGACGAAGGTCGAGAGCCCCGCAGCGAGCCGCCGCCGAGAGAGCCGGGCTCGGTGCACCACATGGCGTTCGCGCTCTCGCAGGCGACCTTCGCGCAGACGGCCGAGCGCCTGGACGAACGCGGGATCGAACACAGCGGCGTCAAGGACCGCGGCTTCATGGACTCGATCTACTTCAACGACCCGCTGGGCCTGCTGATTGAGCTCGCCTCCTACCGCTTCGAGCCGCCTGCGGGGCACACGCACGCGGAGGTCCTGCTGGAGGCGCACCGCCTCCGCGTCGAGCGCGGCGACTACAACATCGGCCGCGAGCACCTCGCCGATGCCATCGAGCGCCTCGTGGCGCGCTCGCGCGAGTCGCTCTCGGACGACCGGTCGGCCAAAAATCCGTACAGGTAGCCCGATCACCTCGTCTCTCGACGCCAGAAGCGAGGCCTTCGTTGCCGCCGTGCTGCGAGTCATCGATTCGTCCGTCCCGGTGCTGGAGGCCTTTCTGCTCGGCTCCGGCTCGGTGGGCGCCTTTGACCCTTCCACGAGCGACATCGACCTCGTCGTGGTGATCGAGCGCGCGCTCGGCTCCCATCGGGCGACCGTCGTGGCCGAGGTGGCGGCGCTGGAGACACCCGTGCGAGATCTCGAGCTGGTCGTCTACGTCGAGGGTCGACAGCCGCCCGATTTCGAGCTCAACCTCAACGGGGGCGAGGAGCGGCCGACCGAGGAACCGTTCTGGTTCATCCTTGACGCGGCGCTCGGGCAAGAGCATGCCGTGCCGATGTGGGGCCACCGGCAGTGGCGCGAGCTCTTCGACCCGATCTCGCCCGAGCGCACACGCGAGGCCATGCAAGGGTCGCTCGAGTGGGCGCAGCGACAGGGCCCCGACAACGAGTTCAGCCGACTCCAGGCCGTCCGCGCGAGGCACTACCTCGCGACCGGTCGATGGATCACGAAGGCCGAGGCTTCCTGATCCATATCCTCTAGGCGTGGCGACCGAGCCGTCGACCTCGCCACTCACGCGCGTGCACGGGCGCCGCCCGCCCCGGCGCAGGCGCTGGGGTGCCCTCTGGGCGATCCTCGCGGTTGTCGTCCTTGCGCTGCTCGCGTTGGTGGCCGCCGTCATCTTCTGGTCCGGGATCACGCTGGCCGGTGACCCGATCGCGCTGACGCACGTCGAGGTGCAGCCTTTCGGCGGGAAGCTCGAGCGGGTTCGAGCGTTCGCGCCCGGCGGGCGGCGGATTCCTCTGCTGGTCAAGGGCGGACGCCTGACCCCGCGGACGCCCATCCGGCCTGGCGAGCAGATCTCCGTCGTCGCCGTGGTACGTCGCCCCGGCTGGCTCGGGTGGGCGCTGGGCTCGGAGCGCACCGTGCGGCAGACCTTGAGCGCCCCGGAGGCGACCATTCCTACGCGCTGGCTCACGACTCGCCGAGGGTCGGCCGTGCAGGTGAGCTTCGACCGGCCGGTGAGCGGCGTTGCCTATGGATCCCCGCTTCGCCGCCGGGCACTCCGCCGGCCGGTGCGCTCGCTGTCCCTCGGGCACCGGTCGGCCGCTGGCACGATCCTCGTCGCCGCTGCCGCGCGCCCCTGGGAGCGCCTCGGCAAGCCTGTCGCGGTGAGCTGGTTCCCGCCGGCAAGGCTGCCGGTGGCGGTCAGCAAGCCGGCGCCCGGCGCGCCGCTCAACCCGGCCGCCCCGATCACGCTCACGTTCTCGAAGCCCGTCGCCGACGTGCTCGGCGACGGGCAGCCGAAGCTCTCGCCGAAGGCTCCCGGCCGCTGGCGGCAGACGGACAGCCACACGCTCGAGTTCGTGCCCTCCGGCTTCGGCGCCAGGCTTGCCTCCGACCTACGGCTCTCGCTCGGGCGCGCAGTGGCCGTGACCGACTCGTCGGGGCGGCGCCTGCACGCGACTCGCGGGATCAAGTGGACGGTCCCGCCCGGCTCCACCCTGCGGCTGCAGCAGCTGCTCGCCCAGGCCGGCTACCTGCCGCTCGAGTGGACTCCTGCCGGAGCTCCCGTCGCCCGCACGCCTCAGGCCGAGCTGCAGGCCGCGATCCACCCACCGAAGGGCCGCTTCAGCTGGCGCTATCCGAACACACCGCATGAGCTGGTCGGCCTCTGGAGCGAAGGCCAGCCGAACCAGATCACGCGAGGCGCGGTGATGATGTTCCAGCACACGCACGAGCTGACGGTGGACGCGATCGCCGGCGCCGACGTCTGGCGCGCCCTGCTCCGCGACGCGATCGCGGCCAGGCGCCGCCAGGGCGGCTACAGCTACGTCTACGTGCACAGCAAGGTCCCGCAGTCGCTGACGCTCTGGCACAACGGACGCACGGTGCTCACCTCGCCGGGCAACACCGGGGTTCCGGCCGCGCCGACGCAGCTCGGCACCTTCCCGGTCTTCGAGCACATCCCCGTCGGCACGATGAGCGGCACGAACCCGGACGGCTCCCACTACAACGATCCGGGGATCCGCTACATCAGCTACTTCAACGGCGGCGACGCGATCCACGCGTTCACAAGAGCTTCCTTCGGAACCCCACAGAGCCTCGGCTGCGTCGAGCTCCCGCTCGACTCGGCCGCGAAGGTCTGGCCGTACACGCCGATCGGAACGCTCGTCACCGTCGAGAACTGAGACGCCCTAGCCCTGCCGCTCGAAGATCGTGCGGTACGCCGTCGCGGCGCGATCCCACGAGAAGCGCTCGACGGCCCGCCGGCGTCCCGCATCGCCAAGTCGGGCCCGCAGCTCTGCATCGCCGACCAGCTTCTCCATTGCAGCGGCGAGAGATTCAGCGTCCTCCGGCTCGACGAGCAGTCCCGTGTCGCCGTCCGACACGATCTCCGGGATCCCGCCGACGCGCGTGGCGACCACGGGGAGGCCCGCCGCCATCGCCTCCGCGACCGGAATCCCGAAGGGCTCGTCCCAGGCGGAGGGGAAGACGAACACGTCCGCCCGCGCGTACTCGGTTGCAAGCTCCTCGTGCCGGGCCCAGCCATGGAAGTGAACGCGGCTGCGAACACGGTCCGGAAGGCCCTCGCGCAGACGCTGGAGATATCCCTCCCGGAAATACGGCGCGAGCGCCTGGACGCGAGGCGTCTTGTCGAGATTCAAGAGCATCTCCCGGGGCGGAAGCCCCTCCTTGCCGACGACGTGGAGCTCGACGCCGTTGCGCCGTTGGGCGACAAGCGCGAACGCCTCGAGCAGGACGTGTGGCCCTTTCTCCGGCGAGATCCGCCCGACGGTGAGCAGGCGCACCGGGCCGGAGCGCCCACGGCGGTCGGTCGGCACGATCCGCTCGACGTCGGCGCCGTTGGCGACGGTCACGCACCGGGCCGCGTGCTGCGGGAACCTGGCGCGGATCCGCTCGGTGATGAAATCGCTGACGCCGACGATCACGTCCGCCCGAGAGAGCCGCCGGTCGACGAGCCGCCGGTCGAGCTGTGTCAGCCACTCACAGTGCATCGAGAGGACGATGAGCGCGGACGGGCACATGCGCCGGAAGAGCGGCAGGAGATTCGAGAAGTTGCTGATCCGGATCGCGTCCGGCTGCTCGCGCCGCGCCGCCAGCGCGACCTGGAGGTGATAGCTCGGGTAGTAGAGGGCCGACGAGAACAGCGGCCGGCGTTCGCCGAAAAGCGGCAGCCGCTCCAGTATTCGCTGGATGCGGTAATCGCCGCGGCCGCTCACGAAGCGGTACTCGACGCCGTCCTCGCAGCAGCGGCCCTCGCTCGCGCCGGGCGGCGGCGGGCTCCAGATCAGCGGTTGGTGTCCGTCTGCGAGCCGCTCGGCGATCGCCTTGGTGCCGATCGCGATGGACTCGGAGGGTGGCAAGGCGATCGCCCACGGCTGCGTGACGAAGCCGAGCTTCACATTTGCTCAGACGGCTGCCAGCGGTGCGTCGACCGCCAGCTCGGAGAGCGCCTGCCCGATCTCCTCGACGTAGACCGGGTTCATTGCCACTACGAGATCCGGACGGTACTGGCGCAGGCGCTCCGGCGCAACGACGTGCACACCCGATCCCGCGAGCCAGCGGTCTTGCTTGTACGGATTGACGTCGACAGCGAGCTCGATTCCCGCGCCTGCGCCGATCGTGGTCAGGAACGCGACGCCCTTCGAGCCGGCGCCCCAGATCACGGGGCGCCGTGCGGAGCGCAAGCGCTCGCGCCATTCGGCAACGCGGGTGTCATAGGCGCGGCGGAACTCCGCCACGGCCTCCGCGATCGCCTCGGGCTCCTCCTCGAGCGGCAGCGGCTCGCCGCCGCCGGCTCGGGCCTCGATCAGGATGTACTGGTCGTCGTAGTCGAGCTCGAGCACGAGCGGCTCGAGGCCGACTCTGCGAAAGAGGCGTGCGAGCGAGCCCGGCGAGAAGTAGGACACGTGCTCGTAATAGAGGTCCCAGAAGGCGCCCTCGCGGAGAACGCGCAGAACATCCGGCAGCTCGAACAGCACCGGCTCATCGCCGGCCGTCGAGCGGACGAGCCGCATGAAGTCGGCGACGGGCGCGATGTGCTCGAGCGTGTGGCGGCAGACGATCGCGTCGGCGCGTAGGTCGGCGTAGCGCTCCGAATAGAGGTCTCGGATGAAGCGCAGGCCCGGTCGCTCCTCGACCCGCTCGGGAGCGAAGCCGGGGTCGATGCCGATCCCTTCGCCGATGCCGAGCTCGTGCAGCAGGAGGAGGAACTCTCCTTTGCCGCTGCCGATCTCGAGCACGCGCTTGCCGCGCAACGCGTAACGCTCGACCCAGCGTTCCGCAAGCTCCTGCAGGAACAGGCGGAAATGCGGCGAGAACGCCTGCGTCTCCTCGTACGAGACCGAGTAGTCCTGCAGCGAGGCGTCGTGCGCGACGTTCGTGACGAAGCCGCACGTGCGACACAGCCCGAGCCGGAGCTCGCCGGTCGGGAACGACAGCGCCTCCTCGTGCGTCGAGACGAGCCGGCAACTGTGGACGGGGACGCGCTCGACCTCGTAGAAGCGCTCGAGGCCCTCCGCCCCGCAGGCCGGGCAGTGATCGGTCACACGACGTCCGGCTCCGGCAGCGGCACCACGAACCGGCCCCCGTCGCGCCGATACTCGTCCTGCTGCCGCATGATCTCGTCGCGGTAGTTCCACGCGAGCAGGAGCAGGTAGTCGGGCCGGTCCTCCAGCAGGGCGCTCGGGTCGCGGATCGGCAGGTGGACTCCAGGCATGAACAGGCCTTGCTTGTGCGGGTTGCGGTCAACGACGAAGTCGATCAAGGAGCCGTCGATGCCCGCGTGGTTCAGGAGCACCGTCCCTTTGGCAGCGGCGCCGTACGCGGCGATCGAGGCGCCGGTCGCCTTCAGCTTCCGCAGCAGCGCGAGGAGCTCGCCACAAGCCCGCTCGACCCGTTCGCCGAAGCGGCGGTAGTAGTCCGGCCGGTCGAGCCCCCGCTCGCGCTCCTCCTCCAGATAGCGCTCGACCTCGGGCGCCGGCGACTTTCGCTTGCCGAGCCGCCAGCGCAGCGACCCGCCCTGGACCCCCGGGAAGTGCTCGACGCCGTTCAGGTGCAGGCCGTTGCGCTCGGCGAGCGCGGTGATCGACGTGCACGAGAGGTAGGAGAAGTGCTCGTGATAGACGGTGTCGAAGGCGAGGTTCTCGATCAGGTCGCGGACGTAGGTGTTCTCTACCGCAACGACGCCGTCGTCCGCGAGCAGCAGCGCGGCTCCCGCGAGGAGGTCGTTCGGGTCCGGCGTGTGCGCAAGCACGTTGTTGGCGACGATCGCGTCGGCGCAGCGGCCCTCGGCAAGCAGCCGGCGCGCGAGCTCGGAGCCGAAGAACTCCCGCAGCGTCGGAACTCCCACCGCCTCTGCGGCCTCGGCCTGTATCGGAGCCGGATCGATCCCGAGGACGGGAATCCCGAGCTCGACGAAGTTGCGAAGCAGGTAGCCGTCGTTCGATGCCGCTTCCACGACGAGGCTCTCTGGGCCCAGGCCGAGCTCATCGGCCAGCGCGAGTGCCTCCTCGCGCGCGTGCCGGAGCAAGTCCTCGGAGTACGAAGAGAAGTAGAGGTAGTTCTCGACGAAGAGCCGTTCGGGTGGCACCGACGCGAGGATCTGGACGAGCGCGCAGTCGGGGCAGAAGGCGAGGTCGAGCGGGTAGCGCGGCTCCGGCTCGGCCAGCTGCGACTCGCGCAGGAGGGCGTCTGGCAGCGGCAGGTCACCCAGCTGCAGGAACACCTCGAGCGGAGCCGAGCCGCACGAGCGGCAGCGCGCCTCGTCAGCCTGCGGCAAGCGCTGCGTCCCGGCGAAGGTCCTCATCGAGCTCGCCCGCTTCCTGCAGCTCCTTCACGCGCCGGATCCGCAGGAACCGCCCGCTCGTGAACTCTTCGAGCTCGAGCCCGAACCGCCTGAAGGCCGCGTAGAGCTCCTCGATCCCGCGTCTCGCCGTCCACTCCGGGCGGAAGGCCGGAAGCGTCTCCGCGATCTTCGAGCAATTCACCCGGTAGCAGCGCGGGTCGGGGCCGCCGCCCTCCGCGTATTCGACCGTGCTGTTGGGGACGATCTCCTCGACGAGATCGGCCAGCTCGCGCACCTGGAAGTTCTCATCGGTGCGGCCGACGTTGAACGCCTCGTCGTGCACGAGCTCGGCCGGCGCCTCCAGCGCGGCGAGAAACGCGCGGGCGATGTCTTCGATGTGGACGACCGGCCGCCAGGGCGTGCCGTCGCTCATGATGAGCACGCGGCCGGTGGTGAACGCGTAGCCGGCGAGGTTGTTGATCACCAGGTCGCCGCGTAGCCTCGGTGAGAAGCCGTACGCGGTGGCCGAGCGCAGGTAGGTCGGGCTGAACGAGTCGTCGGCGAGCTCGTGGAGGTCCCGCTCGGCGAGCACCTTCGACTCGCCGTAGGGCGTCACGGGCCGGAACTCGGCCGATTCGTCGAGCCACGCATCTCCGGCCGCGCCGTAGAGGCTGCAGGAGGACGAGAACAGGAACCGCCGAACGCCGGCCTCCTTCGCGCGCCCGGCGAGGCGCGAAGTCGCCAGGTGGTTGATCTCGAAGGTCGTCTCCGGCCGGTAGTCGCCGAGCGGGTCGTTCGAGATCGCCGCCAGGTGCACGACCGCGTCGAAGCCGCGCAGGTCGCTCGGCTCGAGGTCGCGCACGTCTCGGTCGATCACGGGCCAGGGCCACCGCGGGTTCGGCCCGAGCCCGCAACCCCGGTAGAGGAAGCTGTCCGCCCCGGTGACGTCGTGACCCGCAGACGCGAGCAGCGGCGCGAGCACGGTGCCGATGTAGCCGTCGTGGCCGGTGACGAGGACGCGCACCTCAGCCCCAGATCTTCCAGGGCGGCTGCGGGCTCGCCCAGAGCTGCTCGAGCAAGACCTTGTCCCTCAGCGTGTCCATGCACTGCCAGAAGGACTCGTGCCGGTACGCCATCAGCTGGCCGTCGGCGGCAAGCCGCTCGAGCGGCTCGCGCTCCCACTGGGTCATGTCGTTCTCGATGTAGTCGAAGACCCCGGGCTCGAGCACGAAGAACGCGCCGTTGATCCAGCCTTCGGCGAGCTGTGGTTTCTCCGCGAACGCCGTCACCTGCCCGTTCCCGTCCAGTGTCAGCTCCCCGAAGCGCGCTGGCGGCCGCACCGCGGTCACGGTCGCGAGCTTGCCGTGTGCTCGATGGAAGTCGAGCAGCTTCCGGACGTCCAGATCGGCCACGCCGTCGCCCCAGGTGACCATGAAGGTGTCCGAGCCGACATGCGGCTCGAGTCGCTTGATCCGCCCGCCGGTCATCGAGGCGACGCCCGTGTCGACGAGCGACACGGTCCAGTCCGCCCGCTCCCCCTCGAGCACCCGGACCTTGCCGTCTTTCAACGAGACCTTCAGGTCACCCTGCAGCGAGGAGTACTCGAGCATCCAGCGCTTGATGTAGTCGCCCTTGTAGCCGAGGGCAATCACGAAGTCGTTGAACCCGTGCGTGGCGTAGATCATCATGATGTGCCAGAGGATCGGCCTCCCGCCGATGTCGACCATCGGCTTCGGCTTGATCTCGGTTTCCTCCTGCAGCCTGCTGCCGAGCCCGCCCGCGAGGATCGCGACCTTCACGGGGTCAGCTCCTTGATGAGGTCGACGACGCGCGGACCGAGCAGGCTCGCCCCGGCGAGCTTCCAGGCCGGCGCACCGAGCAGCACGCCGGGATCCGCCCGGACGGCGCGCGCAAGAGCACGGAAGGTCGGCAGCGGCTTTCGGTCCGGCAAGGTGAGGTTGCGGGCCATCATCACGAGCTCGCGGCGGCGGCCCTCCTCGGCCAGGCGCCGGAGCTCCCGAGGCTGCGCGACCCGGCCGTTGTGCTGGTCGAGGAAGCGCAGCTTCACTTCCTTCAGCCGGGAGACGATCTCGATTCCCTGGACGTAACCCGGCCCTTGCGGTGGGCCGAACGCGGCCGAGTGCGAGGCGCCGTGGATTCGGTAGGCGCCGAGCGTGTCGTCCAGGTACGCGAACTCCCACCCCGCAGCGGCCATCCGGAGCCACATGCCGAAGTCGACCGCGGGGAAGTCGTCGCCGGACATCCGGTCTGGCGGTAGCGCCGCTGTGCGCATCAGGGCGGTCGAGGCGCAGATGCGGCACGACCAGCGCATCGACTCGGCGATGAACTCGTCGGCGCTCTCCACGCAGTCGCTGTCGAGGCCGTACGTCCAGTTCACATGCGAAAGGAGGACGTTTCCCTCGTCGTCGACGATGTCGAAGGCGGCGTGCACCACCCCGGCGCGGGGCTTGCTGTCGAGCTCGGCCACCGTTCGATCGAGCAGCTCCGGGTAGACGAGGTCGTCGTCGGGGAGGATGAGCGCGTAGTCGCTGTCGACCTGCTCGAGGAACCAGTTGTGGTTGCCGAGCAAGCCCAGGTTCTCGGGTTGGCGCACGTACTCCAGACGCGGGTCGTCGAACCGGGCGATGACGTTAGGCGTGTCGTCGTCCGAGGCGTTGTCGGAGACGATCAGCTTGAAGTCTCCGTACGTCTGAGCGAGCACACCGGCAACTGCGTGCGGCAAGAAATCCGCCCGGTTGTAGGTCGGGATGAAAATGGTGACGCGCGCCACGCGCAAAGTGTGCCCGACGCGCAGCCAGGCGACTCCTCTGATGCGTCAGGCAGAGGCGACGCGGCCGGGCGCCGCGCCGCCTCATAGCCTCTAGCCGGTGCGCTCAGAGGTGGAAGACGATCCGCGCCGGCACATCGCCGTGCAGGACATCCTCCATGGCCGCCGAGACATCAGCGAGCTGCCGCTCTTCGCGGATCACCCGCGTCCTGCCGGCGGCGTGCAGCTCGAAGACCTTCCGGAGATCGAGCCGTGTCCCGACGATCGAGCCGCGAACGGTGATCCCGTTCAGCACGGTCTCGAAGATCGGGAGCTTCATCGCGTTGTCCGCCGGAAGTGCGACGAGCGACATCGTCCCGCCGCGCCGCAGGGAGGCGAACGCCTGCTCGAACGCCTTCGGCGTTGCGGCAAGAACGACCGCCGCGTCGGCGCCGCCGAGCTCCTTGATCGCTTCCACCGGATCGCGGCTCGCTGCGTTCACGGTGTGCTCGGCTCCGAGTTCGCGGGCCAGCTCGAGCTTCTCGTCGACCAGATCGACGGCGACGACGCTCGCTCCCGCGATCCGCGCGTACTGCAGGGCGAGGTGGCCGAGGCCGCCGATCCCCCAGATCGCGACTAGGTCGGACGGTCTTGCGCCGCTGACCTTGACCGCCTTGTAGGTCGTGACGCCTGCGCACGTGAGCGGCGCCGCGTCGAACGGATCGACGCCTTCCGGGACCTTCACGACGTGCCGCGAAAACGCCTTGACGTACTGCGCGAAGCCCCCGTCGATCGAGTAGCCCGTGTTCAGCTGGGATTCGCACAGGGTCTCCCAACCCGAGACGCAGTAATCGCATGTCCCACACGCGTAGCCGAGCCAGGGCACCGCGACGCGATCCCCGACCGCGACCCCCGTCGCTTCCGGCCCGAGCTGCTCGACGATGCCGACGCCTTCGTGCCCCGGCGTGAACGGAAGCGTCGGCTTGACCGGCCACTCGCCCCGCGCTGCGTGGATGTCCGTGTGGCAAAGGCCTGACGCCTCGACCGCCACGATGATCTCTCCCGGGCCCGGCACCGGCTTCGGCACCTCCTCGACCCGAGGCTCCTGATCGAAGCCGCGGACGACGACCGCCTGCATGGTCTCGGTCGTCGCGTCATCACGTTTCGCCTCCACAACCGTTGCGCTCATCTCGCTCCTCCTTTCAGTTCGCTTCGAGTCTCGCCCGAACGACCTTGGGAGCCATCGGTCTCGCCCCGGATCGGTGCTGTGGGCTTCTACTGGTCGAGGAGCTGCAGGCCGGCGATTCGACAGCGGAAGTAGGTGAATACGCCGTCTGGCAGCTCCCAGCTGACCTCGGCGTGCGTCGGCATACGGACGCCGCCGACGACCTGGTAGTCGCCGAATTCGCCGCTCCAAGGGCGCTCGACGACCCCGCCGTTCTCTTGCCGTGGCCGCTGCGAGGCGGAGGCGCGCACGATGTCGCCGGCCCGGTCGAAGGAAAGCGTCACCGCCGCCCGCACTGAACGAACGCTGGTCGCCACCTCGATCGACTCGTCATCGAGCTCGCGCCAGGAGAGCCGGTTGTTCGCGACGATCGCGTGCGGATACCAAGGCAGCTCGGCGAGGTAACGCATCGCCTCGGCCCGCGCGGTCTCCGCACCGGCTGCGCGAGCCACGGGCACGAGCCCGAACAGCCGGCCGGTCAGTCCGCCCTCGCCGCACCGGTACCAGTCGTGCACGCGCACCCAAACGAGCGGCGCGAGCCTGAAGGTCGCCCGCCAGGAGAACTCCACCTCGTCGATCCGCACGTCCTCGACGGCTTCGAACTTGCTCCAGCGGCCGGGCTTCAGCTGCATTTCTCCCGACTGGGTCAGTCGGACGCGCCGCGGTAGGCGAGGACGGCCGGCGAGGGCGCGCTCTGCGTACCTTCCGGCGGGCGTCACGCGGGCTGAGTATGCCGTCGACCGCTGATGGCGTGGCGAGCCGTCGCGATCGCCCACATCGCCACGAGATCGGCAACGAGAAGCGAAAGCGGGGTCAGGGAGCCCGTAACCACCGAACCGATGGCGAGCAGCCACGCGGCCATTCCCAGAACGGCGAACAGGCGGTTCCTTCGACCCGAGGGCGAGCCGAGGCCACAGGTCGCAGTTCCGACGAGGACAATCACGACGGCCGCCCAGCGGTGGCTGCCACCGACGAGCGGGGCGGCCCAGCCCTCGTGCGACGCGGCGAAGACCACGACCGCGAATGCCGTGGTGCCCGTCGCAGCGGCGTCTTTCCAGGTCAGCATTTCAATCACCTCCGAGACAAAGCCTCGCCGTGTGGCCGCCGTGCGGCATCGTGGGCTTCGGCGATCCGCCTGCGGCTTTTCCGCAGTGACCATGAGGGAAGCGGCCGATGCGGCCGGGACGGGCGGCGCGCAGGCTGTGGTCATGAAAAAGAGCTACGGAGTCGTGTGGCGCGACAGCGCTTCGCCGCTTGCGGCGGGGAAGCTCGAGCTGCTTCCGCGGGGTTTGCGACTGGAGGGCCGCGAGCGCTGGGAGGAGATCCCGTACGCGGGTCTCTCCGGAGTCCACGTCGGCCGGACGGCCGCGGAGCGCATCAACGGAAGGCCTTCGGTGGTCCTGGAGCGGATCGGCCACGTCCCGCTTACGATCTCGACGGTGGCACAGTCCAGTCTCGTCGGCGAGATCGCCGAGCGGCTCGCCGCGCTTCAGCTCGGCGCGGAATCGGCGCGGGAGCTGGCTCTCGTCCTCCCACTGAAGCCCGGAGCCGAGGACAACGTCCGGAAACTCCTTTCGAGCGGTCCGCCGTTCGATCCCCGGCAGATCCCCGGTCTCGATCGCCACGAGGTCCTGCTCACGCCGACCGAAGCGATCTTCGTGTTCGAGTCGGCTTCCGGCGGGAACGCGATCGCGGCGCTCCTCGCAAAGCCGGAGTTCTGGCAGGCCGCCGGCGCGTGGCAGGACCACGTTGCCGCGCCACCGCGCCTTGGCGAGAGGGTCTATTCGTGGTCGCGTCCGGACGAACCGGCGGACGTCTCGTTTCTGCCGACGCCGGGCCCCGGCGACAGCGACGGCGGGGACATCTTCTGAGCCGGCAGCCCTAGGAGCACGCGCGCTGCACGGGCCGCCACCAGGTCCTCGCGCGCGCGAAGCACGAGCACCTCGAACTCGCCAAGTCCGACGAGCCGGGCGCAGATCAGCCTGCGAAGCCGATCGGAGTTCTCGCCGATCCCGGCCGTGAAGACGAGTGCGTCCAGACCGCCGAGCGCGACGGTCATCGCTGCGACCGCGCTGGCCACGCGATAAGCGAAGACGTCGAGCGCCAGCCGCGCCGCGTCGTCGTCGCGCCGCTCGAGCTCCTCGACGCGCTCAGACCCAGCGAGGCCGAGCAGGCCGGACTCATGCTCGAGGGCGTGATCGAGCTCGTCGAGCGCGAGCCCGTGTCTGAGGAGATACAGGAGAGCACCTGGGTCGACCGAGCCGGCCCGCGTTCCCATGGGCACCCCCTCGAGCGGCGTGAACCCCATGCTCGTGTCGACGGAGCGTCCATCGAGGACCGCCGTGACCGAGCAACCGCCGCCCAGGTGGCAGACGACGAGACGCTTGACCCTCACACACTCGGCGGCCCACTCGACGGAAAGGCCATGGAAGCCGAATCGCCGGATCCCCCAGTCCTCCCGGAAGCGCTGCGGGAGGGCGTACGTCGATGCGACGTCCGAAATGGTCGCGTGAAACGCGGTGTCGAAGGCGGCGACGTGCGGCTGCCGCGGCAGCAAGCGCCGCGCCTCCGCAATCGCCTTCAGTGCCGGGGCGCTGTGCAGAGGCGTAAGATCGGCGATCTTTTCGAGCCTCTCGACGACGGCGTCCTCGACGATCACCGGCTCGCGGAACTCCGTTCCTCCGTGAACGACGCGATGGGCGACCGCCGCGACGTCCTGCGGTGCCCCGGCGAGCGAGTCGAGACTTTCGGCGGTGCCGTCCTCGGCGACGAGCGAGAGCTTCAGGCTCGTCGAGCCGGCGTTGACGACCAGGATCGTGCTCAGCGGGGCCAGACCCAGTCGCGGATCTCGGGGTCGTCCTCGCCGTGCTCCCGTGTGTAGGCGCGGGCGCGCAGCCGCCGGTCCTCCAGCTCCTGGCGCAGACGCCCGTGCTGAGCCGCGAGCCCGGGGACACGGTCGATGACGTCGATGACGAGGTGGAAGCGGTCGAGGTCGTTGAGCATGACCATGTCGAACGGGGTCGTGGTGGTGCCCTCCTCCTTGTAGCCGCGTACGTGGATGTTGTCGTGGACACGACGGCGATAGGTGAGGCGGTGGATCAGCCAGGGATAGCCGTGGTAGGCGAACACGACGGGCTTGTCGGTCGTGAAGAGCGAGTCGAACTCGGCGTCGGGGAGCCCGTGCGGATGCTCGCTCTCGGGCTGAAGGCGCATCAGGTCGACCACGTTGACGACGCGCACCTTCAGCTCGGGGAGGCGCTCCCGGATCAGCGCCGCGGCCGCGAGGGTTTCGAGCGTGGGGATGTCGCCGCAGCAGCCGAGCACAACGTCGGGCTCACCGTCGTCGTCGCTTGAGGCCCAGTCCCAGATGCTCGCCCCGCGCGTGCAGTGGACGATCGCCTCGTCCATCGACAGATACGTCAGTGCGGGCTGCTTGCCGGCGACGATCACGTTCACGTAGTCCCGGCTGCGGAGGCAATGGTCCGCGACCGAGAGGAGCGTGTTCGCGTCCGGCGGCAGGTAGACGCGGATGATCTCGGCCTTCTTGTTCACGACGTGGTCGATGAAGCCGGGGTCCTGGTGCGAGAACCCGTTGTGGTCCTGCCGCCACACGTGGGAGCTGAGGAGGTAGTTGAGCGACGCGATTGGCTGCCGCCACGGGATTCCACGCGTCACCTTGAGCCATTTCGCGTGCTGGTTGAACATCGAGTCGACGATGTGGATGAAAGCCTCGTAGCAGTTGAAGAGCCCGTGCCGGCCGGTCAGGAGATACCCCTCGAGCCAGCCCTGGCAGAGGTGCTCCGAGAGCACCTCGAGCACCCGGCCTTCCGGCGCAAGGTTCTCGTCGGTCGGCACTAGCTCCTCCTCCCAGACGCGGTCGGTCGCCTCGAAGACGTTGCCGAGCCGGTTCGACTCGGTCTCGTCCGGTCCGAAGAGCCTGAAGGTCTGCGGGTTCCGGGCGATCACGTCGCGCAGGAAGGTTCCGAGCACCCTCGTCGCCTCGGCGAGCTCCGTTCCCGGCCTCGCGACCTCGACCGCGTACTCGCGGAAGTCGGGCAGGACCAGGTCGCGGAGCAACGTGCCGCCGTTCGCATGCGGGTTCGCGCTCATCCGGCGCTCTCCCCGCGGCGGCAGCTCGGCGAGCTCGTCCACGAGCCGACCCTGTTCGTCGAAGAGCTCCTCCGGCCGGTAGCTCCGCAGCCACTCCTCGAGGATCTTCAGGTGCGTCGGGTTCTCCCGCACGTCGGCCACCGGTACCTGGTGCGCGCGCCAGGTGTTCTCGACCGGGACGCCGTCGACTTCCCTCGGGCAGGTCCAGCCCTTCGGCGTGCGCAGGACGATCATCGGTGGGCGGCCTTGTCCGGCAATCGCGTCGAGGGTCTCGTCGAGCGCGGCGGCGAGCGCCTGATGCACCGGCTCCGGCTCGTCGCCCGAGACGAGCAGCGGCCGCCAGCCGTGCCCCTCCAGCATCGAGACGAGCTCCTCCTCGGGGATCCGCGCGAGCACCGTCGGGTTCGCGATCTTGTAGCCGTTCAGGTGCAGGATCGGCAGAACCTTCCCGTCGGTGCGCGGGCTCAGGAACTTGTTCCCGTGCCAGCTCGTTGCGAGCGGCCCGGTCTCGGCCTCGCCGTCGCCGACCACGCAGGCGACGAGCAGGTCAGGGTTGTCGAACGCAGCGCCGAAGGCGTGCGCCAGCGCATAGCCGAGCTCGCCGCCCTCGTGGATCGACCCGGGTGTCTCCGGCGCGACGTGGCTCGGTATCCCGCCCGGAAAGGAAAACTGCCGGAACAGCCTCCGCAGGCCGTCTTCATCGCGGCCGATCTCCGGATACACCTCGCTGTAGGTCCCTTCGAGGTATGCGTTCGCGACCAGCCCGGGGCCACCGTGTCCTGGGCCGGTGACGTAGATCGCGTTTAGGTCGCGCTGCCTGATCGCGCGGTTGAGGTGCGCGTAGATCAGGTTCAGGCCAGGTGTCGTGCCGAAGTGCCCCAGCAGGCGAGGCTTGACGTGTTCCGGCAGGAGCGCCTCGTGCAGCAGCGGGTTGTCGAGGAGGTAGATCTGGCCGACCGAGAGGTAATTCGCCGCCCGCCAGTACGCGTCGATTCGCCGTAGCTCCTCGGTCGAGACCGCGTGCGCCGTGTCGGTCGAGGCGCTCATCCCGCGGCCACCGTACCGCTACCAGCTCTTCAACGCCGTGTCTCTGCGCACCCGCGCCAGCCGCACGCGCGCATCGACGGCGACGCAGCCGTTCGGCAGCCCGATCACGGGGTTCAGGTCGAGCTCTGCCACCTCCGGGAGATCCTGGGCGAGACAGGAGAGTCGGTGCAGCAGATCGACAAGCGCGCCGGCGTCCGCCGCCGGCGCTCCGCGGAATCCGGCCACGAGGCGGCCCGCCTTCCCTTCCCGGACGAGCTCCTCGGCGTCGACGTCCGTCAGGGGCGCGATCCGGAACGTGGCGTCGCCGATCAGCTCCGCCAGGACGCCGCCGGGCCCGAAGGCCACCAGCGGGCCGAACACCGGGTCCTGGACGATCCCGGCCAGCAGCTCGGCGCCTCCGCGCACCATCGATTGCACGAGCACGGGCCCCATCCGCTCGGCCGCCGCTCGAACCTCCACCTCGTGGGTGAGATCGAGCGCGACGCCGCCCTGTTCGGTCTTGTGTGCACCTGCTGCCGCGGACTTCACGACGACGGGAAAGCCGAGCTGCAGCGCGGCTTCGACGGCTTCGTCCGGCGTCTCTGCGCTCCTCTCCGTGACGACGGGCACGCCGTAGGCGGTGAGCAGCGACCGCGTCCTTTCCGGGTCCAGCCAGACCTCGTCGCAAGCGGCGAGCGCTCGCTCGACGGTGCGACGTGCTGCGGTCGCGTCCACCTGCGGCTTCTGCGGCACCGCGCCGGCGGGGCGGCGCAGCCATTCCGCTCGGTCGGCTGCGACGCCGAGGGCGCGC
>DATDFL010000232.1:0-5982 GCA_036522595.1 Gaiellaceae bacterium
AGCGTGCTGCTCGAAGCCGTGATCGGCGGCGGGGGCGCCCTGATCATCCTGCTGTTCGTCTTCGGGACGCTGCCTGCGGTGCTGATGCCTATCGCGGTCGCGATCGCCGCGATCCTGAACACGTTCACGCTCGTCTGGGGCCTGACCTACCTGACCGACGTCTCGATCATCGTGCAGTTCCTGATCGCGCTGGTCGGCCTGGGAGTTGCGATCGACTACGCGCTGTTGATGATCTTCCGCTTCCGCGACGAGCTGCGCGAGGGCGAGGACGTCGAGACGGCGCTTGTCGAGACGATGACGCACGCGGGCCGCTCGGTGATCGTCTCCGGCTCGACCGTGGCGGTCGGCCTGCTCTCGCTGATCATCCTGCCGCTGCCGTTCATCCGATCGATGGGGATCGGCGGGATGCTGATTCCGGCGGTGTCGGTGCTCGCGGCGATCACGCTCCTCCCCGCGCTGCTTGCGGTGCTCGGCGAGCGCATCAACCGCGTCCGCCTGCTGCCGAAGCGCCTCGTTGACCGCGGCCACCCGGAGGACGGGGCCTGGGGTCGCTGGGCACGGCTGGTGCTGCGGCGCCCGTGGGCCGTCGCGGCCGCGGGGATCGCGATCGTGGCGGTGCTCGCCGGCATCGGTACGCAGCTGACGCCGAACGAGGCGCAGCTGAAGAACTTCCCAGGCACGGGCACGGCGATCGCAGGCCGCGACCAGCTCGCGGCCGCCGGCATCACGCCCGGCGTGATGAAGCCGTTCTACGTGCTCGTCGAGCACGGCGGCAATGCACAGGACGTCGCGGCGAAGCTGCGCTCGGTTCCGGGCATCACGGCCGCGGTCGCGCCGAAAGCGTGGCAACGCGGCGACACGTCGCTCGTCCAGGCGTTCCCGACGATCGACGGCGCTGCGCCCGGGATCCAGGGCACCATCAATCGCGCGAACGACGCGTTGAAGGGAACCCACGGCACGCTGTCAGGAACACCCGCGGTCGACCGCGACTTCATCCACGCGATCTACGGGAACTTCCCCTACGTGCTCGCGTTCGTCGTGATCGTGACGCTGATTCTGCTCGCGCGTGCGTTCCGCTCGATCGTGCTGCCGATCAAAGCGGTGATCCTCAACCTCGCCTCGTTGGCCGCGGCTTACGGGATCGTCGTGTTCATCTTCCAGTGGGGCCACGGCTCGTCGCTCTGGCACATCGACGCGACGCAGGCGATCCCGGCCTGGATCCCGCTGATGATCTTCGCGTTCCTCTACGGGCTCTCGATGGATTACGAGGTCTTCATGCTCACACGCATGCGCGAGGCCTACGACGAGACCGGCTCGACGAATCACGCGATCGAGCTCGGCCTGGCCCGGACCGGGAAGCTCGTGACGAGCGCGGCGCTGGTCTTGTTCTTCGCGTTCCTCGTGCTCTCGTCGAGCCCGGGCTACGAAATCAAGCCGTTCGCAATCGGGCTTGCGGCGGGGATCATCTTCGACGCGACCGTCATGCGCGTCTTGCTCGTGCCCGCGCTGATGCGGCTGCTCGGACAGGCGAACTGGTGGATGCCGCAGTGGACGCGTTCCGCGCTGTTTCTGCCGAAGCGTGAGAAGGTTCCAGAGGTGCCGGCAGCGGAGAACGTCTGAAGCTTCTCGTTCTCGGCGGGACGAAGTTCCTCGGCCGCGCGGCGGTCGAGGCGGCCCTCGCGCGCGGGGACGAGGTGACGCTCTTCAACCGAGGGGAGACGAACCCGGAGCTGTTTCCGGAGGCCGACAAGCTGCGGGGAGACCGCGACGGCGATCTCTCCGCCCTGGAGGGGCATGAATGGGACGCGGTGATCGACCCTTCCGGGTACGTGCCGCGGATCGTTCGCGCTTCGGCCGAGCTTCTGCGCGACGCGGTCGGCCAGTACGTGTTCGTCTCCAGCGGGTCGGTCTACGCGGAGCCGTACGTACCGGGCTACGACGAGAGCGCGCCCACGGTCGAGCTCGAGGATCCTTCCAGCGAGGAGGTCCTGCGCGACTACGGGGCGCTGAAGGCGGCGTGCGAAGACGTCGTCCGCGAGGTCTTCCCGGAGGCGCACACGAACGTGCGCGCGGGGCTGCTCGTCGGGCCGCACGACGGGAGCGGGCGGTTCACGTACTGGCCGGTGCGCGGATCTTTGGGCGGAGAGGTGCTGGCGCCGGGCGTGCCAGAGCGGCTGACGCAGTTCATCGACGTGCGCGACATCGGGGCCTGGATGGTCGACGCGTGTGAGCGGCGGGTGAGCGGGACGTTCAATGTGACCGGGCAGCCGATCTCGCTCGGCGCGGTTCTCGAAGCATGCGGGATCTCTGATCCCGTGTGGGTCGACGAAGCGTTCTTGCTCGAGCGGGAAGTCGGCCCCTGGATGGAGCTGCCGCTCTGGGTGCCTCCGGAGGGGAACGCGTTCCTGCAGATGAACGTCGGCAGGGCGGTCGCGGCGGGACTCTCGTTCCGTCCGCTGGAGGAAACCGTGCGCGACACGCTCGCCTGGGCGCAGGCCGAGGGCGCGGGGCTCGTCACGGAGACCCCGTACGGCACGGCCGGCCTCGACCCGGCCCGAGAGGCCGAGCTGCTCGAGGCGTGGCGCTCGCGCTCCGGCGCAGCCGTTTAAAAGTCACACTTCTGACACGAAGGCGTCACACTTCCGCGCCAGTGGCTGCCACCGTCGAGAGTGTTACGCTCGCGCCGTGACTACCGTTGCCGACCTGATGACGACTGACGTTCTGGCCGTCGCGCCCGAGGACACCATCGGTGAGACCGCTCAGAAGATGGTCGAGCTGGGAGTCAGCTCGGCGGTCGTGTCGGACTACGGGCGCATGATCGGGATCGTCACCGAACGCGATCTCACCCGTGCGGTCGCGGGCCGGGTGCACACGAGCGAGGCGCGCGTCCGCGAGTGGATGACCGCGAACCCGGTGACGCTCACGCGCGATGCTTCACCTGAAGAGGCCGCGAAGATCATGCTCGAGAACCGTTTCCGGCACATCCCGATCGTCGAGGACGAGCACACGGTCGGAATCGTCAGCATCCGCGACGTCGCGCGCTGGCAGACCGAGGACTAGACGAGCTCTAGTTGTCTGTGGGCTTCGAGCCCTGAGACGGCCACGCCGAGCAGCCTGAGTGCTCCCGGCCGGTCGGCGAGCGCGCGGTCGAGGCACACGCAGGCGAGCTCCCAGATCCGCTCCGCGTCGGAGATCCCGACGGGCAAGGACGTCGAGCGCGAGCGGATCGAGAAGTCGGGGTAGCGCACCTTCGTCGTCACGGTGCGGCCGGTCTGGTCGCCGAGGCGCTCGGCCACGAGCTGCGAGAGCCGGCGGAGCTCGTCCTGAAGCCGCTCGATCTCGGAGATGTCGCGCTCGAACGTCTCCTCGGCGCTGATCGAGATCGTCTCGGAGGAGAGCTCCAGAGGGCGCGGGTCGATGCCGCGGGCGCGATCGCGCAGCAGCGGGCCGAGCTTCCCTGGCAGCAGGCCGCGCAGCGCCCCATCCGACAGCGCCGCCAGATCACCGATCGTCTCGACCCCTGCGCGGACCAACCGCTCCTCGGCGCGCGGGCCCACGCCCGGAAGCCGGCGCACCGGAAACGGGGCGAGAAACGCCGCCTCCCGCCCGGCCGGCACGACCGTTAACCCGCCCGGCTTGCGCCGGTCCGAGGCAATCTTCGCGACGACCTTGCAGGACGCCACGCCCAATGCGCAGGTCAGCGATGTCGCCCCGCGCACCGCCGCCTGCACCGCCTCCGCGACGGCCCGCGCCCGCCCGTAGTCGGGAGCCACCTCCCCCACGTCGAGATAGCCCTCGTCCATTCCTGTCCGCTCGACCGTCGGGACGACCTCGCGCACGGCGTCCCACACCGACCGCGAGTACTCGCGGTAGAGCCGGTGCCGCGGCCGCAAGAACACCGCGTGGGGGCAGCGTCGCAGAGCCTCCGCGCACGACATCGCGGAATGAATGCCGAAGCGCCGCGCCACGTAGTTCGCGGTCGCGACGACTCCGCGGCCGTGCGGATCGCCCCCGACCACGAGGGGCTCACGGCGGAGCTCGGGCGCCTCGAGCTCCTCGACCGCCGCGAAGAAGGCGTCCAGGTCCAGGTGGGCCAGGATCACGGATCCCCCTCTACAAGCCGCATCGGCACCTTCAGGCGCCGCGCCACAAAGGGCATCGTCACTCCCTGGAAGACAACGGAGAAGATGACGACCACGAAGACGATCCCGTAGATGCGCTCTGCGCCGCCGACGTGCCGGAGCAGCGCGAACGCCGCCAGCAGGATCGGCACCGCCCCCTTCAAACCACTCCAGGTGATGAAGAGCCGCTCGCCGCGGCGCAGGCGCGCGGCCGACAGGAGCGGCATCGTCGCGAGCGGACGCGCCACGAAAGCCAGGATCAGCGAGAGGAAGATCGCGTCAGCCCAGACGGAGCCGAGTGAGACGTTGTTGATCGTCAGCCCGAACGCCACAAAGACGGCGACCTCGGCGAGGCTCGCGAGCGAGCGGTGGAAACGGATCACTTCGCGGCGGTGGGGATAGTCGGCATCCCCGAGTAGGATGCCCGCGACGAAAACGGCCAGGAAGCCGGAGCCGTGAGCGACCGCGGTCACGCCGTAGATCACACCCGCGCCCGCCACGCTGCGAAGTGGATAGAGGGCGGGGTTGAGCAGCCGGATCCGCCGGATCGACTGCAGCAGGATCAAGGCCCCTGCGATTCCGATCGCGAGCCCCACCGACATCTCTACGGCGAACTCGCGCACGACCGTCCAGAAGGACGCGTGCGCGTGCGTGGCGTACTCGAGCATCCCGATCATCAGCGCGATCCCGACGGGATCGTTGACGCCCGACTCGCCCTCGAGGATCGTTCCCGCGCGCCCGCCGACCTCGCGCTTGGCGAGCACGGAAAACATCACCGCCGGGTCGGTCGGCGCAAGTGCCGCGCCGAGCATGCCCGACCCGATCCAACTGAAGTCGAAGAGGTAACGGCCCGCCAAGGCAATAACGCCGGCGGTGGCGAATGTCCCCAGGACGCCGAGCGTCGAGATGGGCACCGCCGCAACGCGAAAGCGCCGCAGGCCGACCCGCATGCCGCCGTCGAAGAGAATCGCGATCAGAGCGACGACCGCGATCCGCTCTACGTCGAGGACCGAGAGCCGGTCACCGAGGCTCGGCGACAGCCGCGCCATGAGAGCGGCGACCAGAAGGAAGATCGCCGGTGCCGGGAGCGGGAAGAGCTCGCTGAGCTTGTTCGAGAAGACCGCGAGGGTGAGGAACGCGCCGACGACGAGCACGACCAGCCCGAAATCGGTGATCTCCGCCACGAGGTGAGCCTATTGCTAAGCCTGGACCGCGAGCGCCTGGCGGGAGGCGTCAGCGGCAGCCTCGGCAGCGCGCTCCGCACGGGCGAGGCGCTCGTCGTCTTGCAAAGTGGCCAGGTTCACCTCGACGAGCCGTGCAGCGGCCCGCGCTGCTCCCGCGGCGAGCGCGGCCGCCGCAGATGCATCGGCGCGCTCGGCGCCGTCTGCACGCTCGGCGCACTCGGCAGCGAGGAATGCGACATCGGCAGCGGTCTCGGCGATCGCCAGCGGGACCTCCGCGGCGCGGGCAAGAGCGCGGTGGAGGTTCTCGTCGCGGCTCTCGAGCGCGGTGAGCGCCCGCTCATAGGCCCGTGCATCCTGGCCCGCAAGGGCGAGCAGCCGGTCGCGCAGCTCCAGCGCCTGCGCCCGGGCGCCCTCCGCGGCGGCCCAGCCCTCCGAACGGGCGGTGACCTTCACGATGAGCGCGGCGGCCAGGCTCGCCGAGACTCCGGCGACCCAGCCGGAGCCGGGTACGGCCTCACTCGAAGAGACGTGCTCGACCAGCTCGTGCGCGATCTCAGCCAAGGGCTTCCTCGAACGCTTGGCGAGCCTCGTCGCCGTAAACCGCGAAGATGACGCGCTCGAGCGATTGCGGCTCGTAGCTCCGGGCCACGTCGACCATGATCTCGGCGCACTCGGCA
>DATDFL010000233.1:0-8154 GCA_036522595.1 Gaiellaceae bacterium
CGCCGAGCTGAGCCCTGACCAGGAGGCCGCGCTCGCGCGAATTGCGGAGGGCGGGCGGTTCCTGCTCTACGGGCCGACCGGCAGCGGCAAGACCGAGGTCTATCTCCAGGCCGCGGCGGCCGCGCTCGAGCGGGGGCTCGGGACGATCGTGCTCGTACCGGAGATCGCGCTCGCGCCGCAGACGGTGGGGCGGTTCCGAGCGCGCTTCGGCGACTTGGTCGCGCTGCTGCACTCGGGCCTGACCGATGCGGAACGCCGGGACGAGCGCGAGCGGATTGCGCGCGGCGAGGCGCGAGTCGTCGTCGGAGCGCGCTCGGCGATCTTCGCGCCGATGCACGGCGTGGGCCTGATCTGCGTGGACGAGGAGCACGATCCGTCCTACAAGCAGGAGTCGGATCCGCGGTACGACGCGCGCACGGTCGCGGCGAAGCGGGCCGCCTTGGAGGGTGCAACGGTCGTTTACGGCAGCGCCACGCCGCGGCTCGAGAGCTGGGCGGCGCTCGAGCGGCTCGAGCTGCGCGAACGGCTGGGGGCGAAGCTGCCGCCGGTGAAGATCGTCGACCTGCGCCGCGAGGCCGGCTATCCGCTCTCGGCACCGCTGCTGGCGGCGCTCGGCTCGATCGCCGAGAACGGCGGCAAGGCGATTCTGCTGCTCAACCGGCGCGGGATCGCGCCCGCGCTCCACTGCCGTGCCTGCGGCGCGACCTTCCGTTGCCCCGATTGCGACGTCGCGCTCGTGCTGCACCGCGACGAGAAGCTGCGCTGCCACCACTGCGGGTATGCGGAGCCGTCACCGAGCGAGTGCCCGGCCTGCGGGTCGGTCGAGCTCGCTCGGATCGGCGCCGGGACGCAGCGGCTGGAGCGCGAGCTCGCAGAGCGGGTGCCGGAGCTCGAGCTGATCCGGCTGGACGCGGACACGGCGTCGCGGCCGGACGAGCTGGCTCACGCCCTACGCCGCTTCCGAGACGCCGACCGGGCCGTGCTGCTCGGTACGCAGATGGTCGCGAAGGGCCATCACTTCGCGGGCGTTGCCCTCGCCGCGGTCGTCGACGCCGACACGGGCCTCGGGCTGCCGGACCTGCGCGCGGAGGAGCGAACCTTCCAGCTCGTGACGCAACTCGCGGGCCGCAGCGGCCGCGACGCTCCCGGGCGAGTGCTCGTCCAGACCTTCCAGCCGGACGCCCGTCCCCTGGCGCTGGCTGCACGCCACGATGTCCCGCGCTTCCTCGCCGACGAGCTCGAGCGCCGACGCGAGCTCGGCTACCCGCCCTTCAGTCACCTCGTGCGGGTGCTCGTGACGTCGCCTTCCGAAGCGCCGGGGCTCAAGCTGCTCGAGGAGCTGAAGGCTGGCCTGGACGGCGATCTCCTCGGGCCGGCCCCGCTCTTTCGCCTGCGTGGGAAATACCGCGCCCAACTCGTCGCGAAGACGAACGAGCCTCGCCGCCTCGCCGCTCGCACGGCGCGTCTTCTCGCTTCCGCGGCTCCGGCCATGCGGCGTGCCGGCCTTACCGCCGTAGTGGACGTCGACCCCCAGAGCCTCTGACCTAAGATTGCGGCGATGGCGGACGAGGTCGGCGAGGTCCGGGACGAGAAGCTCGACGCCGAGGCGGAGGCGCGTCGGCGGGTCGCGCTTGCCCAGATCCGCCAGTACCCAGACCCGGCGCTGCGGATGAAGGCGCACGACGTCGAGAGCTTCGACGCGGATCTCGAGCGGCTTGTCGAGCAGCTGCGGCTCCTGCTGGTCGACGCGAACGGCCTCGGCCTGGCCGCCACGCAGGTCGGGGTGCTCCGTCGCGTCTTCGTCCTGCGGCCCGACCCCGACGGCGAGTCGCAGGTGCTCGTCAATCCGCGCCTGGTCGACGGCTCCGACGACAAGGTGTCGGACGACGAGGGCTGCCTCTCGCTGCAGGGCGTCGTCATCCCGGTCGAGCGGCACGAGCGTGTGACCGTCGAGGCGCAGGACCCGGAAGGGAAGGACGTGCGGCTCGAGCTCGAGGGCCTGCCCGCCCGCGTTGCCCAGCACGAGCTCGACCATCTCGACGGGATCCTGATTCTCGACCGCACGACGGCCGAGGCTCGCCGCGAAGCGCTAGCGACCTTGCGGCCGCAGCCCGTCATCGTTCGTTGAGGCTCGCCGTTGCGGCGACGGCTCCGCTCGGCGCCGACGTCCTGGAACGGCTCGCGGGAAAGCACGACATCGCCTACCTGCTGACGCGGCCCGACCGGCCCCGCGGTCGCGGTCGCCGGGTCGGCCCCCCGCCGGCGAAGGAAGTCGCCGAGCGGCTCGGGATCGACGTGCGCCAGCCGGAGAGCGTTGCGGACTTCGAGCCCGAGGAGAACATCGTCGTGCTCGTCGCGTACGGGGCGCTCATCCCCGAGGCAGTGCTCGACCGCGCGCTCTGGCTCAACGTCCATCCGTCGCTGCTGCCGCGCTGGCGGGGCGCGGCGCCGATCGAGCGCGCGTTGATGGCAGGCGATCCGGAGACCGGCGTCTCGATCATCAAGCTCGCGGCGGAGCTGGACGCAGGGCCGATCGCTGCGCAGCGGTCGTTCCCGCTGGCAACGGAGGACGACTTCGGCACGGTGTCGACGCGGGCGGCCGAGCTCGGCGCCGAGCTGATCGACGAAGTTCTGCCTGAACCGACGTTCACGCCTCAGCCGCCGGAGGGCGTCACCTACGCCGAGAAGATCGCGCCGGCTGATCGCGAGCTCGACTGGAGCCGTCCCGCTGAAGAGCTGCTGAACCAGGTGCGCGCGCTTTCGCCGCACATCGGAGCGCGCGCCGAGTTGCACGGCCGGCCGGTGACCATCTGGCGCGCGCGGGTCGAGGACGGGAAGCTCGTGCCCCTCGAGGTTCAGCCCGACGGAGGGCGGCCGATGGACTACGAGTCGTTCCTGCGCGGATTGCGGTGAGCGTCGCCCCGGCGCGGCGCGCGGCCTTCGAAACCGTCATGCGCGTGTTCGAGGACGACGCCTACGCCGACCGCGTCTTTCCGACCGCCGCGGCACAGCTCGACCAGCGCGATCGCGCGCTCGCCCAGCGGCTCGCGTTCGGGACAGTCCAGCGCGTCCGCACGCTCGACCACGGCATCGAGGCGCTCGGACGCCGCCCCGTCGCGAAGCTCGACCCGCCCGTGCGCGCTGCCCTGCGGCTGGGCGCGTACCAGCTCGCGTTCTCCGAGGTCGCCGTTCACGCAGCGGTGAACGAGTCGGTCGAGCTCGTACGGGCGGCGGGCCTCGTGCGGGCTGTCGGCTTCGTGAACGCGATCATGCGGCGGCTGGCGCTCGGCCTCCGCGACCTCGTGGCGGGACTCCACGACGGCACTCCAGGCGAGGCGGCGTTGAAGCACTCCTACCCGGACTGGGTCGCGGAGCTCTGGTGGCGCGAGCTCGGCAAGGACGACGCGCTCGCGTTGATGGAGGCTCAGAACGAGCCGGCCGAAAACGTGGTGCGCCTGAACCGTCGGAGGGAAGGGCGCGTCGAGGGCCGGCCGGATCCCGAGATCCCGGACGCGCTCCACGTCGAGCGCGTCGACGAGGAGGCACTGCGGGCCGGGCTGATCTGGCCGCAGAGCCGCGGTTCGCAGCTCGCGGGCCTCTGCGTCGGGAGCCGGGAGGGTGACCGGATCCTCGACCTGTGCGCCGCCCCCGGCGGGAAGGCGACGCAGCTCGCCGGCGAGGTGACCGCGGTCGAGATCCACCCGGGCCGGGCGCGGCAGCTCGAGGAGAACTGCGCTCGGCTTGGCGCGGCGAACGTGCGGGTCGTGAACGCCGACGCGCTCGCCCTGCCCGAGGAGCTGCGGGACTTCGATCGCGTTCTCGTCGACGCTCCGTGCTCGGGCCTCGGCGTGCTCGCCTCACGACCGGACCTGCGCTGGCACGCGAAGCCGCTCCCCGAGCTGCAGCGCGACCTTCTGCGCGTAGCGGCGGAGCGTGTGCGCCCGGGCGGGACGGTCCTCTTCGCGGTCTGCACGATCAGCTCGGAGGAGAACGAGGCCGTCGTCGATGCCAGCGGCCTCGCGGTGGAACCGCTGCAGGACGAGTGGCCGCAGTTCGCGCACCCGCGGCGGCCGGAGTTCCTGCTGACGCTGCCGCACCGCGATCGGACTTCAGGCTTCTTCATCGCCCGACTACGATCGCCCTCGTGAGCTGGGCCGAGTGGAATCGAGGCGCTGAGGTCGAGCCGTCGCTCTACGCGGCCGACTTCGCGCGGCTGGGCGATCAGGTCGACGAGCTGCTCGAGGCGGGCGTGCGCGTCTTCCACTTCGACGTCGGCGACGGACACTTCATCCCGCCGATCACGATGGGGCCGATCGTGCTCCAGGCGATTGCGCCGCGCGTGCACGAGGCGGGCGCGGTGCTCGATTGCCATCTCATGGTCGAGTCGCCCGAGCGCCACTTCGGGCAGTTCCGGGAGGCCGGAGCCGACAGTGTGACGGTGCACTTCGAGACGTGCCCCGCCCTGGCTCCGGTGGTCCAGCTCGCGCGGCAGGAGGGGCTGCAGGTCGGGCTCGTATTCAACCCGGAAACCGGCGTCGAGCCCGCCGCGTCCGCCGCCATCGGAGCCGAAGTCGATCTCGTGCTCTGCATGAGCGTCCATCCTGGGTGGTCGGGGCAGGCGTTCATTCCGGAGTCGGTGGAGCGAGTGCGAAGGCTGCGCGAGCTTCTTCCCGAGGAGATGCCCGTGCAGGTGGACGGCGGCGTCGGGCGGGAGAACATCCGCGAGCTGTTCGAGGCAGGCGCCCGTCTCTTCGTTGCCGCGAGCGCGATCTTCGGCGGCGGAGATCCGGCCGGCGCCTATCGGGGGCTCGTGGACGAGCTGCCGTGAGCCTCGAGCGCGCGCTCGAGCTCGCCGAGCGTGGCCGGGGCAGCGTCGACTACACGCATCCGCTGGTCGGCGCGGTGCTCGTGCGCGACGGGGAAGTTGTCGGCGAGGGCTGGTACGCGGGGCGGGGGACACCGCACGCAGAGGTGGCGGCGCTGCAGGCGGCCGGGGAGGGCGCGCGAGGGGCGACGCTGTTCGTGACGCTCGAGCCGTGCTCGCATCACGGCGACACGCCGCCCTGTGCCGACGCGGTGGTCGAGGCCGGAGTCGCGCGGGTGATCGCCGGCGTGGGCGACCCGAATCCGAAGGTCGATGGCCAGGGCTTCGAGCGGTTGCGCGCAGCCGGCGTCGAGGTGGAGGTGGTCGATTCCTGGGAGGCGAGGGTGCAGAACGAGGCTTGGCGCGTGTGGATCTCGCAGCGGCGGCCGTTCGTCACCTACAAGGTGGCGGTGACGCTGGACGGACGGGTGACGGTGCCCGGGTCGCGCTGGGTCAGCGGGGAAGAGAGCCGTCGCCGGGTGCACGAGCTGCGGGCGGCCTCGGATGCGGTGGCTGTCGGGATGGGAACGGTGCGGGCGGACGATCCCGCATTGACCGCGCGCGAGGTTGGTGCGGCGCGGCAGCCGCGGCGCCTCGCGTTCGGGCAGGGGCCCTTGCCGCACGGCTCGGAGCTCGAGCTCCGCTCGGCCGAGCTGCGGGAGGAGCTCGAGGCGCTGGCTTCGGAGGGCGTTCGGTCGCTCTTGCTGGAGGGCGGCCCGACGCTGGCGGGGTCCTTTCTGGCCCGCGGGCTCGTGGACAAGCTGCTCGTGTTCGTGGCGCCCCGGCTGTCCGGAGCCGGGCCCGGGCCGGTCGCCTCGCTCCCGGAGCCGGAAGAGCTGCGGCGTTTGTCTTGCGAGCAGGTCGGACAGGACGTTCTTCTGACGGCCTATGTCCACGAGCCGTGAGCAAACCCGGCGAGCCGACGACCGGCTCGTGACCGTGATCTCCGGCTGGCTGGCCGGACACGTCACCGAAGGCGAGTTGCGGGGGGAGCTGGAGAGCACGAGTCGAGCCGAGCTCGCGCCCGATCAAGCCGAGGCGCTCGACGAGCTGCGAGCCGAGCTCGAAAACGGCGCGCGTCGCGCCGAGCTGCAGATGGTGGCGCGGGAGACGCTCGAAGCGCTGGCTCTCGGCGGCTAAAGGGCCGTTGGTCCCTTAGTACGGTTCGCCCGGCCTCCTCCCCGAGGCGAGCGTATCCGGGAACGTCTCACGTGTCTGTCACGCATGCGTAACGAAAACGTGACTTCTCGTCTCCCGGGCCCGGGTAGCCTAGGCGTGTGTTCACCGGAATCGTCCGGGAGAAGGGCCGTGTCGTCTCCGTGGAGCGCAACGGCGACGGGGGCTCGCTCGCGCTTCGAATCGCAGCTCCGCAGACCGCCTCCCAGACCAGCCTCGGCGACTCCGTCTCCGTGGCGGGGTGCTGCCTGACTGCGATCGCCACAGGCGACCAGGAGCTGGCCTTCGACGTGGTGCCGGAGTCGCTCGAGCGCACGACGCTGCGGGAGCTCATCGAAGGAGCCGAGGTGAACGTGGAACCGGCGCTGCGAGTCGGCGAGCCGCTCGGCGGCCACTACGTCCAGGGCCACGTCGACGGCGTCGGCAGCGTCCGCTCGCTCGAGCCCGAAAGCGACGGCGCGTGGCTCTGGCTCGACGTCCCGCACGGCCTACTCCACTACTGCGTGGAGAAGGGCTCGCTCGCGGTCGACGGCGTTTCGCTCACGATCGCCGCGGTGGACGAGGGCGGTGTCGGCATGGCGCTCGTGCCGCACACGCTCGCCGAAACGACGCTTTCGGCCCTGCGGCCAGGCGACCCCGTGAATCTCGAAGCCGACGTGCTGGCGAAATACGTCGAGCGGCTCGCGCAGCGCTGAGCGGTACGATCCGCCGCGAGATGGAGACCTCCACGCGCACCGCCTTCGCCCCGATCGAGGAGGCGATCGAGGACATCCGCCAGGGCAAGTTCGTCGTCGTGGTCGACGCGGCAGACCGCGAGAACGAGGGCGATCTGACGATTGCGGCCCAGTTCGCGACGCCCGAGGCGATCAACTTCATGGCGACACACGGACGCGGCCTCATCTGCCTCTGCCTGACCGAGACGCGCTGCGACACGCTCGGCCTCCGCCCGATGACCGAGCGGAACGAGACCCCGTTCGGCACGGCGTTCACAATCTCGATCGAGGCGCGCGAGGGAATCAGCACCGGCATCTCGGCGCCCGACCGCTCGCGCACGATCCAGGTCGCGATCGACCCGAGCAAAGGGCCCGCCGACCTCGTCCAGCCCGGGCATGTCTTCCCGCTGCGCGCTCGCCCCGGCGGCGTGCTGCAGCGCGCGGGCCAGACCGAGGCCGCGGTCGACCTCGCCCGCCTCGCGGGGCTCAATCCCGCTGGAGTCGTCTGCGAGGTGATGAAGGACGACGGGACGATGGCGCGGGTTCCCGACCTGATCGAGTACTGCGAGCGCCACGGGCTGAAGATGATCACCGTCGCCGACCTGATCGAGTACCGGCGCGGCCACGAGAAGCTCGTCGAGCGAACCACCGCTGTGCGGCTCCCCACCGCGTACGGCGAGTTCACGGCGATCGCGTTCCGCGAGAAGCTGACGGGCAAGCACCACCTCGCCCTGGTGAAGGGCGACGTCGCGGGGATCGCGAACGTGCTCGTCCGCGTCCACTCGGAGTGCCTGACCGGGGACGTCTTCCACTCGCTGCGCTGCGACTGCGGCGAGCAGCTCGACCAGGCGCTGCAGCAGATTGCGTCCGAGGACCGCGGGGTCCTCCTCTACATGGCGCAGGAGGGCCGCGGCATCGGCCTGCTCAACAAGCTCAAGGCGTACGAGCTGCAGGAGGAGGGTCTCGACACCGTCGAGGCGAATCTCGAGCTCGGCTTCCCGGCGGACGCGCGGGAGTGGGGGATCGGGAACCAGATCCTCGCCGACCTCGGGTTGACGACGATCCGCATCCTCACGAACAACCCGCGCAAGCTCGCCGGCATCGAGGGCTTCGGGCTGACGGTCGTCGAGCAGGTGCCGATCGAGGTGCCGCCCAACGAGGAGAACGAGCGCTACCTCGCGACGAAGCGCGCGAAGCTCGGGCACCGGCTGCACCACCAGGGCGTCCGCATCGAGCGGGAGAAGGCGTGAGCGAGCAGTACCCGCGCGAGTGGCCCGAGCGCTCGTCCGAGAACGTGCGCTACCTCCGGACGAAGCGCGACAAGCTGGGCCACCGCCTGCACCATCAGGGCGTGCGCCTGGATCGGGAGGAGGCGTGACGCGGGGCACGTCCGAGGGCTGG
>DATDFL010000234.1:0-2957 GCA_036522595.1 Gaiellaceae bacterium
CGCACGATCTCGGCCTCGCGCTCGGATGTGGCGACAACCGCGGCGACCTCCTGCCACGAGCGCTGCTCGAAGCGCACGAAGCGCCGCTCCTGCGAGCGGTAGAACGCGCGCCGCAGCGGCGAGCGCTCCGTCTCGTGCATCCGCGCGTAGACCTCGTAGTCGACGTTGTGCTCGTCGAGGACGATCCGGCTCTCCGGCGGGAAGCGGAAGAGCTCCAGCAGCGTCGATTCCAGCTGCACGAGCTCGAACCTCTGCTCCGCGCAGAGCCGGTCGATGACCTGCTGCATCTCACGTGAGTGCGTCGTCCAGACGTCGTACGGCACCCGCGAGGCGAGCGAGCGCAGCTGGCTGGCGCGCTTGCGAAGGACGCTCTGCTTCGGGCGGTGCACGACCTCGACGGGAAACTCCTTCCTGAGGCGCTCGACGTTCTCGTCACCAGGCGCGGCGTAACAGAGCAGCGTCGCGTCGTGCCGGGACGCGATCTGGCGCATCAGCTGGTACACGCGCGTGCCGAAGCCCCAGCGCGGGGGAAACGGAAGGTGCGCAGAAACGACCAGGACCTTGGCCACAGATCAATGATAGGAAGCCGTTTCCCGCCGCGATCTGGCCGTTCGGACGGTTTCTCGTGCTCCCCAACTGGACTACGCTCGGGTCTGTGCGCGTTTGCATCGTCCGGCAGCGAGACGTCTACGAGCCGCAGATCCAGCGGGTCGCGGAGGCGTTGACGCGCGCGGGCTACGACGTCGAGGTGCTCTGCATGCGCGGCAAGGGACAGCCGCGGACGACCGAGGTGAACGGCGTCAGGATCACCGGCCTGCGCGCCTCGCTCACGCGCGGGAACAAGCTCCGCTACGCGTTCGACTACGGCTGGTTCTTCACGCTTGCCGCCGCGACGCTCACCGGGCGGCACCTCCGCCGCCGCTACGCGGCGATCCAGGTCTACACCATGCCCGACTTCCTGGTCTTTGCCGGCGCGCTGCCGAAGCTCCTCGGCGCTCGCGTGATCGCGTACATGAACGAGCCGACTCCGGAGCTCTTCGAGACGCTCTACGAGACGAAGCGCTTCGACCGGCCGCTGAAGCGGATCGAGCAGGCGGTGCTGCGCTTCGCCGACCGCGCGATCACGGTCACCGAGCAGCTGAAGTCGCGCTACGTCGAGCGCGGGGCCGACCCGGACAAGATCACGGTCGTTCTCAACGCCGCCGACTCGGCGAGCGACACCGCCGGCTGGACGCCGCCGCCCGAGCAGCCGAACGGCGAGTTCGTCGTGATGGCGCACGGGGCGATCGAGGACCGTTACGGGCACGACACGATCGTGGAGGCGGCCCGCCTGCTCCGCGACGAGCTACCCGACCTGCGCGTCGTCTTCACCGGCCGCGGCTCGAACGAGGAGGAGCTTCGCCGCCTGATCGACGACACGGAGATGGGCGACATCGTCCGCTTCGAGGGCTTCGTCAGCCGCGAGCGCCTCAACGACCTGCTGCACACCGCTGACGTCGGGATCGTCGCGCAGAAGGCGTCGCCGTACTCGCATCTCGTCCACACGTACAAGATGGTCGACTACTGGATCTTCGGGCTGCCGGTCATCGCGAGCCGGCTGCACGCGACCGCCGACGTCTACGACGACGGCGTGATCGAGTACTACGAGCCCGGCGATCCGGCCGACCTCGCGCGCGCGATCAGGCGCCTTTACGACGACCCGGCCCGCCGCGCCGAGCTGGCGGCCGGTGGGCGCCGTGCGGAAGAGCATTCCGGCTGGGCCGTCCAGCAGGAGACGTTCCTCGGGGTCTACCGCGACCTGCTCGGCGAGCCGGGTTCCGGCGCGCCGGTCGGCGCTACCAGTGCGCCAGGTAGTAGTCCTTGATCCAGTTCCCGTAGTCGCCGTGCGGCGTGCCGTCGAAGTCGTCGATCAGCGACAGGCACGTGCCCCACGTGTTCCACGTCCACGGCTCGTAGTTGACGCCGTGCGCGTCGGCCCACGGGAGGAAGTTTTCCATGTTCCCGGTGCCGCAGTCGCCCGCGTCGTAGCTCTCGCCGGTCTCGCCCCAGACCATCGGCACGACGGCCGCGACGGGTGCGTAGTTCGTGTCGAAGCACGACGTGTTGTCGCACGTGTTCCCGCCGTAGACGTGCGCCTCGGCCATCAGCTGACCGAGCGGGTCGATCGGCTCGTGGCTCAGCCACTGCGAGAGGTTGTTCGCCCAGTCGATGCCTGACGCGGTCACGACGTTCGTCGCCCCGGTGGCCCGGATCGCGGCGAGCGCGCCCTGCATGCCGAGCGCCGTGTAGCCGACAGAGCACGAGCTGCCGCCGTTCTGCCAGCAGGCCCAGCTGATGTCGTGCGGCTCGGACTGGAGCCCGATGAAGGTGTTCGGGTCGCCGCTGAAGGCGGTGGCGATCGCCGCGAGTGCGGCCGGCGCGTGGTCGGCGTCGAGGATCGGCGGATGGTCCTGCGCCTGCTCGCTGCCAGCCGCAGCCCACATCAGGCTGACCTCGGCGTAGAGCCCGTGGGCATGGAGCCGGTTGACGAACGCGACGATGGCGTTCAGGTAGTTCGCGCCCGCGTACTGGCTGTCGACGCCGTTGATGTCGAGGATGCAGTCCTCGTTCACGCCGATGTGCAGGACGTTCATGTGCCACGTCGTCAGGGCCTGCACCATCGCGTTGTCGCTCGGGCCGTCGAAGATCCCCCAGCCCTGGATGCACGCGAACTCCGTCCCGGAGTAGTTGGCGCCGTGCAGGTGGACCGGCTGGTCGTTGCCGTCGAAGAGCTGGTTGCCCACCACGTGGAGCCCGTCCGGCGGGGGAGGCGGCGGCGGGGGTGGAGGAGGCGGAGGCGGCGGCGGCGGTGGTGGTGGTGGAGGCGGAGGGGGTGGAGGAGGTGGAGGTGGCGGCGGGCTCCCGGGCGGTGCCTTGATCGTTCCCGTCGGCGACGAGGCTGCAGAGGCCGACCCGGC
>DATDFL010000235.1:0-10048 GCA_036522595.1 Gaiellaceae bacterium
ACCGGCGGTGGGTCACGCTCCCCAGGCAGGTACGCGACCGCCTCCGCGAGATGCCGAACCGGCACGGCCTCGATGCCCGCAAGTTGAGCCTCGGCGGCGCACTCCGCGGCGCAGAGGAGCTTCTTCAGCCCGCCCCGACGAACGCCCTCCGCAGCGGCGAGGACTCCACCGACTGGACGCAGCCGCCCGTCGAGGCCGAGCTCACCAACCGCGGCGTGACCCGTGAGCCGCTCCGGGGGAACCTGGCGCGAGGCAGCGAGGATCGCCAGCGCGATTGGCAAGTCGAAGCCCGAGCCTTCCTTCCGGAGCTCCGCCGGAGCGAGATTGACCGTGATTCTCCGCACCGGCCAGTCGAGGGAGGCTGAGGTGATCCCGCTCCGAACGCGTTCCTTGGCCTCCTGGCACGCGCGATCGGCGAGACCGACGATCGCGAAACCGGGGACCTGGCCCTGAAGGTGGGCCTCGACGTCGACGCGACGCGCATCGAGGCCGACAACCGCATGAGTGATGGTGCGTGCGAGCACGTTGCCACGCTAGACAGCAACGTGCTACGTGTCTGTCACGCAGCTGCGACGAATGTGTGACTCTAGGCGCGCGCCACGAGAATGTCTTCGAAGAACTCGCCGGCACGCCGGCCGGTGCGCCGATTGACGTGACGGCGATAGCGCTCCTCCAGCCGGAGGCCGGCCCGGTCGAGGATCTCCGGGTAGAGGTCGCGGCGATCGTTGATCACGATCACGACAGGCGCGCCCTTCCGAACTGAGCCACGCACATTGGCGAACACATCAGCAATCCCCTCCACGTAGGCGGAAAGCGCGGCCCGGCTCGACCCCTTGCCGAGCTCGAGCTCGCGCCACTCCTCGAGCCCCAGCAGCTCGTACGCGTAGCGATGCTGCTCGTGGTAGTCGATCAGCCCCGGGTACGGCGGTGACGTGATCACGCCGTCGAAGCGGCCGCCGAAGTCGAGCTCCCGCGCATCCCCGTGTAGCACGTCGGCGGCGCGTCCTCGCGCCCGCACGCGCGCGAACTCCCGCACCCGCGCGAGCGTGTCGAGCGAGTACCGACGCAGGAATCGCCGCGCCTCCTCGACGGGACGGCACTCCCGCCGGTGCTTGTGACACCAGTACGGCGTCCGCTGCGGCGTTCGCGGAAAGTCGAGGTCGAAGTGCGTCGTCCGCCGGGCGGAGCGCGCGGCGCGCGCCAGCACGACACGCAGGACGTCGGCGTGCTCGTAGTCCTCGACGAGCCCGCGGAAAAACAGCAGTTCGGCGGCGGCACGCGGCGCGAACCAGTCCCGGACGAACCGTGAAACGGGCGCCTCCGGCCGCCGTCCCTCGAATCCGTCGAGCCGCGCCAGCGCATCGCGCAGCTCCGACTCCAGCACGAACGGGTTGTAGTCGCGCGTCTTGACCCGCATCAGCAGGCAGTTGAACGCGGCCACGTCCGACCCGCACGCGTCGAGCCCCGACTCCAGGGCCTGCACGAGCGTCGTCCCCGAGCCGGCGAACGGATCGAGAACACGACCCCGCGCCACGTAGCGCGCCAGCAGCGCCTCGACGAGCTGCGGGATGAACTTTCCCAGGTACGGGTGCAGCCGGTGGACGTGCTTCGTCCGCACGCGCTCGGGCAGCTCGCGCTCCGACCACGAGAGATCGAGATCGATGCGACGGTAGAGCGCGTCCTGGGTCGGAGCCACGGCCCCGAGCGGGTTCTACGCGCGGCTCAGAACGCCTGCCTCAGCCGCTGGAGCCGGTCGCCTCGAACGGCGACGACCTCGAAGCTCGCTTCGAGCCCGGCGAGCTCCGGGTGCTTTGCCAGCCACGCCTCGGCGGCTCGACGGATCCGGCGCTGCTTCTCTGGCCCGACCATCTCGAGCGGGTCACCGAAGCGCTCGCCGCTCTTGGACTTCACCTCGACGAACGCGATCCGCCGCCCACGGCGGACGACCAGATCGAGCTCGTAGCCCGCGATCCAGATGTTCTCACCGAGGACGCGGTAGAAGCGGAGGCGATAGTGCCTACGCGCTCTCTGCTCGGACGAGTTCCGCAAGCTCTTCGTCCGTCATGTAGGCGCGTGCGCGCCAGGAGCGGCGATGGATCTCCGAGGGGCCGACCTGCCGCACGACAGCGGTGTGGCCCGGCGTGATGTAGCCGACGTGCGAGCTGAAGCCGTAGGCGGGATAGAGCGCGTCGACCCGCCGCATCATCCGGTCGCGCGTCACCTTGGCAATGATCGACGCGGCCGCGATCGCGGCGCTCTTCTCGTCCCCGTCGACGACCGCCCGGTGCTCGGGCGCCCTCGGCCCGAGCCGGAAGCCGTCGACGAGGCACGCCTCGGCCGGAGGTGTCAGCTCCGTAAGCACCGCGCGTAGACCGGCCAGGTTGGAGCGGTGCAGGCCCTCGCGGTCGATCTGCGCGGGCGACACCGCTCGCACGACGATCCGTTCCGCGCAACCGACGACCGCACGGAAGAGCTCCTCGCGCTGGGCCTCGGTGCACTGCTTGGAATCGTTCAGACAGGCGAGCGGCCGCACGCGGTGGTCGCGTAGGCGCGCGTAGTCGAGCAACACGCCCGCGACGAGGAGCGGCCCGGCCAGAGGCCCGCGACCCGCCTCATCCGCACCCGCCACGAACCGCACACCGAGCTTGCGGTCGAACTGGAGAAGCTTCCGGCCGGTGCGTCGCGCCACGAGCGCGAGAATAGCGCCGGACCCAGCCGGCGCTCGGGAAAGACACGCTTTCGTTACTCGGCTTTGGCTTCGGCCGGCTCTGGCTCGGGCTCGACCGAGGACTCGGGCTCGGGGCCCGGCTCCTCGGCGGTCTCCTCGACCGGTGCCTCAGCCTCGGCTTCGGGCGCTGCTTCGGCTTCGGGCTCCTCGGGTGCCACTTCGTCGAGCGCCTCTGGCTCCTCGCCCTCAGCCGGCATGTCGCTCTCGGTGGGCGGCGCCGTAGTCTCCATGACCGGCAGCGCGACGCCGCGCTTCGCGCGCACACGGGCGCGCTTGCCGACCTTGCCGCGCAGGTAGTAGAGCTTGGCGCGGTTGACGTCGCCGATCGCGGTCACCTCGATCTTTTCGATCTTCGGCGAGTGCATCGGGAAGGTCCGCTCCACGCCCACTCCGAACGATTGCTTGCGGACGGTGAACGTCTCGCGCACGCCTGCGCCCTGGCGCTTGATCACGATCCCCTCGAAGACCTGAACACGTCGCCGCTGGCCCTCGATCACCTGGAAGTGGACGCGAACGGTGTCGCCTGCTTTGAACGGCGGCAGGTCGCGGCGCAGCTGTCGCTGCTCGAGGCTGTCAATCACACGGCTCATAGAAAGAGGCCCGACGGGCCAGCCCAGCATGCTAGCGCAGTCGCGCCCGCTTTCGACGTCGCAGCGGAACGAGCGTGAACAGCCCCAGGAACCAGGGCAGCGGGAAGATCGCGTGGAACGAGATCCGGTTCGGCGGCCAGTAGGTCATGAAGACCTCGCCGATGATGTTCTTCCGCGGCACCGAGCCCCAGGCGCGCGAGTCGCACGACTCCTTCCGGTTGTCGCCCATAAAGAAGTACTGGCCGCCGGGCACGTGCCAGGTGTCCTGCCGGCCGCCGGCGCGCCCGGGCTTGATGTACGGCTCCTTGATCACCTTGCCGTTGATCGAGAGGACGTTGTTGCGGTAGGTCACGGTGTCGCCCGGCAGCCCGATCAAGCGCTTGACGAAGGTGCCGCTCGCGTTGCAGGCCTCCTCGGCGGCGGCCGTCGGCGTGTTGAAGACGATGATCTCGCCCCGGTGCGGGCTGCGGAAGTGGTAGATGAAGCGGTTGGCGAGGACGCGATCGGAGAGCCGTGCCTCGCAGCCGGCGCCCGGGCGGGCGCAGTGCAGCGTCGGCTCCATCGAAGACGACGGGATCCGGTAGGGGTTCACGACCCACGCCTTGATCGCGAGCACGATCAGGATCGCGCCGGCGATCGTCACGATCCAGTCGATCGCGATGCGCCATGCGCGCGGCAGGCCTGCGGTGAGGCGGTCGAGCGGGTTGCGCGAGCTCCGGCGGCGCTCGGCCTCACGGTCCGCCGCGGTCGGGGCTTCCGGAAGCGGCGGAGGCGGCGGCGCTACGTACGTGGGCTCGCCGTCGACCGGCGAGTCGAGGGCCGCGCGCCGAACCGGGTCGGTCAGCGTCTCGTAGGCCTCGCGGAGCTCCTGCAGGCGGACGGTTGCCTCGGTGCCCATCGAGTGGAACCGCACCTGGCGCCAGTAGGCCTCGCGGATCTCGGCGAGCGACGCCGTTCGCGGAACGCCCAAAACTGCATAGGGATCGCGCGTTACTGCGGTGTTCTCAGACGACTCTGTTCCTTCCGCCACTCTTCGATTCTCCTGTGATCTCCTGAAAGAAGGACATCGGGCACCCGCCAGCCTCGGAACTCAGCGGGCCGCGTGTAGTGAGGGTACTCGAGACCGCCTTCGAGCTCGGCCGAGAAGCTCTCGACCAGGCCGGACTCTTCGGTGAGCGCGCCCGGAAGCCTCCTGGCGATCGCGTCGGTCACGACCATCGCGGGGAGCTCGCCGCCGCTCAGGACGTACGGGCCGATCGAGATCGCATCCGAGGCGAGGTGGATCTGCACCCGCTCGTCGAAGCCCTCGAAGCGGGCCGAGAGCAAGGTGAGCCGCTCCTCGGCGGCCAGCTCCTCGACCACGGCCTGCGTCAGCTGGCGGCCCTGCGGCGTCAGGGCCACGACACGGTGGTCCGGGACGCCGCCGTAGACGGCGTCGATCGCTTCCGCGACCACGTCCACGCGCAGCACCATCCCCGCCCCGCCACCGTAGGGCTCGTCGTCGACCTGGCCGCCGGTGAGCGGCGTGAACTCGCGGTAGTTGAGGAGGCGCAGATCGAGCTCCTCGCCGAGCACGGCAGCGACTGGACGCTGCTCCGTGAGCCAGGCGAACGCGTGAGGGACGAGAGTGAAGACGTCGAGCTGCAAGGAACGGCCGTTCGCCCAGATTACCCGTGGCTGCTGGATCCGGAGGGTAGTTCGCGTAGCGTTCCCATCAAGGTGCTTCAGACGGCCGCACGGGCAAAGCCCGTCCGGCCTCTATGGTCGGCGCCGCCAAGTCGGCGCCTTAGGAGGGCGCGAAACCACGCGCCACCAGAATGACGCGCTTCTCGAGGTCGACCTGGAGGACGCAGGCGTCGACCAGCGGGAGCGCGATGCCCGAGTCGAGCTGGAGGACGTCGTTGGCAATGCCCGGCTGAACCTCGCTGACCTGCCCGAGCTCGCGGCCGCCCTCCTCCTCGACGGCCAGCCCGACGAGCTCGAACGCGTAGTACTCGTGCTCCTCCGTCGGGGGTAAGTGGGCGCGCGGGATGCTGAGCTCCGCGCCGCGCGCCACCTCGCGGTCCAGCTTGATCACAGGGCGACCGCCGGAACGCTTCGAGCCGACCACCGTCGCGGGCTCGCCGTCGACGTGCAGCGTTGCGCCTTTGGCGAAGCGCTCTTCGTCCTCACTGGCCCGCTCGACGAAGAAGGAGCCGTCCAGCCCGTGCGGCTTCCCGACGCGCCCGATCCGGACGAGCTCAGCCACCGGGCGGGACGAAGACCGCGGAGGCGCGGCCCTCGAGGACCTTCGTGGCCTCTTCGCGCGTCGCGGCTCGCACGATCCGCTCGTCCAGGATCTCCGTGGCTCGGGGCCACTGGCTCCGGCGATACGCCTCGACGACACGCTCGTGGTCGACCGGTGTCTTGCGCAGCTGCGGCTCGCCATCGACGAGAAGCGCCCAGAACGCCGCGATCTCGCCTTCGTACGGCAAACCGACGCTGCCCGCGTTGACGAAGCGGACCCCGCCGACGACGCGGTTCTGCTGCATGTGCGTGTGGCCGGCAACGACCACGCGTTGCTCGACTCCAGCCAGGATCTCGGCGAGGCGCTCGTCGGGAGTCGCGGGCGTGACCACCTCGTCGTCGCTCCGAGGCGTCGCGTGGCAATAGAGGACGCTGTCGCGCACAATCGTCGGTGCCTGCCCCTGCAGGAAGGCGACCTCCTCGTCCGAGAGGCAGGAGCGCTCCCAGTCGTCGGGCTCGCGGTCGGCGTTGCCGCGGACGAACGAGGCCTTCTCGACCGAGCGAACGAGCTCCAGTGTCTCCCGCGGCTGCGGGCCCCAGGTGAGGTCACCGCCGAAGACCACCTCGTCGATGCGCTCGCCCTCGAGCTCGGCCAGGACAGCCTCGAGCGCGGGCCGGTTCCCGTGCACGTCGTACAGCGCCGCGACCCGCATCAGCGCTCGCCCCGCTCGGCTGCGATCTGCTCGAAGAGGGTGATCACCTCTTCGCGGGCGACCGCCGCGCGGATGTTCTCTTCGACGAACGCCTGCGCTCCGGGCCAGCCGCTCGCGAGCACCGCTTCGGCCGAGCGCTCGACGTCGAACGGCGTCCGGCGGAGCTCGACGTCGGGGCCCAGCACAGCCCAGAACGCCGCGACCTCGCCCTCGTAGGGCATCCCCACCGAGCCGGGGTTGATCCACCGCGTGCCGCCGATCTCGCGGTCGTCCTGCATGTGCGTGTGGCCGGCGACGACCACCCGCTGCGGCACGCCCTCGAGCAGCGTCACAACCCGCGCGTCGGGCGTTCCCGGGGTGACGATGTCGAGGTCGTTCCGCGGGCTCGCATGGCAGAAGAGCGTCTCCCCCAGCCCGTCGATGTCGAGCACGCAGGTCTCAGGAAGCTGAACCAGCCAGTTGCGATCGTCTGCGGAGAGTTGCGAGGCCGTGAAGCGCAGCGACACCTCCGCCTCGTCGCCGCCCATCACCGCGTCCGCCGCATCCGGGCCGAGCGCCCGCTCGCCGTTCCCGCGGATCCAGAGCGTCTGCAGCTCGAGCGACCGCAGCAGGTCCAGCGTCTCTGAAGGCTGAGGTCCGGAGACGGCGTCGCCGCCGATCAGGACCGCGTCGACATCTCCGAGCTCCGCCAGCACTGCCTCCAGCGGCACAACCATCCCGTGGATGTCGTAAAGCGCGGCGACGCGCACGGGCTTACTCGACGATCTCGAGCAGGACGCGCTCTTCGCGGCGCGTGGCCGACGCGCGTACCACCGTGCGCAGAGCCCGCGCGATACGTCCCTGCCGCCCGATCACCTTGCCGACGTCGTCCTTGGCCACGTGTAGCTGGAGGACGATCGCCCCGTCGCGCTCGACCTCCTCGACGCGAACGGCGTCGGGCTCGTCCACGAGCCGCCGCGCCAGGTACTCGACGATCTCGCTACTCAAAGCCCTTCGCCTTGAGAAGCCGCTGAACGGTGTCGGACGGCTGCGCGCCCTTCGAGATCCAGTCCCTGATGCGCTCCTCCTTGAGCTCGATCGTGGAGGGGTCGGTCTGCGGGTTGTAGCGGCCCACGATCTCGAGGAACTTGCCGTCGCGCGGCGAGCGGGAGTCCGCGGCCACGATCCGGTAGACCGGGTTCTTCTTCGACCCGACTCGGGTCAGCCTCAGCTTGACTGCCAAACGATTACCTCCGTGTCTTCTTCTTGTTCTTGCGCTTGCTCTTTCGCTTCTTCGTCGCGGAGCGCGTCGGCCCATTCTGCACGGGCGCGCCCGGCAGCGCAGGCATCTTGCCCTTGCCGAGCTGCTTGACCATCTTCGCCATCTGCTTGCGGGCCTCGAGCAGCTGGTTCACCTGCTGGACGGTCGTGCCGCTGCCCTTCGCGATCCGCTGGCGACGAGACCCGTCGATGACGTGCGGAAAGCGCCGCTCCTGCGGGGTCATCGAGAGGACGATCCCCTCGACCCGCGCGAGCTGCTTCTCGTCGACGTTCTCCATCCCCTCGAGCTGGCTGCCGAGCCCCGGGATCATCTTGAGGACGCCCTGGAGCGGGCCCATCCGCCGCAGCATCTTGTAGCTGCGCAGGAAGTCGTCGAAGCTGAACTCGCCCTTCATCAGGCGGCGCTCCATCTCCTCGGCCTCGTCCTTGTCGACCGCGGCCTCGGCCTTCTCGACGAGGGTCAGGACATCGCCCATGCCGAGGATCCGCGAGGCCATCCGGTCGGGATGGAAATACTCGAGCTGGTCGAGCTTCTCGCCGACCGACGCGAGCTTGATCGGCCTGCCGGTAACAGCTTTCACGGAGAGCGCTGCGCCGCCGCGCGCGTCGCCGTCGAGCTTCGTGAGGACGATGCCGTCGAAGGCGACCCGCTCGGCGAAGGCTTCCGCAACGCGGACCGCGTCCTGGCCGGTCATCGAGTCGAGGACGAGAAGCACGTTCGTCGGACGCGTGGCGTCGCGCACCGCCACGAGCTCGTCCATCAGCTCCTCGTCGACGTGGAGCCGGCCGGCGGTGTCGACGATCACCGTGTCGAGTCCCTGCTCGCGCGCGCCTTCGAGGCCCTTCGTAGCCGCGGCGACCGGATCGGCCCGCTCCTCGCTGAAGACGGGGATCTGGAGCTCGCGCCCGAGCTGCTCGAGCTGGTCTACGGCGGCCGGACGCTGAAGGTCGGCCGCGACCAGCCCCGGCTTGCGTCCCTCTTTCCGCAACAGCAGACCGAGCTTCGCGGCAGCGGTCGTCTTGCCCGAGCCCTGGAGGCCGGCGAGCAGCACGACCGTCGGCGGCCGCTGTGCGAACGCGAGCCGCGAGTCGCCCGAGCCCATCAGCTCCGTCAGCTCGTCGTGGACGATCTTCACGACCTGCTGGCCGGGCGTGACGCTCTTCAGCACGTCCTGGCCGAGCGCCCGTTCGCCCACGCGCCCGACGAAGTCCTTGACGACCTCGAAGTTGACGTCGGCCTCGAGCAGCGCGAGCCGGACCTCGCGCATCGCACGCGAGATCGCCTCTTCGTCCAGGCGTCCCCGCTTGCGCAGGTCGCCAAGCGCGCCCTGAAGCCGCCCTGAAAGGGTGTCGAACACGTGTGCAGGGTACTGGGAAGGGATGAAGATCCGCCTGCGCCGCTTCGTCCAGCTCTGGATCGACCTCTTCGACCGGCACCTGCTGCTCGATCACGCCAGCGCGATCGCGTTCCAGGTGCTGAAGTCGACGATCCCGCTGACCCTGCTCGGACTGGCGATCCTGGGCGCCAGCGGCGAGCAGCGCGTCTGGCGCAAGACGATCGCCCCCGCGATCGAGCCGAAGGTCCAGCACGCCACCTACGACGCGATCAACTACGGCGTCAACAAGATTTTCTCGAGCGACAGCACGGGCCTGATCGTCTTCGCCGCGTTTCTCTCGCTCTGGTACATCTCCGGCGCCGTCCGAGCGATGACCGGGGCGCTCAACGACATCTACGAGACCGAGGACGACCGGTCGTGGCCGAAGCGCTACGCGATCTCGTTCGCGCTCGCCGCCTGCATCGCGCTCGGCGTGATCGGGGCGCTGCTCGCAACGATCATCCTCGGCCACGTGCGCGGCTCGGTTGAGATCGTGGCCCAGATCGGCCGCTGGTTCGTCGCGATCATTCTCCTGGCGATCTCGCTCGGTCTCCTCGTGCGCTTCGCTCCGGCCAAGCATCGCTCGAAGAAGTGGGCAGGCGCAGGCTCGGCGCTGGTGGTCATCGCCTGGATCGGCGCGACGCTGATCTTCGAGCTCTTCGTCTCGCACGTGGCGAACTTCAAGACCGCGACGGGCGAGCTGACGGTTTTCCTCGTGGTGATCGGGTACGTCTACACCTCGTCGATCATCCTCATGGTCGGCGTGGAGCTGGACGAGCTCCTCCGCGAGGACGCAACCAGCGGCCAGCGCGGCGTGCTCGACGTCCTGTTCGGCTACTCCAAATGAGGCGTCGCTTGCGATGCCGTATCAGGACGCGCGAGCTTTGCTCGTGCGTCCGTCTGACCTGACCGGTCGACACATCTGTTTGTATTCCCGACCCGACTAAGAAGGAGCGACATGGCAGACATCGCGAAGGTGATCACGATCATCGGCTCGTCCCCGGAGAGCTTCGCCAAAGCGGCCGACGCGGCTGTTCAGGAGGCGTCGAAGACGGTGCGCGGGATCACGGGTGCGGACGTCGTCTCGATGAGCGCGCTCGTCGAGGGAGAGCGCATCACCGAGTACCGCACGACCGTGAACATCGCGTTCGGCGT
>DATDFL010000236.1:0-7511 GCA_036522595.1 Gaiellaceae bacterium
CACCTGACCGACCTCGCTCCCGTCGGAAGCGAGCACCTTCCAGCCAGTCTCGATCATCAGCCAGGAAACCGGGTCGGCCACCGAAGCGGAGTCTACGATGAGCCGATGCCGGATGAGGAGAGCCGCAAGAGCGGATTCCTCACGTTCTGGACGACGCTGCCCGGGATCCTCACGGGACTCGCGGCGCTGATCACCGCGGTCGTCGGAGCCCTGGCGCTCTTCAAGACATCGGACAACGGCAACCACAAGGGCGTGGACACCGGGACTCCGGTCACGATCAACGTCTCTCACAGTCAGAGCAAGTCCAGCGGCCGGCTCTCCCTGGTCAGCGGCGACCCGGCGGACCTTGAAACGGGGCAGATCGGCCAGTCGATCGATGCCGATGTGGCGTTCGGCCCGGAAACGACTCCTACTCTGGGCGCCACCCCATCGGCCTCGCTCGCTCCGGTGGACACAAGGCCAACGCGAGCTGAATGCGCTGCGGCCCTACGCGCGAGGCATGACGGAGCCGAGATCGTGTCGCGAGTCGAAAGGAAGTGGATCTGCGTGTCGACCGCCGAGAAGAACATCGCCGTCGTCCGGATCCTCAGCGCGCCGGGCCCGGGCTCGGCGAAGCTCGTTCTCGGCTACACCGCCTGGCGGTAGCGCGGGCCGAGGCTGACGACGAGGTCGACCCTCGCGCCCGCCCGCAGTGCGCGGCCGAAACCCGGCCGCTCGGCGCTGATCTGCCGCTTCCTAAAGAGCTCCGAATGCTTTCGGCGGACCCTGCCGACGCGGCAGTGGGCGCGGGCGAGCAGCTTCCGCGCCGCCGGGAGCTTGAGCCCGACGACGTCCTGGACGTTGCACAGCCCGGGCCTTGCGAGGCTGACGCAGACCCCGCCGGTGGACGCGACCGCCAGATCGGCTCTGCCGTCGACGTTGAGATCACTTGCCGCGATGCCGCGATCGGCCTCGAAGACCTCGCGGCAGCTCCCCGTGCCCACGTCGATCGTCGTGTTGAAGGCCCCAGCCCCGTCGTTCAGGAGAACAGACACGTGCCGGTCGAAGTTCGCGGTGGCGAGGTCGGCTCGGTGATCGCCGTTCAGGTCGGCGATCGTGATCGATTGAGGCACGCCCCCGTACATGTTGGCCGGGTGGAGAACTTCGTAGATACGCCGTCGCCGCAGCGTGCCGTCGCCGGCGTTCAGCAGCACGGAGACTCCGGGGCCACCGTTCGCGGCGGCGACGTCGACTTTGCCGTCGCCGTTCAGGTCGCCGAGCGCAACCGACACCGCTCCGTCGGCGGCGTACCGCCGCGCGGTCTGAAAGCTGCCGTCGCCGGTGTTCAGGAGCACCGATACGCCCGCGGGCTGGCCCCCGTCGCCCGTCACCACGTCCAGCTTGCCGTCGCCGTTGAGGTCGCCCAGCGCGACCGAAGCGCCTCCGGATGGGTAGTTCTCGCTTGCACCGAAGCTTCCGTTCCCGTTGTTGTGGAGCACCGAGACGCCGCCCGGCCCCGTAACCGCTAGATCGGCCGAGCCGTTGCCGTCGAGGTCACCTGCGGCGATCGAGGCCGGGCCGCCACCGGCTGCGTAGTCGTGCTTCGCGCCCAGGGTGCCGTCGCCCGTGTTGAGGAAGACCGTGACGAAGCCGCCGAGATCCGCGACCGCGACGTCGGCGCGTCCGTCGCCGTTCAGATCGGCGATCGCCGAGCCGGCAGGGTCGCCGCTCGCCAGGTAGTCGCGCCTGGTGCCGAGGGTGCCGCCCGCCTTCCCGACGAAGACCGAAATCGTCTGGTCACCGTTGACGGTCACGACGTCGGGCTTCCCGTCACCGTCGAGATCACCGATCGCAGTCGCGATCGCGCAGCTACCGCAGCCTTCTACCTGCGTCACCTTGTACCGCTTCGCAGCAGCGAAGGACGGCACGGACCCGCCCGCCGCTGAAGAGCCCGCCGCAGAGGACGCCAGGACAAGGGCAACGCAGGCAGGCAGGAAGAGCCGCTTCATCGCAACCGCGCGAGCAGCCTGGCGGTCGGCTCGAAGAGGACCCGGCCACCCTTCCCGCCCGTGTTGTAGACGAAGAAGAGCCCGGCCTTCGTCAGCTGCGCGTCCGCCAGTCCCTGCGCCGCCTTCGACGCCAGCGGGAAGAAGACCAGCGCGCCGTCGCTCAGGCGAACGAGCACAAGCGAGTGCGACCCCCGGAGGACCGCAAGACGCGAGGTGATTCCTGCGAGCTGAAGCGCGGCATTCGGCCCCAGCGCGATCGTCTTCCGCAGGTGCCCCGTGGCCGGGTTGTAGAGGCTCAGCGCGGATCTTCCGGCCACAGCGAGCTCGGTGCGGGACAGCGCTGCGCTCTGCGCATCCGGCGCGGAGACGGAAGAGGCCCGCGCGCCGCTTGGCTTGAGCACGACGACGCGGTCGCCGACCTGCAACGCCATCCAGCCACCGCCGGCGGCGAGCAGCGGGTGGTCGGCGGAATCGTGGCGCACACTCGCGCTGCCGCCGCGGTAGAGCCGACGCAGCTGCTGGGATTTGACGCTCCACTGGGCTTCGAAGTCCTGCCCTTCGTCGCAGAACCGCGTGCAGTCGACGGTCGAGTCGTTCCAGGCGATCAGCGGACCGCCGCCCACCAGGTTCTCGACCCACGTGCCGCCCGGATCGCAGGGCCCCGCGCCGCAGTCGTTCGTCACTTCGTTGAGCCGCTTCCGGCGGCCGCCCGACAGCTTGGCCGCGAACACGTCCATGCAGCCCTCCGAGTTGCCGCAGAACGGCTCCTCGATCCATGCGATGTGCCCGCCGCCGATCGCGACATCCGAGCAGCTGCCCTTGAAGGTCACCGACCCGCGCCCAGGCGTCCACGCCATCGGGGCGCCGTAGCCCGCGCAGACCGCCGCGTGGCTCCCGTCGGCGGCGAAGGCCACAATCCCCTTGCGGGTGGCGAAGACGGAATCGCGACCCGCTGCGGCGTGGCCCGCGCGGGCCAGGGGCGAGGACGCCGTCTGCAGCAGAACGGCGTCCGGTGTGGCGATGTCGAGACGGCCGTCCCCGTCGAAGTCGGCGATTCCGACGAATGACGGGCGTTCGGCGGCAAAGGGCGAGAACACGGCTCGCTTGAAAGCTCCGCCGCCGGCCGCCACTTCGACCGAGACCGCGTTGCCGTACTGACCGTTCGAGGTGACGAAGTCCGATTTGCCGTCCCCGTTGAGGTCACCGACCGCCAGAGAGCCGCCGTGAACCGAGACCGGTGAGCCCGCGGGCGCCGTGAAGTTGCCGCTCCCGTCGCCCAGCAGGATCGCGACACCGTTGGTCACGAGCGCCGCGAGATCCGGCTTTCCGTTGCCGTCGAAGTCGCCGACCGCGATCTCGCTCGGATGGCGCCCCGAGCCTACGGTCGCCGGCGGACCGAAGCCGCCAGTGCCGTCGCCGCGCATGATCGAGAACTCGTTCCGCTGCGTGTTCGCAACCGCGAGGTCGGCGTGGCCGTCGCTGTCGAGATCCGTGACCGCGACGGAGACCGCGTCGCCGGAGAGGATCGGGACCGGCGAGCCCGCTGCCTGCGCGAAGCCGCCCGAGCCGTCACCGAGCAGGACCTCGATCCCGTGCCCGGACGACTCGGCGACCGGAACGAGGAGATCCGGCCGCCCGTCACCGTTGACGTCGGCGGCGGCGACGTTCGCAGGCGTGCCGGCCAGGTGAATCGGCGACCCCGCCGCGGCTGCGAAGTGGCCCGTGCCGTCGCTCAGCAGGATCGCGATGGTCTTCGCCGTCGAATCCATGACGGCGAGATCAGCCGAGCCGTCCCCGTTGAAGTCGGCGCTGGCCAGCGCGCAGGTCCACACATCTGCGGGCAACGGCGGCGGCGCCCCCGGACGAGCGCCGCCGTGACCGTCGCCGAGGAGGATGACGACCTCGCTCCCGATCTCTTCCTCGCCGCCGTAGTCGTACGTGGCGATGCAGTTGGCGACGGCGAGGTCGGGCTTCTGGTCGCGGTTGAAGTCGGCAACGACCGCTCCGGCGGGCGCGTAGCCCGCATCGAACGACGGGCCCGGCACGAACGACGGATCGCCGCCCGCGCTCCCGCCGGCGCTTGCGCTCACGACGAGCACGAGTGCCGCACCCGACGCGGCCACCAGGAGCCGGTCCTTTACCCTCATGGCGGCGATTCTCCGCCTCTCTTGTAATGGTCTCGTGGCCCGCCCGTAACAAGTTTGTAACGGCACGAACGAAAAGAAAAGAGGCGCGGACCGGATTTGAACCGGTGTACGGGGCTTTGCAGGCCCCTGCCTAACCTCTCGGCCACCGCGCCGTGCAGCGCATCGTAGCGCCGGGATTCGCCGGCTCGGCCCCGGGTAGAGGACCCGGCGTGCCCCGACAGCTCTCGCTCGAAGACACCGCGGCGCCGCTGGTTCCCGAGCGGCCGAGCCTGCCGAAGCTGCGCGAGGCCGCGGCCGGCTGCACCGCCTGCCCGCTCTACAAGACCGGGACGCAGACGGTCTTCGGCGAAGGCACCTCGAAGGCAGAGGTTCTCTTCGTCGGCGAGCAGCCGGGCGACCAGGAGGACCTTCAGGGCAAGCCGTTCGTCGGCCCGGCCGGGAAGCTGTTCGACAAGGCCCTCGAGGACGCGGGCATCGACCGCAGCCAGGTCTACGTCACGAACGTCGTCAAGCACTTCAAGTGGCAGGCGCGTGGCAAGCGGCGCATCCATCAGAAGCCGAACTGGTCGGAGATCGCGGCCTGCCGTCCGTGGCTCGACGCAGAGCTCGAAGTCATCCGGCCGCGCGTGCTGGTCTGCCTCGGCGCGACCGCCGCCCAGGCGCTGCTCGGGCGCGATTTCCGGGTGACGAAGCAGCGTGGCGAGCTGGTGGATTCCGACCTCGCGGAGAACGTCATCGCCACGGTCCATCCCAGCTCGATCCTGCGCGCGGACGACGAGACCCGCGAGATGGAATATCGCGAGCTCGTCGGCGACCTCGAAAAGGTCGCAGCGCTTATCTAGCTGAGGCGTCGCTTGCGATGCCGATCTCAGGACGCGCGGGCTTGCCCGCGCGTTCGTCGGAACTGACCAGTCGATGCGAAAGCGTGATCGCTGCGGCTAGTACAGATCGAGGTCCTCGTCTTCATCGGGCATGTCCTTGTAACGCGCCCGGTAGACGAAGAAGCCGCCGGCCGCGAGCGGGACTGCGAGCAGCAGCCACGGGTCGGTCCAGGCCGTCGAAAGCCAGAGCGCGGCCGCAGTGGCGGCCGCGCTCCATTTGAAGGCCCGTTGTTCGCGGGCGGACAGGTTTGTATACAAGTCACGGAACATCACGGAAGGATGTTCGCCACGTTCTCGATCGCCGACCGAACGTTGTCGGACAGGAGCGAGATCGCTGCTACCACCGCCAGAGTGATGACGGCGAGTACGACGCCGTACTCGGCCATCGTCTGACCCTCTTCGCGGGTGCGAAGATCGGCGGCATACGCCTGCGTGAGGGCGAAAAGCTTGAGCACGAGTTCACCTCCCTTCAGGGTCGGTCAGGGAGGGTCGCCTGCTGGGTTCAGTTGATGAGCGGTGCCAATTCGCCACGCCGCGATCCTCCGATTGCCTGCTAACCGGCGGGGCCGCACCGCCCATGTCGGTTAGAAGCAGTAATCGGCGCGCGAAGCGGCGCGGTTCTATCCCTCAGTGGAGCGATTTGCGAACGGGCCGGATTGCGATGGTTACGCGGCTTACGGCGCAAAGCCGTCCCTCGTCGTCCGTGAGCTCCACATCCCAGACCCAGGTTGTCCGCCCGTGGTGGACGCGGCGCGCGACGGCGTGGATCGTTCCTTCCCGGATCGAGCGGAGAAAGGCCGAGTTGTTCGACATCCCGAGGCCGATGTCGCCCTCCGGCACGACGCCGACGTTGGTCCCGACGGACGCCAGGGCTTCCGCGATCGACGCGTAGACGCCGCCGTGCACGAGGCCGACCGGCTGGAGCAGGTGCTCGCCCACCTCGACGTGGGCCCGCACGAGCTCGTCGGTCGCCTCGTCGATCTGCAACCCGTAGTGGTTGTCGAACGGTGACGGAAGCACTTCACCCATCGCGCCGCAAAGTGTGAAGCTTCGGGCGGCGGTGAACATCGGGATCGGACTCCCAACGACGGTGCCGGGCGTGACCGGCGAGCTGCTGCTCGACTGGGCGCGGCGGGCCGACGCCGGGCCGTTTTCGTCGGTCGGCGTGCTCGACCGAGTGGTCTACGACAGCTACGAGCCGTTCACAGCTCTCGCAGCGGCGGCCGCCGCCACCTCGCGGGTGCGGCTCGCGACGATGATCGCGATCGGGCCGTTGCGCGCCACCGCGCTGCTCGCGAAGCAGGCGGCCTCGGTGCACGGGCTCTCCGGTGGCCGGCTGACGCTCGGGCTTGCGGTCGGCGCGCGGACCGACGATTTCGACGCAGCGGGGGTCGAGCACAAGGGCCGCGGAAAGCGCCTCGGCGAGCAGCTCGCGTACATCCGCGGCAACGTCGACGGCGACCGCGTCGGGCCCTCGCGCGACGGGATCGAGATCCTCGTCGGCGGGCTGAGTGGGCCTGCCTATGCGCGGATGGCGCGCTACGCGGACGGCTACGCGCACAACGGCGGCCCTCCGCGCGCCTTCGCCAATGCGGCCGGGCGCGCGCTCGCCGCCTGGAGCGATTTGGGCCGGCCCGGCAAGCCGAAGCTCTGGGGCCAGGGGTACTTCGCTTTCGGCGACGCCGAGCGAGGGAACGCGTACCTCCTCGACTACTACGCCTTCACCGGGCCGTTCGCGGAGAAGATCGCGGCGGGCAACCTGACGAGCGCCCGCGCCGTGAAGGACTACGTGCGCGGCTACGAGGAAGCCGGCTGCGACGAGCTCGTTCTCTTCCCGACGATGGCCGACGTCGACGAGCTGGAGCGGCTTCAGGAGGCGCTCGCGTGAACGTCGAGATCGTCGGCGCCGGGCCCGCCGGGCTCTACCTCGGGATCCTGCTGCGTAAGCTCGACCGCGGCGTCGACGTTCGCGTGCTCGAACGCAATGCGCCCGATGCGACCTTCGGCTTCGGCGTCGTCTTCAGCGAGGAGACGCTGGGGGCGCTCCGCGACGCCGATCCCGAGACGCACCTCGAGATCACCGACACCTTCGCGCGCTGGGACCGGATCGACATCCGCTTCCAGGGACGCGAGCTGTCGTCGCGGGGCCACTCGTTCTCGGCGATCGCGCGCAAGCGCCTCCTCGAGATCCTGCAGGAGCGGTGCCGCGAACTGGGCGTGTCGCTTGAGTTCGGCGTCGAGGTCTCGGAGCTGCCCGAGGCGGACCTCGTGGTGGCGGCCGACGGCGCGAACAGCTTCGTGCGGCGCCTCCGCGACTTCGGCACGAAGGTGCGGGTCGAAGGCAGCAAGTACGTCTGGTTCGGAACCGACCACGTCTTCGACGCGTTCACCTTCGCCTTCCGCGAGACGGAGCACGGGCTCTTCAACGCCCACGCGTACCCCTACGACGAGCGGATGTCGACGTTCATCGTCGAGTGCCCCGAGCCCGTCTGGCG
>DATDFL010000237.1:0-2419 GCA_036522595.1 Gaiellaceae bacterium
CACCCACGTGGTACACGCGGCGACGTCGTCGGGCTCCAGCTCCGGCGTGAGCTCGAGCTCGACGTCGAGCCAGTCGAGCGACGACTTCGACTTCGGGTCGAGCTCAGTCGCTCCGTCAAGCGGCAGCTCGTCCGCGCCGCAGGCGCAGACCAGTGTCTCCTGAGTCCACGAGGTTCCGCGCAATGGGGGTCGACGTCGCGGTCTGCGGCGCGAACGACGAGGAGCTGGCCGCGATCCGCGCACTCTTCGAGGAATGGGACGGCGTCTTCTCCCGTTTCCGGCCCGACAGCGAGCTGAATCGGGTCAACCGTCACCCGCTGGGAGTCGTCATCCTCTCGCGGGTGTTCGCCTACGCAGCGCAAACCGCGATCAGCGCCGCGGCTGCGACGAACGGGCTCGTCGACCCGACCCTCGGCGCCGCGGTCGAAGCTGCGGGCTACGACCGGGATTTCTCGGAGCTCGAAGACGACGGGCGGCCGCTGCCGTTCCGGCCCCCGTCGCCAGGAAGCTGGCGGTCGCTTCGTCTCTCCGGGCGCATGCTCTCGCGCCCACCCGGAACCACCCTCGACCTCAACGGCGTGGTCAAGTCGCTCGCGGTCGACTCTGCGCTCGAGCTGATCTCGGGCGACGGGTTCGTTTCGGCAGGCGGCGACGTGGCCGTGCGCGGCGGCTCGCTGATCGGGCTGCCCGCCCGCGGCGAGGTCTCGCTGCTCGCCGGTGGGATGGCGACCAGCGGCTCGACCAAGCGGCGCTGGCTGCGCGGCGGGAGCGTGCAGCACCACCTCATCGACCCGCGGACCGGCCGCCCGGCCGAGTCGCGCTGGGACGAGGTCACCGTCGCGGCCGGATCGTGCGTCGCGGCCGACGTGGCCGCCAAGGCAGCCTTCCTGCTCTCCGACGACGGCCCCGCCTGGCTCGACGAGCGCGACCTCGCGGGACGGTTCCGCGACGGCGAGGTCTTCGTCGAGAACCGCTCCTGGAACGAGTTGCTCATGGAGAGGGCGGCGTGACCATCTGGTACATCGAGCGAGCCGGCGGGATCCTCGCCTACGTGCTGCTCAGCGGCTCGGTCATTCTCGGGCTGACGCTCTCGGGCCGGGCTGTGCTCCCGGGGTGGCCCCGGTTCGCGATCGAGGACCTGCACCGCTTCGTCGGACTGCTCGCGGGGGCGTTCATCGTCATCCACGTGAGCGCGCTGCTCGTGGACGGCTACCTGCCCTTCTCGCTGACGCAGATCCTGGTTCCGGGCGACTCGCCCTACCGTCCGGTCTCGGTCGCCTTCGGCGTGATCGCGGCGGAGCTGTTAGTCGCCCTCGCGGTGACAAATCGCTACCGCAAGTCGCTTTCGCACGCCTTCTGGCGGCGTGCGCACTACCTCAACTTCGCCGTGTGGCTGCTCGCCCTGGTGCACGGGATCGCCGCGGGGACCGACCGCGGGACGATCTGGGCGCTGGCGCTCTACATCGGCACGGCCTCGGTCGTCGCGGGCCTCACCGCCGGTCGCTTCACGGATACGCTGACCGCATGGAAACACGCGCAGCTCTCGCGACCGTCGTCGCAACGCGGCGGTCCGCTCCACGACCCGTAGGCTCGAAGCTCGTCGTCTACGAGTCCGGTCAGCTGCAGGGCTCCGTGTCCGGCGGCTGCGTCGAGAGCGACGTGGCGGAGCAAGCCAGGGAGGTCATCGCCGGCGGCGAGCCGCGGCTGCTGACCTACGGGATCACGGACGACCAGGCCTGGGGGATCGGCCTTCCCTGCGGTGGTGAGATCGACGTCTTCATCCAGCAGCTCGACGGCGACGTGCCGGAGCAGCCGAGCCGTCCGCTCGTCACCGTGCTCGAGGGCCCGCGCGCGGGAGAGCAGTGGTTCGACGACGAGCTCGAAGGCCCCAGCCGCGTGCTGGAGCTCGACGGCGAGACGGTTTTCGCCGAGGTGCCGGAGGTGCCGCGAAGGCTGGTCGTCGTCGGTGCGACGGACACCGCGGAGGAGCTCTGCCGCGCTGCGGGCGCGCTCGGCTGGCGCACGTTCGTAGTGGACCCGCGGCCGGGGCTCGTCACGCGCGAGCGGCTTCCCAGCCCGGACGAGATCGAGGTCGCCTGGCCGGACGAGCTGGAGCTCGGCCCGGATTCGGCAGTAGTCGTGCTCACGCACGAGGAGCGGCTCGACGTGCCTGCGCTCACGACCGCGCTCACGAGCGACGCGTTCTACGTCGGCGCCATCGGCTCCCGGCGGACGCAGGAGAAGCGGCGCGAGCGGCTGCTCGAAGCGGGGCTGGCCGAGCAGCAGCTCGAGCGGATCTCGGGCCCGGCGGGGCTCGACCTAGGCGCCCACACGCCTGCGGAGACCGCGGTCTCGATTCTCGCCGAGATCGTCGCGGTGCGTGCAGGCCGCTCCGGGGGTCGCCTCGTCGAGCGCAGCG
>DATDFL010000238.1:0-34383 GCA_036522595.1 Gaiellaceae bacterium
GGCATCGCCGCTCGCGACGAGAGTCGCACCCGCCGCGCGGACGCGCTCGGCCGCCTCGACGACCGCGGGCAGCGTCTCGTCGTCCGAGGCGATCGTCCAGACCGGAAAGAGCGGATCGAGCGCCGCGACCGGGCCGTGCGCGAGGGCCGTAGCGGTGAGCGGCTCAGCGGCGACCCGGCAGGTCTCGAGCAGCTTCAGCGCGATCTCGCGCGCGGTCGCGAACTCGATTCCCCGGCCGACGACGAACATCCGGCCGACCGAGGCGAACGGCAGCGCGATCCTCCGCGCCTGCTCCTCGAGCGCCGGAAGCGAATTCTCGAGCAGGTCAGCCGTCTCGCGGATCCCGGTTGCGAACCGCCGTCCCTCCGTGGCGGCATAGGCGGCAAAGAGGCCGAGCGCCGCGATCTGGTTCAGGTAGGTCTTCGAAGCCGCGACCGACCGCTCCGGCCCTGCAGCGAGCGGGAGCACCTCCTCCGCCGCACCGGCGAGGTCGGACCCGATGTCGTTCGTGAGCGCGACGGTGAAGGCGCCCGCGGCACGGGCCCGCGTGAGGTAGTCGATCACGTCCGGTGTCCGCCCTGATTGCGAGAGCGCGATCACGGTGGAGCCGTGCATGTCGAGCCGTGCGTCGTAGTACGCCGTCAGCGTGATCGAGTCGCGCAGGGCGGTCCAGCGTGGCAGGAGCCCGAATGCATAGACGCCGTACGAGGCAGCGTTGTCGGAGGAGCCGTGCCCGACCATCCGCACGGTCGTCGCCCCGCGTTCCCGCGCCACCCTCGCCACGCGGGCATAGGCGCTCTCGTGCTCGAGCAGCGCCCGCAGCGCCGCGGGCTGCTCGTGGATCTCGGCCAGGAACTCCGATCCGGGCGTTTCGAGCGCGGCAGGCTCAGGCAGCGACATAGTCCTCGCCCCCGACGCAGACGCGCTCGATCTCGAGGTTGTCGTCGAGAACGACGAGATCGGCCGGGAGCCCGATGTCGAGCCGTCCGAGGTCGGGTGCGCCCAGCACGCGCGCCGGCACCGATGTCGCTGCAGCGACGGCCTCGGTGAGCGGGATCCCGAGGGCGTGGAGGTTGCGAACCGCCTCGATCATGCTCAGCGAGCTGCCCGCGAGGATGTCGTCGAGGCTCCGCGCGACGCCGTTTCGCACCTCGATCTCGGAGCCGCCGAGGAAGTAGAAGCCGTCGCCCATGCCGGCGGCTGCCACGGCATCCGTGACGAGCGCGACGCGTCCCGGTGCGGACTGCCAGACCACGCGCGCGGTTTCCTCGGCGAGATGGACCCCGTCGAGGATGATCTGCACGACGACGTCGTTGCGCGCCAGCGCCGCGCCGGCGAGGCCCGGGTCGCGGTGCTGGAAGGGCCGCATCGCGTTGAAGAGGTGGGTGACCGCGCGTACTCCGCGGTCGAAGGCGTGTGCGGCCTCCTCGGCGGTGGCGTCTGTGTGCCCGCACGAGACGGCGATGCCTCCGAGGATCAGGCGGTCGATCAGCTCGTCCGCGCCGGGAAGCTCGGGCGCCAGCGTCATCATCCGCACCGGGCCCGCGCCGAGAAGGCGCTCGAGCAGCGCGGGGTCCGGGTCGCGGCGGGCGGTCGCCGGATGGATGCCGAGTCGCTTCGCCGAGATGAACGGGCCCTCGAGGTGGACACCGAGGATGCGGGCGCCGCCAACTTCCGCGGGAACGTTGCCGAGCGCGGCGAGCACGTCCTCCTCCGGAGCGGAGATGAACGTCGGCAGGTAGGACGTCACGCCCGTCTCGAGCAGCGCCTCGCCCGCGCGGCGGTAGCCGTCGGAGTCGGCGCGCATCAGGTCGACGCCCGCAAAGCCGTTGACCTGGAGGTCGACGAAGCCGGGGACCGCCGTCCCGCTGCCGTTCGGGCCTTCGAGCCCGTAGGCGGCGATCGTGCCGTCTGCAAGCTCGACGTCGCCGGGGACGAGCGCGCCGTCGACGAGTGCGGCTTCGACCCCGAGCCTCATCGCTCGAGCGCCGATCTGATCGAGCCGCCTGCCTGTTCGAGCCGTTCGCGGGCAGCGGCCGCATCGGTCTGCGCGAGCAACGCGACGATCGCGATCTTCGCGCTGCCGTCCGAATCGGCGAGAGCCTGCGCCGCCTCGTCCTCCGAGACACCGGTCGCCGCCCGGACGATCCTGCGGGCGCGCGCAGCGAGCTTCTCGTTCGAGGTGCGGACGTCGACCATCAAGTCGCCGTAGGTCTTGCCGAGCCGGATCATGGAGACCGTCGAGATCGTGTTCAGGACGAGCTTCTGCGCGGTGCCGGCCTTGAGCCGCGTCGAGCCCGCGACGAATTCCGGGCCGACGACGGTCGGGAGCTCGTGGTCGGCCGCACCGCTGAGCTCGGAGTCGCGAACCGCGACGACCGCGACCGTCAGCGCTCCGGCGCCCGCCGCTGCCCGGAGCGCCTCGACCGTGAAGGGCGTCCGCCCACTCGCGCTAACCGCGACGACCGCGTCGCGCTCCGAGAGGCCGAGCTCCTCGACCGCGCGCCTGCCTGCAGCGCCGTCGTCCTCGGCCGCCTCGCGCTCCTCGGCCGACTCGAGCCCCGCCCCGGCCACGACCGCGACTACCTGGCCCGGCTCCGTCGAGAAGGTCGCCTCGCACTCAGCGGCGTCCAGAGCCGCGATCTGCCCGGAAGAGCCGGCTCCCACGTAGATCAGGCGCCCGCCGCCGCGAAGCCGCTCCACGACGGCATCGATGGCGCCTGCGAGCTCAACGGCGATCGCGGCGACAGCTTCGGGAACTGCCGCGTCCTCGCGGTTCATGAGCGTCACGAGCTCGGAGGTCGAGCTGAGGTCGTAGTCAGGCCTCTCAGCGCGAGCTTCCGTGATCAGCTCGTCGAGGGCCATGGGGTCGTAGTGTAAGCGAGCGGCGAGCCGGTGGTCAATACCAGTTCACCGAATTGGCGCAATGTGGTCTTGCTTTTGCGAGCCAGTGGTCCTATTCTTGACGCCTCATGGCAGAGATCGTCCTCGAGCACCTGTCGAAGACCTATCCCGGCGGAGTGGTCGCCGTAGACGATGTCTCACTGCGCATCGGGGACGGCGAGTTCATCGTCCTCGTCGGCCCGTCAGGATGCGGGAAATCGACGCTCCTCCGCTTGATAGCGGGGCTCGAGGAGGTCTCGCAGGGAGCAATCTCGATCGACGGAACCGAGGTCACGACGCTGGCGCCGCGCCGGCGCGACATCGCGATGGTCTTCCAGAGCTACGCGCTCTATCCGCACATGAACGTGCGCCAGAACATCGGCTACGGCCTGAAGGTTCGGCGCACGCCGAAGGACGAGGCGAAGCGCCGCGTCGAGGAGGTCGCGAAGCTGCTCGGGCTCGAGAAGCTCCTCGACCGCAGGCCGGCACAGCTGTCGGGCGGGCAGCGGCAGCGCGTCGCGATGGGGCGCGCGATCGTCCGTGAGCCGAAGGCGTTCCTCATGGACGAGCCGCTCTCGAACCTGGATGCGAAGCTCCGCGTCGGGATGCGCGCCTCGCTCGCGCAGCTCCACCAGCGGCTCGGCGTGACGACGGTCTACGTCACGCACGACCAGACCGAGGCGATGACGCTCGGCCAGCGGGTCGCCGTGATCAACGAGGGCCAGGTTCTCCAGTGCGACACGCCGCAGCGGCTCTACGACTCCCCCGAGAACGTGTTCGTCGCCGCATTCATCGGCACGCCTGCGATGAATCTCGTCGAGGCGTCAATTGACGGGGACGAGGTCGTCTTCGGCGGCTTCCGGCTGCGGCTCGACGAGCGGCGCCGGCCCGAAGGCTCCCCGGCGAAGGTGATCCTCGGCATCCGGCCCGAAGCCTTCGCCGAGAGCGACACCCCCGGAGCGTCGACGCTGGAGGTGACTCCCGCAGTCGTCGAGGAGCTTGGCTCCGAAGCGCACATCTTCTTCCCGGTGGACGCACCGCCCGTGACTGCCGAGATCCTCGAGAGCTCCGAATCCGAGGAGGGCACGCTCCTGCCCGAGTCTAAGGCGCTCTTCGCCGCTCGCCTGGGCGCCGAGACACGCGCGCGCGTCAGCGTGCCGCTCGAGCTCGCCGTCAATCCCGCCCGGCTCCACTTCTTCGACACGAGCACCGGGGCGCGGCTGCCAACGCAGGCCGCCAAGGAGCTCGCTGCCGCGGGATGACCAAGCAGCGTGAGACCCGGGACCGCGTGCTCGAGCTGATCGAGGGCCTCGGCGTCGGCGCGTCGATCCCGTCGGAACGGCAGCTCAGCGCGGAGCTAGGCGTCTCGCGGCTGACGCTGCGTGCCGCGCTCGACGAGCTCTCACGCGAGGGCTACGTCGTCCGGCGCCGCGGCTCGGGGACCTTCGTCAGCGAGCCGAAGATCGCGCAGGAGCTGACGATGACCTCGTTCACCGAGGACATGCGACGGCGCGGCATGGAGCCTGGCAGCAAGACGCTGAGCCTCGAAGTGGTGCCGGCCGGAGCGAGGCTCGGCCGCTTCCTCCACGTCTCTCCGTCCCAGCCGATCGTCGTCGCCAAGCGGCTGCGCCTCGCCGACCGCGAGACGATGGCGATCGAGACGCTGCACGTCCGTGAGGAGCTCGTTCCGGGCCTGACCAAGCGCGACCTCGAGGGGCAGTCGTTCTACGAGCTCTTGCGCGACCGGTACGGGATCGTGATCGCCGGCGGCGTGCAGACGATCGAGCCCACGGTCACCAACGAGGAGGAGTCGGAGGCGCTGGGCGTTCCGCTCCACTCGCCTGCATTTCTCTTCGAGCGCGTCACCCACGGCGAGGACAACGGGATCGTGGAGTTCGTGCACTCGATCTACCGCGGCGATCGCTACCGGCTCGTCACCGACCTGAACGCGCTGCCGTCGCCGAGGCGCCCGGCGCTCTCGGTCAATTGGTCTTGACATTCGAACCGGTAATGTGCAAGGCTCCGCCCGTGCCAAAGTGGTACGAACCAATTCTCAGGAGCAGGGGGCAGAGATGAAAGCTCGCATCATCGCTGCCGTCGTGCTCGCGGCCGCACTCGCAACGGTGGCCTCGACCGCGACCGGCAGTACCAAGCGCGCGAGCGCACAGCAGGTTGTCGTCTGGGTCATGACCGATGCGCAGAACGGTTGGCCCGGCGCAGTCGCTGCCGCAAACGCGCAGTTTCAGCAGCAGCACCCGGGCGTCGACGTGAACATCCAGTACCAGAGCTGGGACACGGTCCTGCAGAAGTTCGACGCCGCTCTGGCAGCGAACGACGCACCCGACGTCATCGAGCTCGGGAACACCCAGACCGCGAAGTACATGGCCGCTGGCGCGTTCAGCTCGTTGAAGGCAGGCAACTTCCCGAACAGCAGCACCTGGCTGAGCGGCCTCAAGTCGTCGTGCACGTACCGCGGCAAGCTTTACTGCGTCCCGTACTACGCCGGGGCGCGGGCCGTCATCTACCGCAAGGACATGTACCGCCAGGCCGGGATCAAGCGCCTGCCGACGAGCTACGCGCAGTGGCTCACCGACGGCAAGAAGCTGATGAAGAAGTTCGGCAAGAACCGGAACTTCTCCGCCTTCTATGAGCCCGGGCAGAACTGGTACGTCGCGACGACGTTCGTCGAGGACTACGGCGGCCACCTCGCCGTCCAGCAGAAGAACGGCAAGTGGAAGGGCACGATCGACTCGCCCCAGGCGATCCATGCGCTGACCATCTTCAAGTCGATGGTGCGGAAGCTCTCCCGCGCGAGCAAGACGCAGGACGAAGCGCATCCGTACCCGAGCATCCCGTTCGCGAAGGGCCGGATGGCGTCGTTCATCGGCAACGGCTGGGAGTGGCCGTACGTCTTCGACCCGAAGGGCGGCGCTGCGCCGAAGTCCTTCGCCAAGAAGATGGGCGCCTACCCGATGCCGAGCCACGTCAAAGGCAAGTACATGCCGACCTTCCTCGGCGGCTCTGACCTCGGCATCCCGATCTCGGCCCACAGCAAGCAGCTCGGCGCCGACTGGATCAAGGCCTTCACCGGCACGCAGTCCGAGACCCTCATCGCGAAGGCCGGAAACATCGCGAACTCGACCAAGCTCGCGAACGTGAACGCGCACAATCCAGCGCTGGCCCCGTTTGCGAGGGCGGCGAAGTCCAGCTGGTTCGTCCCGACGTCGCCCAACTGGGTCAACGTCGAGAACAGCCACCTGCTCAAGCAGATGCTCACCGCGATCCTCACGAACCGGAAGTCCGTGGCGGCCGCGACCAAGAGCGCGAGCAACCAGATCACTCAGATCCTCAACGCCTCTTCGTGAACTCCCCGTCGGGAAGCGGGATGCTCTTGCCATGAGCTCCCGCTTCTCGGCTGCCGCGGCCGTCGACACCGCACTTCCCTCGCGGCGGCCGCGGCGTTCCCTCGCCGCCCGCCTCGGCTCGCTCTCCGCTCCCTACCTGCTGATCCTGCCGGCGTGCGTCGTCATCGGCGCGGTCCTCGGCTACCCGCTGTACTTCATGGGGCACCTGTCCCTGCAGCACTACGGGCTCTTTCAGCTGATCCGGCACAAGGGCGAGTGGATCGGCCTCAAGAACTACTCGCAGATCCTCCACGACGGCCTCTTCTGGCACGTCCTGCTCCGCACGCTCGCGTTCACCGGAGCGGCGGTCGCGCTGACGATGTTGCTCGGGACGCTGATCGCGCTGCTGCTCGTCCAGCTCGGCTCGAAGATGCGGCTGCTGCTGACGGCCGGCCTGATCTTCGTCTGGGCGATGCCGGTGGTCGTCGCGGTAGCGGTCTGGTCGTGGATGGTCGACTTCGAGTTCGGCGTCGCCAACTGGCTGCTGACGGAGCTCCACGCCGGGAACTTCAACCACCACGACTGGTTCGCGAACACGCTGAGCGGCTGGGCGATCATCACTTCGCTCGTCGTCTGGGGAGCGATCCCATTCGTGACGCTGATGGTCTACGCGGGGCTGACGCAGGTGCCGAAGGAGCTCGTCGAGGCGGCGACCACGGACGGCGCGAGTGCCTGGCGAGTGTTTCGCGACGTGACGATGCCGCTGCTGAGGCCGATCTTCGTGATCCTGGTCAGCCTCTCGATCATCTGGGACTTCCAGGTCTTCAACCAGATCTGGATCCTGCTGAGCGGCCAGCCGCCGCCGCAGTACTTCACGATGTCGATCTACGCCTTCACGACGTCGTTCCAGCAGAGCCAGTACGGGCTCGGCTCGGCGATCGCGCTCGTGATGGTCGGGATCCTCCTGATCGTCAGCTTCGTCTACATCCGCGAGATGGTGAAGATCGGGGACGCGGATTGAGCACGCGGCGCTCGCGCAAGATCGTCCTCAACGCGGTGGGCCTGCTCGTCTTCGCCGTGATGGTCTTTCCCGTCTACTGGATGGTCTCGACGGCGTTCAAGCCCGGTCGCGACATCTTCGCCAACACACCGGTGTGGTTCCCGTACCACCCGACGCTCTCGAACTTCGGCAACGCGATCCACCGGCCGCATTTCTGGGCCGACGTCAAGAACAGCCTCATCATCGTCAGCGTCGTCGTCCTGCTGTCGCTCGTGCTTGCGTTTTTGGCGGCGCTCGCCCTGGCGAAGTTCCGCTTCTACGGTCGGCGCGCGTTCATCGTCCTGATCATCGCGGTGCAGATGATCCCGCTGAACGCGCTGATCATCCCGATCTACCTGGTCCTCTCGAAGGCGCACCAGGTCGACAAGCTGAGCGGCGTGATCGTCACGTACCTGACCTTCGTGCTGCCGTTCACGATCTGGACGCTGCGCGGCTTCATGCTCGGGGTTCCCCGTGACCTCGAGGAGGCGTCTCAGGTCGACGGGACAACGCGCTTCGGCGCATTTCTGCGGATCCTGGTGCCGCTGATCGGCCCCGGCCTCGTCGCGACCTCGATCTTCGCGTTCATCCAGGCCTGGAACGAATACATCATGGCCTACGTCCTGCTCCACGACCCGAGCAAGCAGACGTTGACCGTCTGGCTCGCGTCGTTCACGGGCGACCGCGGCACTGCCTGGGGGCCGCTGATGGCCGGAGCGACGCTGACCGCATTGCCGGTGGTCGTCTTCTTCGTCGCGGTGCAGCGCAAGATCGCGTTCGGGCTGACCGCGGGCGCGGTTCGCGGATGAGCACGGGCGGGCTCGAGCCCGCCGCGGCCGCGTGTCTGTTCCCGCCGCTCGGAGCGCTGGTGGACGGGGCCGGCGGGGTCGTCCTGTTCGCGCGCGACATCCGGAGCCCTGAGCAGCTGGCCGAGCTGACGGCCTCCCTGCCGGGCTTGTTGATCGCCGTCGACGAAGAGGGCGGCGACGTGACGCGGCTCGAGGCGGCAACGGGAAGCTCGTTCCCGGGGAACCTCGCGCTCGGCGCGGTGAACGACGAGGCGCTGACGCGACGGGTCGGCGCGGCGATCGGCGGCGAGCTGGCTGCCGCGGGCGTGAACTTCGACCTCGCGCCGGTTGCAGACGTGATCGTCGACCCGGCGAACCCGATCGTCGGCGTGCGCTCGTTCGGCTCGGATCCAGCGCTCGTCTCGCGCCACGTCGCGGCTTTCGTCGAGGGGCTGCAGAGCGTGGGCGTGGCGGCGTGCGCGAAGCACTTCCCGGGCCACGGGGAATCGCTGGCGGACTCGCACCTCGAGCTGCCTTCGGTCGAGACCGATCGCGAGACGCTGTTCGCTCGCGCGCTGCCCCCGTTCGCCGCTGCGGTCGAGGCGGGGGTGCGCGGCGTAATGACGGCCCACATTCGCTTCGCCGCGCTCGACGACAGGGCCGCGACGGTGAGCGCAGAGGTCATCGGGCTGCTGCGTTCCGAGCTCGGCTTTGAAGGCCTCGTCATCACCGACGCGCTGGAGATGCGCGCGATCAGCGGAACCGTCGGACTCGAGGAAGGAGCGGTGCGCACGCTTGCCGCCGGTGCGGATGCGCTCTGCCTCGGCGCGGACGTCACGCGGGAGCAGGTCCAGGCCGTCCAGGCGGCGATCGTCCACGGCGTCCCCGAGGAGCGTCTGCGCGAGGCCGCCGCACGCGTAGCGGAGACTGGGGCTTGGGCGTCGTCGCCGAGACCGCATCACGACCTAGAGGCCGGTGCGGAGGCGGCGCGGCGGGCCTTGCGCGTCGAAGGCGATGTGAGCCTCAACGGCGAGCCGCTCGTCGTCGAGCTCCGGCCGGAGGCCACGATCGCGGCGGGCGAGGCGAGGCACGGGCTCGGCGGAACCCTGGTGCGGGAAGGCGAGCAGCTGCCGCCGCTCGACGACCTCCGCCGCGTGGTCATCGTCGTCCGCGACGCGCATCGGCACGCGTGGCAGCGCGACCTCGTCCCGGCGAGGACGCTCGTGGTCGAGACCGGCGTCCCCGAGTGGCGTCCCCCGGACGCGCGCGGCTGGATCGCCACCTACGGCGCGGGCCGCGTCAACCTCGAGGCCGCTGCCGAGCTGATCGCCCACGGGTAGCTTGCCGCCCGTGCGGCTCGTGCTCGACTGGGACGGAACGGTCACGGAGATCGACACGCTCCACCTCGTGCTGGAGGAGTTCGGCGACCGCGAGATCTACGCGCGCGCGGAGCAAGCGCTGGGCGATTCGATGACGCTGAACGAGGTGATCGCGGCCGAGTTCCTGACGGTCACGACCCCGTTGGACGAGGTAGTCGAATGGCTGCTCGAGAACGCGCGCATCCGGGCCGGGTTCGCCGAGCTTGCCCGGGAGCAGAGGCCGTTGATCGTCTCCAGCGGCTTCCACGAGATGATCGAACCGCTGCTCGAGCGCGAGGGCGTGCTCGATGACGTGGAGCTGACCGCCCACCGGCTCGACCCGCGGCCAGACGGCTGGCGGGTGCTCTTTCGCTCGGATCACGAGTGCGGCACCTGCGGCGAGCCGTGCAAGCGGGCGGACCTGCCGTCGAACGGCCAGGTCGTGTTCGCCGGGGACGGCTACTCCGATCGCTGCGCAGCGCTTGCGGCCGACCGAGTCTTCGCGCGCGACGGGCTCGCAGAGTGGCTGCGCAGCCAGGGCGTGCCGTTCGAGCCGTTCACCGACTTCCACGAGCTCGCGTCACAGCTGTAGCTCTGCGCGAGGCCGGGGCCCGGTTGGCGAGCGCTCCGCGTTAGCGGGGCGTTAGAGGCGTCAGCCAGCTTTGACCGGCAGGACGTCGAATCGACCTCGGGTCACGGTGGCGGGCAAGGAGGAAAGAAATGAAACGACGACTTCTCACCGCAGCGATGACGCTGCTCGGAATCTGCAGCCTGACGTTGGGCACAGTTGGCGTTAGGCCCGCGTATGCCGCGACGACGATTACGGTCAACACGACGAACGACGAGTCGATGACCGACGGCGTCTGCTCCCTGCGTGAGGCGATCAACAACGCGAACGCAAACTCCGACACTACGGGCGGAGACTGTGCGGCTGGCACTCCGGGAGCAGACACCATCGATCTCTCCTCGGTAAGCGGAACAATCACGCTAGTACCCCGCTACCTTGGCGGGCTCGGCAACCTGCCAACGATCACGGATGCCCTGACGATCACTGGCCCCGGCGCGAACAGGCTGACGATCAACGCCGACGGCAACGACACGGTCTTCTTCATCTTCGCTAATGCGACGATTGCGGGAGTGACCGCGACTGGTGCGGCCGGATCGTGCGGTAACCAATTCGCAGGCGGGATTGTCTTCAACGGCACCTCGCTAACCGTCCAAAACAGTTCGATCACCGGCAACAGCAGCTGCTTTCATGGCGGCGGGCTTGTGAATGGGGTGTTTCCCGTCGACTCAGGCACGGTCACGGTCGAGAACAGCACGATCAGCAACAACAGCGGCGACGGCATCTTCAACGACTGTTGCTACCACCTCTTCCTGACCAACAGCACGATCACGGGCAACAGCGACACGATCGGCGGCGGCATTCTCAACAACGGCACGATGACTCTCGCGAACAGCACCATCAGCGGCAACAGCTCGACGGTCGGCGGCGTCTGTTGCACCGGCGGCGGGATTCTCAACAACGGTCTTGCCACGTTCGAGAACACGATCGTGGCCGGGAATAACGGTGGAGACTGCTTCAGTGACGGGTCGCTGACCGACGCCGGGTACAACCTGTCAAGCACTGGGACGTGTGGCTTCGACGCGGCGAACCATTCACAGCCGATCGCGGATCCGCTGCTCGACCCGGCTGGCCTCGGGGACAACGGGGGCCCCACACAGACGATTGCGCTCGAGCCTGGGAGCCCCGCGATAGACGCGATTCCCGCTGGTGTGAACGGCTGCGGAACGACGATCACGCGCGATCAGCGCGGCGTCAGCCGCCCGCAGGGCGCCGGCTGCGAAATCGGGGCCTTCGAGTTCGTCCAGCAGACCCTGACGGTCCGAATCGACATCAAGCCGGGCCAGCTCCCGAACGTCATCGACCTAGGGAGCAGAGGCACAATCCCGGTGGCCGTGCTCTCAACGGCGCACTTCAATGCGCCGGGGCAGGTGGATACGGCCTCGCTGAAGTTCGGCAGGACTGGGAACGAGTCCAGCCTCGTTTCCTGTAGCCCCCCGCAGGACGTAAACAGGGACGGCCTGCTCGACGTGCTCTGTCACTTCAGCGCGCGGAAGACTGACTTTCAACTGGGTGACACCCAGGGCGTGCTAACTGGAAACACCTCCGGTGGAACATCAATCAGGGGGACGGACTCGGTCGTTGTCGTCCCGCCGAGCTAGTCAAAGAGAGCGGCAGAGGGCGCCCGCGAAGGCGGACGCCCTCCTGTCGCTTGACGCACGTACGGTTGGCCGATGGGGCTGCTGCGCTTGCCGGAGCCGTACGACTTCGAGCTCTCCACGGGCCGGTACCGCGCGTTCGGGACGGATCTCGCGAACCTCTGGCTCGACGGCGCGCTGCACCGCGTCGTCGGGCGGCGCGAGGTGCGGATCGCGGCGGCGCGCGGCGGAGTGCGGGTCGAGCCGCTGGATGCCGAAACGCGGCCGGTGGTGCTCACGCTGCTGGGCGCCGAGTTCGATCTGGACTCGTTCTACGACTGGGCGCGCGGCGACCCGGTGCTCGCGCGCCTGACCGAAGCGCTCGCGGGCCTGCGCCCGCCGCTCGCGCCGGATCCTTTCGAGGCGCTCGTGACGGCGATCACGGCGCAGCAGATCTCGCTGCACGCCGCGTTCTCGATCCGGAACCGGCTCATCCAGCGCTTCGGCAAGCGCGCCGAGCAGGCGTACTCGTTCCCGACGGCGCAACGCCTTCGCCGTGCCGATCCTGACGAGCTCGTCCAGCTCGGCTTCTCGCGGCGCAAGGCCGAGTACGTCGTCGGGCTCGCCACGGAGAAGATCGACTACGCGGCCCTCGCGCAGCTTCCAGACGACGAGATCAAGGCTCGGCTCGTGGCGGTTCGCGGGCTCGGCGAGTGGACGGCGGATTGGTTCCTCGCGCGCCACCTCGCCAGACCGCGCGCGTGGCCGGCGGGCGATCTCGCCGTTCGCAAAGCCGCGGCCCTCTTCTATCCGGACGCCGGGGACGTGCGCGCTCTGGGGGAGCGCTTCGAGCCGTTCCAGAACCTCACCGCGCATTACCTCCTCGCCGGCCTCTACTCGGACCGTAGGCTGGACCCGTGAACGTGCGCGAGGCGACCCCGGCCGATCAGGGCGCGGTGCTGGAGCTCTTCCGCTCGATGGACTGGGACCGGCCCTGGCCGCGGCCGGAGATCGGGCCGGAGCACCTCGAGGGTGATTTCGTCCTTGTCGCGGAGGACGAAGGCGAGATCGTGGGCTGCGCATTCGGCAAACTGGCCAGGCGCGGTCATGCGCACCTGAACATCGTCTGCGTCAGGCCCGAGAGCCGGCGCCGGGGAGCGGCGAGCGCACTGGTCGCCGAGTTCGCGGCCCAGGCGCTCGCGGCCGGCTCCGAGCACGTGACGCTGGACGTGGACCTGACCAACGAGGTCGGCCAGATGGCATGGCAGCGGCTCGGCTTCACGGAGTACTCGAAGCGGCTCTACGCGCCGGCGGCTGCGCTCGAGGCCCGAGCCGGCCCGGCCGAGAGCGGCGAGTCCTATGCATCGCTCCACGTGCAGACCGACGACGTGGCAAGCGTCGAGGCCGCTGCGGCGAAGTACCTGCCGCGGTTCGGCGGCGGCGAGGCGCGGGTCGCGGGCCCGCTGAACGGCTGGTCGGTCCTCTATTCGGACCTCACCGACCGCGACCGCCAGGCTCGGCAGCGGCTCGCCTCCGAGCTGTCGAACGCGACGGGAGCGGTGGTCTGCGTGCTCGCCGTCGAGGCCGGCCGCGTGGTGCGCTTCGTCCTCTACGAGCGCGGGAGCATCGTCGACGAGTACCAGTCGGTGCCCGAGTACTTCGGGCCGCTGCCGCCCGGCGACGTGATTGCGCTCGCGGCCAACCCGACCGTCATCGCGCGGCTGACCGGAGCCGACCGGGCCAGCGTCCGCGCTGTGGCCCGAACCGCCTCGTCTCCGGATGACCTGCCGCCGGCGGAGGAGCTGCTCGCGCAGATCGCCGAGGTCATGGGCCTCCAGGGCGCGGGACGCGGGTAGGCTCGTAGCGTGGCCACGCTGTACACCGCCGAGCGCTGCCCGTACGCCGCGCGGGTGCGGATCGTCCTCGCCGAGAAGGGGCTCGCCTACGACGCCGTCGAGATCGACCTCGACGACCGGCCGGCCTGGCTCTACGAGAAGAACCCGCTCGGGCGCGTACCCGTCTACGAGGAGGACGAGGGGCTCGTCCTGCCCGAGTCGGTCGTGATCATGGAGTACCTCGAGGAGCGGTACCCCGAGCCGGCGCTCCTGCCGCTGGACGCGGCGGACCGGGCGCTCGTCCGGCTTCAGATCGAGCGGTTCGACACCAATCTCGGCAACGCCTATTACGCCTTCCGGCGGGGCGACGACGACGGCGCCGAAAGGCTTGCGCACTGCCTGTCGGTCATCGAGCGGAGCGCGGGTCTCTGGATGGATCGCTACACCCTCGCCGAGATTGCGTACGTGCCGTGGCTGATCAGGCTGCGTGATCTGCTCGGCTTCGATTTCTCCGCGTACCCGTCAGTTGCCGAGCAGCTCGAGCGCCTCTCTGCCAGGCCGGCGATCGCTGCGGAACGACAAGTCGTCGCGGCTCTGTGAAGACGCTCTTGCTGCACGCGTTCCCGCTCGACGAGCGGATGTGGGAGGGCTTTGAAGGCATTGCGCCGCGGCTGTACGGCCGCGGCGGCAGCATCGACGGCTGGGCGCAGGAGCTTGCGGCCGAGCACGACGGGCCGCTCGCCGTCGTCGGCGCCTCGATGGGCGGCTACTGCGCGCAGCGGCTGCTCGAGCACGCGGACGTGCGGGCGCTCGTGCTCGTCGGCTCGCGTGCCGACGCCGACGCGCCGGAACGGCTCGAGGCTCGCAACCAGACCATCGCGCTGCTCCGGGAGCAAGGCGTCGAGGCGCTCTGGGAGAAGCAGCGCCCGGTGCTCTTCCCGGAAGAAGCGGACGAGGGGGTCGTGGAGCGAGCGCGGGCGATCGCGCTGGATCAGGATGCGGAGGAGCTCGCAACCGCGGTCGCCGCGATGCGGGACCGCCCGGACTCGACCGAGCTGGTTCGCGGGACAGGCACGAAGGTCCTGGTTGCCCGCGGCGAGCACGATCCGTTCCTGAGCGCGGACGAAGCCAAGGCGCTCTCGGCTTCCGTCCACACCTTCGAAGGCTGCGGCCACCTGCCGAGCCTCGAGCGGCCCGACGAGTTCAAGCGCGTCCTCGAGGAGTTCCTCGCCGGTGCCTGAGCTGCCGCCGCTCGTCGACGCGGCCTGGGTTCAGGAGCACCTCGCCGATCCGGATCTCGTGGTCGCCGACGTGCGCGGCCCGAACGCGCACAAGCGCGGCCACCTGCCCGGCTCAATCCCGCTCGTGCTCGGCTCGCCGCCGCCGTTCGCCGACGCGGAGCGGCTCACGGAGTTCGCAACCGACGTGCAGCGCCTGCTCGGGCGCCACGGCGTCACCGGAGCGGAGCGGCTCGTGCTCTACGACCGCGGCGACTGCATCGGCGCCGCCGCCTCGGCGCAGGCGGCTCAGCTCGCGGGCCATCCGAACGTCTCCGTCCTCGCCGAGGGCTTCGCCGGCTGGCCCGGCGAGATCGAGCAAGGCGCGGTCGACCTGCAGAAGACGAGGCCGACCCTCGAGCCGCAGCTGGACGCAGTTCCCACCTGGCAGGAGCTCCGAGACCGCCTCGACGACCCGAGCCTGACGATTGTGGACGTGCGCACTCCCGAGGAGTACGCAGGCAAGGCAGGCTCGCCATGCGACCCGCGGCAGGCCCACATCCCAGGCGCTCGCCTGCTCGAGTACGAGCGCCTCTACGAAGGACCCGGCCGGCCGCGCTCACCCGAGGAGGTCCGGCAGGTCGCGGGCCTCACGGAGGGAGCACAGGTCGTCGCCTACTGCCACTCCGGCTCCCGCTCCGCGCTGGCCGCGCTGGCCCTCAGGGCCGCCGGCTACGCCGCGCGCAACTACCCCGGCTCGTGGCACGAGTGGTCGCGCCACGAGGAGCTGCCGGTAGAGAAGTGAGGGGCCCGCGCGCAGCACGGGCCCCTCGACGACTTAGCGCCTGATCGTCGCGCTGGTGATCGGCGCGAGCGACGTCCCGTTGCACGGGATCGGCGCTCCCGAGGGCGACGGCCCTTCGCAATTGTCGCCGCCCGAGGGCACAAGCAGGTAGTTCTCGAACCGCATCGCGTAGTAGCGCTTCTTGCCCTTTGGCTTCTTGCGCGCGATCGAGTACTTGCCGCTGCTCTTGACGCCCTTTGTGCTGTAGGCCTTCCCCGTCCCGAAGAGCCCGTTGACCGTGCCGAGCGTGTAGTTCGGCGCCGGCTGGGCCTTCGTCGAGATGTAGAGGTGGAGCCTGACGCCGCGCGGGTTCAGGCCCGCCACGGCGAGCGACCCGGTGAAGGCGACCAGCGACTTCTTGCTCTTCGCCTTCTTGATGGAGAGCGAGCTCGGCAGCCCGACGTAGGTCCGCCACTCGACGGTCCCGCCCGGGTTCACGGTGGTGGTGCCGGGTACATACGGCGTGAAGTCCGCGGCCCACTGGTACGCGCCGCGGGTGGGGGCATTCGTGAAGACGCCCTTGACCGAGTAGTTGGCGACGACCAGCTGCGCCTGGAACGTGTTCGCCGGGTCGGCCGGGCTCTGGAGGCAGATCTGCTGGATGACGTACGGGCCGTTGACGTCCACGTACGCGGGGATCCGGATGCTCTGGCCCTGCAGGCTCGTGTCGAGGATCCAGACGGCCTGGTGCGTTGCCGTGCCGGTGCAGACCTGCGCCGACGCCATGATCGCCGGGTCGGCCGGGTTTCCGGCGACGACGTTGCCGGCGAGCGGCAGGATCGTCCCGCCGAGCGCGTTTGCCTTCACGTACGCCAGCGCCTTGCCGATCACGGTCCCAGGCGCCTGCCCGAGGGTGTTGCCGTAGCCCGCCGGCGAGAAGATCGTCATCTTGGCCATCGGATCGTTGGCGGGGTCGGAGGTGATGACGAAGCCTGCCGTCGTGCCCGCTCCGACCTTGTAGCTCGACTGCTGGACCGTCAGGTCAGGCGTGAACGCGGCGAGCGCGGACGGCGCGAAGGCCACGCCGACGAGCCCGGCGAACACGACCAGCAGCAAGCGAAACCGTTTCTTCATAGCCCCTTCTTTCGTAGGAAACCCCCTGGAGAAAAGCTCTCACGGTGAGACGTTGGTCGCACTTGGATAGTTAAGCCCTCCTATCGCGCGTTTACAAGCGGCCCGAACAGCACCCAAAGGTCTTTTCGATACCCGACCATCCGGGCCTTTGCGATCGGGAAATAGTTCTTCGGGCTCGTCCGCACGAAGACCCCGGGAAGGAGGAACGGGTTCGAGCGCTCGTTCATGTGGGTCACTGCGCGCATGAAGCTCGCGCGGGTGGGGTTGCTGCCCGCGTGGCGGAGGGCGTCGACCATCGAGTAGGCGACGGTCATCCCGTACCAGTTGTAGACATCGGAGACCCGGCCGCCCCTGTCGTACCGCTTCAGGATCTTCTTGTAGAGCGCCACCGCCGGATCGCGCTTCCAGGCGGGCGAGGTGGGGTCCTTCACGAACGCGACGCTGAGCGCGTTGTTCGTCTCCTTCCCCTTGGTGTTCGTGCGAGCGATGCCCATGATCGTCGGCTCGATCGAGACCGCGCTGACGAAGAAGCGCGGGTGCCAGCCGAGCTTGTAGGCGTCGACGAACGCCTGGATCGCGTAGGTCGGCAGCGCGAAGACCATGAACGTGTCGGCCTTCGAGGCGCGCAGCCTGGCGATCTGCGAGCGGATGTCGGTGTCGGTGACCTCGTAGGAGACCTTGGAGACGATCTTCGCCTGGTGGCTGCCGAGGCCGCGCTGCAGGCCGTGCAGGAGGTCGTTCCCGTAGTCGCTGTTCTCGTAGAGGACGGCGACCTTCGCCTTCGGCCGGTGCGCGAGGACGTAGCGGCCGTAGATCTTGCCCTCGCCCTCGAAGCTCGGCAGGTACCCCATCGTCCACGGGTACTGCTGGTGGCCGCGGCCGACCTTCGCGGCGCCGGTGCCTGCGAAGACCTCAGGAACCTTGATCGCGTTCAGGTACCCGCGGATCGCGAGGGCGTGCTCGGTGCCCACGGTGTTGAAGATCGCGAAGACCTTGTCCTGCTCGACCAGCTCGCGCGTCAGGTCGACGGTACGGGCGGGGTCGTAGCCGTCGTCGCGGTAGAGGTACTTGATCTTGCGGCCGTGGACGCCGCCGTGGGCGTTGACGTACTTGAAGTACGCGTTCGCGGCCGGGCCGACGGCGCCGAACGCGGACGCCTGGCCGCTGAGGGGGACCGTGCCGCCGATCAGGATCTGCGTCTTCGTGATCCCGGGCGTGGCGGCGGGGCGGCTGCCCGCGGACGGGACCAGGAGCAAGGCGGCGAGCGCCGCCAGCAGAAGCCACTTCATCGCGAGACCGGTTTGCGCAGGACCGGGAGCGTGAGCTGTGCCGCCCCGATCGAGATCCGCGCGGCCGGCGGCATCGGCAGGTCGAGGTAGAGCAGGTTGCCCGGGTTCTGGGCGAGCGAGTTCGAGGCGAGCGTCAGCGTCAGGGTCGAGCCCTTCGGGATGAGGGTCGCGTCGTCGATCATCCGGATCGTCAGCGTCCGCGTTCCGTTCATGGCGGAGGTGTTGATCCCGCCCTCGCTGACGACGATCTCCTTGCCTCGCCGCGGTTTCGCAGTCAGTACGGCGACGAGCTTCGACCAGCCGCCGGAAACCGTCACCTTCACGCGCACGCGCGCGGAACCGAAGGTCTCGAGCTTTGTTCGCAGCCTCTTGCTGGTGCGCTCGGCCTTCTGTCTGCTGCTCAGCGCGTCTCGGCCGCCGAGACCGAGCTTGAGCACTCTCGTCTTCGGGAGGCTCTTGCCGCTTCGTGGCTTGCCGTGTTGCGGAGTCGCGGCGACGGTCACCGGCGCGTGGGCGACGAGCTTCTCTCCGAGCAGGTAGCGCACGAACCAGTTGTGCCCTTCGGTGGTCACGTAGTGGAGGTCCGGCGCGGGGAAGGTCGACGGCGAGTGCCCGAAGTCGCCGATGTAGAGGCGCTTCGGCCCCTTCACGAGGCGGTAGCCGGCGACCGCCTGGCCGATGTCGAAGACGAAATCGCGCCGGCCCTGGAAGAAGTAGATCGGCGTCGTGACCTGCGACAGGAGCGCGAGGCTCGACCGGGCGGCCGAGAATTGCCGCAGCTTGTCGAGGTTCGTGCTCGCGAGACCGTCGTTCTTGATCGCCGCCACCGACGGATCGAGCCGGTTCTCGGGGACGGAGCTCAGAAGCGAGTAGATCGCTCCCGACTTGGACAGATCCTGCGGCAGCAGCGCGCTGTAGAGGTCGGTCCACGTCTCGAGTACCTCGACGGTGGACCACGGCACTCCTTCAACCAGCGACCGCAGGATCGCCCCTCCGCCCAGGGAGAGCCCCCAGGCTCCGATCCGTTGGGCGTTCACGTTGGGTTGCGCCGCGAGCCAGTTGAAGACGTCACGCGTGTCCGCGATCTCTCGAGGACCGTCGACCGAGACCAGTCCGCCCGACTGTCCGTGTCCGCGGGCGTCGAACGAAAGCGCTATGAACTGGTTCGGCCCGCCGACGCTGGGGACGATCCGGTCGAGATCCTGACGCTTGCCGCCCAGGCCGTGGAAGAACACGATGGCCGGAAAGCCTCCTGGCGGCGGGCTAGCGCTCGGGATCCACAGCGTCCCTGCGAGATCGACGCCGTCGTCCATGTGCAGCGTCACCTCGTGCGGGACGAGGGCGGGCGGCGGGAACGACGTCGCGCCGCCAGACGCGGCAAGCGTGATCAGTCCCGCGCAGAGAAACGCGATGACCCAGCGGCCCAAGGCACTCATCATAGAATCGGCCCCGTGGATTCGCGGCCGGTCGGGGTTTTCGATTCGGGCGTGGGCGGGCTGACCGTCCTGCACGAGTGCCTCGTGACGATGCCGCACGAGGACTTCCTCTACCTCGGCGATCACGCGCGGCTGCCGTATGGGCCACGTCCGCTGGACGAGGTCCGCCGGTTCTCGCACGAGATCGGCGTCTTCCTGGAGGCGCAGGACGTGAAGCTCGTCGTCGTCGCCTGCAACTCCGCTACCTCGGCCGCGCTGCCGCAGCTGCAGGAGGAGCTCCGCGTGCCGGTCGTCGGCGTCATCACGCCCGAGGCGCACGCAGCCGTCCAGGCGACGCGCAACCGGCGGATCGGGCTGCTGGCCACGCAGGCAACGGTCGACGCGGGCCGCTACGCGAAGCTGATCGGCGACCTCGACGCGGGCGCAGAGCTCTTCCCGGTCGCCTGCCCGCGGCTCGTGCCTCTGATCGAGAGCGACGACCCGTTCTCCGCCGAGACCACCGAGGCCGTGCGGGAGTACGCGGCGCCGCTCAAGGAGGCGCGCGTCGACACGGTCATCCTCGGCTGCACGCACTACCCGCTGATCCGGCCGATCTTCCAGCGCGTCTTCGGCCGCGACGTGACGCTCGTCTTCTCGGCGGAGGAGACCGCGCGCGAGGTCGCCGAGACCCTCGAGCGCAAGGGCATCGGCAACGGCGCAGACCGCGAGGGCGAGTACCGGTTCCTGACCACCGGCGAGCCCTCGCTTTTCCGCGAGCTGGGCGAGCGTTTCCTGCAGCTGCCCCTCGGTGAGATCGAGCAGGTGGCCGTGGCTGACCTCGAGGCTGTCGCGTGAGAGAAGGCCGCCGCCCCGACGAGCTGCGCCCGCTCGAGATCGCCGTCGACTACCTCGAGCAGCCGATGGGCTCGGTCCTCTACTCGCAGGGCAAGACGCGTGTGCTCTGCACGGCATCGCTTGACGAGGGCGTGCCGCGGTGGCTGCGCGATTCCGGCCGCGGCTGGCTCACCGCGGAGTACTCGATGCTCCCCGCCTCGACCGGCGAGCGGAGCCAGCGCGAGGCGAGCTCGGGAAAGCAGAAGGGCCGAACGGTCGAGATCCAGCGGCTGATCGGCCGGGCCTTGCGCGCGGTGGCCGACATGGAGGCGCTGGGCGAGCGGACGCTCTGGCTCGACTGCGACGTCCTGCAGGCAGACGGCGGCACGCGCTGCGCGTCTATCTCGGGCGTCTACGTCGCGGCGGCGCGGGCCCTCGACAAGGCAGGCCTGAGCCGCGTCCTCACGGACTCGGTCGCCGCGGTCTCACTCGGGATCGTCGGCGGGGAAGCCCTTCTCGACCTCGACTACGAAGAGGACTCGAGCGCCGAGGTCGACCTGAACGTGGTCATGACCGGAGCTGGGCGGCTCATCGAAGTCCAGGCGACCGCTGAGCGTGCGCCGTTCGACCGGGACGGGCTGAACGGCCTGCTCGATCTCGGGGCCGCAGGGATCGAGAAGATCGGCGATGCGCAGGAGCAGGCCCTCGGTGCTGATCGCAGCCACTAGCGTCCCCGGGCTCTCCTGGGAGGAAGCGCTCCTGCGACTGGCGCTGGCCGCGGCTCTGGGCGGCGCGGTCGGGCTCGAGCGGGAGTTCCGCGAGCGGGAGGCCGGCTTCCGGACGCACATGCTCGTCTCGGTGGGCTCGGCGCTTTTCACGATCGCCTCCGCGTACGGCTTCCGCGACTTCCTCGTGCACGGCGGGAACCTCGTCCGCACCGATCCGACTCGGATCGCCGCGCAGATCGTCACCGGGATCGGCTTCCTCGGAGCCGGCGCGATCATCCGCCAGGGGCTCTCGGTTCGCGGGCTGACGACCGCCGCGACGCTGTGGGTGGTTGCGGCGATCGGCCTGACCGCGGGCGCCGGGTACTACTCGGCCGCCGCGATCACCACGCTGCTCGTGCTCTTCTCGCTCTGGCCGCTGCGGATCTTCGCGCACCGCGTGATGCTCCGGTTCCGGCCCGAGACCGACCGGCTTCTGGCCCAGCTGCCGGCCGGCGAGAGCCCGGCTTCGCTGATCTCGGCGCTCGAAAAGGAGGGAGCACAGCTGCGTGCGCTCGAGATCGGCCACGAGGCCGACCGGCGGACGGTGCTCCTCGACGTCGCCCTGCCGCCGCGCTCCGATGCGCCCGCGATCGTGGCGAAGCTCTCGGAGCTCGAGAACGTCCTGGAGATCCGCTGGGCCGATTAAGGCGTCGCTTGCGATGCCGACGTCAGGACGCATGGGCTCTGCCCGTGCGTCCGTCTGAAATGTCCGGTCGAACCGAGTGAGTCGACCGACAACGCCGTCAGGAGTTCGGCTCTGCTCGCAGAACCGGAACAAGCTGCGCGAGTTGTCGGCGCTGCTCCCGGACTGGGAGCTCGAACCGGTTGAGGGCGAGTACCCGCCCGAGACCGGCGAGACCTATTACGAGAACGCCCGCGCGAAGGCGCTCTTCGGGCCGGCGGACGAGTGGACGCTCGGCGAGGACTCCGGGCTCGAAGTGGAGGCGCTCGGCGGGCGGCCGGGGATTCGCTCGGCCCGCTATGGCGCCGAGGGCTCCGAGGCGAACGCGAAGCTTCTAGGCGAGCTCGAGGGAGTCGAGAGCCGCGCGGCGCGGTACGTCTGCGAGCTCGTCCTGATCGGCCCTGACGGCCGCGAGCTGCGCGGCACGGGCGTCCGCGAGGGCCGCATTGCCACAGAGCCCAGCGGAACGGAGGGCTTCGGCTACGACCCGGTCTTCATCCCGGAAGGCGAGGAGCAGACGGTCGCGGAGCTCGGCAACGACTGGAAGCTGCGCAACTCGCACCGCGCCCGCGCGGCCCGGGCGCTCCTAGGCCAGGCCGGCGGCCTCCTCGGGAACTGAGGGCTGCTTGCGGTTGGCGAGCCACCAGTTCACCTCCGCGCCGAAGACGATCACGTTGGCCATCACGTACAGCCAGACCAGCAGCAACGCGGGCCCGCCGAAGGCCTTCAGCGCGACGACATTGCCTGAGAACCGCACGTAGAGCGGCAATACCTGGAAGCTCGCCTCGAGCGCGACCGCGGCGAACACCGCGCCGGGAAGCACTTCCGCGAAGGTGTGCTCCACATTCGTCAGCAGGTAGTAGACGGAGACGAGGAAGAAGAACACGCTGAACAGCGAGACCGTCACGGAGAGCCCGTAGGCCACGTATGAGTTCTCGACGAACCCGAACCCGTAGCGCTTGAGCAGGTCGAAACCGAACGAGCCGATCAGGAGCCCGACGAAGAGCGTCACGAGCGACAGCAGCATCAGCCCGACGGCGAGCAGCTTCCCGCGCAGGAACGAGCGGTTCGGCTTGCCGTAGACGATGTTGAACGCCGACTCGAGGACGCTGAAGAGCGACAGCGACGTCCAGAGCAGCGCCGCCCCGCCGAGGATGCCGAGCGCCGTCGCGTGCTTCTGGATCTCGCGGACGGTGTGGACGATGCTCGCGACTGAGCTGCCCGGGAACGCACGCTTCAGCTCCGTCACGAGGTAGCTCGACTCGTCGGGCCGCCCGGCGAGGCCGAGCAGGGAGACCGTCAGGAAGAGGAGCGGCACGAACGAGAGGAGCGCGAAGTACGCGGTCATGGCCGCGAGGTGGGGGCCGCGGTCACGGAAGAACTTTCCGAGCGGCTCGGGCAGGGCCGGCATGGATCGGAGTATGGGCTGTGGTAGCGTCGGCCCGTGGCTGCGACGGCCCAGGCTCTCGCCGATCTGACGGAGATCTCGACCCAGGTCGAGGCCGCTGTCGTCTTCGACCGCGAGGGAACCGTGCTCGGCTCGACGCTCGACGACGAACGGGCCGGGCGGCTCGCCGCAACCGCGCTCGAGCTCGTCCACGTGGCCGAGGATTCGGCCGGCACGGAGCAGCTCGTCCAGCTCGACGTGATGCTGGTCGACGGGAGCGTCTTCGTGGCCGCCGACGGCGACCGCTTGATCGCCGCCACGACCGGGCCGGAGCCGACGATCGGGCTCGTCTTCTACGACCTCAAGAGCTGCCTCCGCGGGCTCACGGAGGGGAAGCCGAAGCCGCGCCGCCGCACGACGAAGAAGAAGGCCGATGAAGCTTCGTAACTTCCTGACGGGCCTCGTGGTCGCGCTCGGCTCGGCCGTTGCCGCGATCGTCCTCCGCCGCCGCGCCGTCCGTCGCCGCGAGCGGGCCGAGATCTATCTCGCCGACGGCACGCTGATCGCCCTGACCGACGGGCAGTCGGACGCCGAGGGGCTCCTCCGGCACGCCCGCGACCTTCTCGCGACCGCGCGCCTCTAGCGTGGAGCGCGACGAGCTCGCACGGGCGCTACGCGAGCATGCGTATCTCGAGGGCGACTTCGTCCTGCGCTCGGGACGCCGCTCGAGCTATTACCTCGACAAGTACCTCTTCGAGACGCGGCCCGAGCTGCTCGGCCCGCTCGGGGAAGCGATCGCGGACGCGGTCCAGGAGGTCGAGCCCGGGACGGCGCTCCTCGCCGGGCCGGAGCTCGGGGCGGTCGCGTTGGCGGCGTCGGCGTCTCTCGCCTCAGGCCTGCCGTTCGTGATCGTCCGCAAGGAGGCGAAGGGCTACGGGACGAGCAAGCGGCTCGAAGGTGCCTTCGAAGAGGGCGAGCTCGCGTGCCTCGTCGAGGACGTGGTCACCTCGGCAGGCGCGGCGCTCGACGCCGTGGAAGCGCTTCGGGAAGCGGGTCTCGAGGTGCGAAATGCGGTCTGCGTGGTCGATCGGGAGGAGGGAGGAGTCGACGCTCTCGCGCGCGAAGGGGTGCGTTTGCGGGCACTTTTCCGCGTGTCAGATCTCTCAGAGAGCCCAAAAAGTGCCGCAAAACCGCATGGTTGAGCCGAAAGAGCACAACTGTTAGGGTCTGGCGCTGGCGGAACTCCACAACCGGGAGGAGACGATCGGACGTGACGAAGCAAGAGTTCGTGGATCAAGTAGCGTCGAAGACGAACATGTCGAGGCGGGAGGCCGCCGACGCGGTCGACGCTGTCCTTGACTCGATCAGCGACACGCTCAAGAACGGCGGTGAGATCAACTTCACCGGCTTCGGGAAGTTCTCGACGCAGCACCGGAAGGAACGCCAGGGTGTCAACCCCCGCAACCCGAGCGAGAAGGTGACGATCCCCGCGGCGACGGTGCCGAAGTTCTCCGCCGGCAGCACGCTCAAGCAGGCGGTCAAGAGCGGCGGCGGAGGCGGCGGGTTCTAGCCACCGCAGGCAACCAGCTTTCAGAGGGCCGCTTTCCGCGGCCCTCTCTATTCTCTGAGGTGTGAGCGCAGAGCCCGTCGTCGCGACGGCCCTGTTCGGCGACCGGCTTGGCGAAGCCGTCGAACGGAAGCGCTCGCAGCTGCTCGTCGGGCTCGACCCGCGCCCGGACCTGCTTCCGGTCGAGCTCGTCGGCGACGTGCACTACGACCGGGCCGCGGCCGCGGACGGCTGCGCGCGGTTCTGCCGCGGCATCGTCGACGCCGTCGCGCCGTACGTCGTCGGCGTCAAGCCGCAGCTCGCGTTCTTCGAGGCGCTGGGCTCGGACGGGATGCGCGCTTTCGAGGAGGCCTGCGCCTACGCGCGGGCCGCCGGGCTGATCGTGCTCGCGGACGCCAAGCGTGGCGACATCGGCTCCACGTCGCGGGCCTACGCGGCCGCGTACCTCGAGCCGCACGGCGAGGCGCCGCCCGTCGCCGATGCGATGACGGTGAACATCTATCTCGGCCGCGACTCGCTCGACCCGTACATCGCGGCGTGCAGGCGGCACGGCGGCGGGTTGTTCTGCGTGCTGAACACGTCGAACGAGGGCGGTGCCGACGTTCAGGGCCTGTCGCTCTCGGACGGCCGGCCGCTCTGGCATCACCTGGCCCGGATGATCCACGAGCTCGGCACGGAGGTCGTCGGCGAGCGCGGGATCTCGAGCATCGGCGCCGTCGTGGGCGCGACGCACCCGCGGGCGGTCGGCGAGGCGCGTCGGCTGATGCCCCAGGCGGTGATGCTGCTCCCGGGCGTCGGAGCGCAGGGCGGCTCGCCTGCCGACCTGGCGCGCGCGTTCACGAGCGGCCCGGCGAGCGCCCTCGTGAGCGCCTCCCGCAGTGTTCTCTACGCGTTCCGCTCGACCGGCGAGGACTGGCGCACGGCCGCGGCTCTCGAGGCCGCGCGCCTCCAGCGCGAGGTCTGGGCCGTCGCAGGCTGGTAGTTGCGAAGGCGCGGCTGGCGCGCGGAGTTCAAGCGGTACGCCGCGCCGGTGGCGTTCCTCGCTGCGGTCACGATCGCCGTGCTGCTCGTCCGCTCCGGCCTGAACGCGGACTCGTCGCCCAGCCCGACGACCATCGCGACGACCTCGACGAGGCCGACGACCACGCCGTCGCCGCGCCACCGGCGGCCGAAGTACTACCGCCTCCGGGCCGGGGAGACGATCAGCGACGTCGCGATTCGCTTCAACACGACCGTCGAGCAGCTGCTGAAGCTGAACCCGAAGGTCGAGCCGACGCAGCTCACGATCGGCCAGCGGATCCGCGTTCGGTAACTAGACTCAGGCACCCGTGAAGCGCCTTGCGGTAGCGATCGCGGCTCTCGCCCTGGCTGCGCCCGTCCTCGCAGCTCCGCCACAGGTCGCCGGGCGCGTGTGGCTCGTAGAGAACGGAGCGAGCGGCGAGGTCCTGGTCGCCCACAACGCGCGGCAGCGCGTCCCCATCGCGAGCATCACGAAGCTGATGACCGTGCTGCTGACGCTGGAGCACGCGCGGCTGAACGACGTCGTCACCGTGTCGCCGCTGGCCGCCTCGGTCGGTGAGTCCTCCGCGAACCTGCGCGCCGGGGAACGCCTCACGGTGCGAGAGCTCCTCGAGGCGGCGTTGATCCAGAGCGCGAACGACGCGGCCGACGCTCTGGCCGACTACGTGGGGCACGGCAACCGGGCCCGCTTCATCGCGTTGATGAACGCGCGCGCGCGGCAGCTCGGGCTGCGCGACACGCACTACGTGCGCCCAGACGGGCTCGACGCTCCCGGCCACTACTCGAGCGCGCACGACGTGACCCTGCTCGCGCGCGTGCTCATGCACCGGCCGATCGTGCGGCAGATCGTCCGCATGCGCGGCGCCGTGATCGCGGGCGGCCAGCCGCTGCACACCTGGAACGACCTGCTCTACAGCTACCCGGGGATCTACGGGGTCAAGACCGGCCACACGTCGGAGGCGGGCTGGTCCGAGATCGCGGCCGCGCGGCGGGAAGGGGTCTCGATCTACGCGACGCTGATCGGCAGCCCCGACCGAGGCCGCCGCAACGCGGACCTGACGCGCCTGCTCGACTGGGGCTTCTCCCAGTACGTCCGCGCGGAGCCGGTCGTCAAGAACCGCGCGTACGCGGAGGCGAAGCTGGCATACGGCCGCCACGCGCTCGCGCTGGTCGCCGCGGCGTCGCTCGCCGCACCGTTCCGGGCCGGCGAACCGGTCGTCCGCCGGATCGTCTTCCCGGACGTGGTCTCCTTGCCCGTGTCCCGGGGACAGTCCCTCGGCCAGGTCCGGATCTACCAGCGCGGCCGGCTCGTCGGCACGGTCCCGCTCGTCGCCTCGCGCTCGGTCAAGCGTCCCGGGATGGCCGGCCGCGTGGGCTGGTACACGAGGCGTACGCTGCACCACATGGCGGGGTGGTTCTCGTGATCGTGACGGTGACCCTCAACGCGGCGGTCGACCGGACGCTCACCGTCCCGAACTTCCAACGCGGCCAGCGCCACCGCGCCAGCGAGGGCCTGACGCTCGCCGGCGGCAAAGGGATCAACATCGCCCGCGCGCTCAAGCGGCTCGGCGTGCCGGTGATCGCGACCGGCCTCGCGGGCGGCGGCACGGGGATGCGCATCGTCGAGGATCTGACCGCCGAGGCGATCCTCAACGACTTCGTCCGCATCGAGGACACTTCGCGCACGTCGACGGCGATCGTCGACCCGACCGGCGGCAGCTACACGGAGGTCAACGAGTGGGGCCCGCAGGTCGCGCCGGAGCAGCTCGAGATCCTGCTCGAGAAGCTGGCCTACCTCTCGCGTTCCGGCGACTACGTGATCTTCGCGGGCTCGCTGCCCCGCGGGGTCGAGCCCAGTTTCTACGGCGAGGCGATCCGCGACCTCAACCGGCGCGGCGTTCTGACCGTCCTCGACTCGGAGGGCGAGGCGCTGCGCCTCGGAGCCCAGGCCGAGCCCTTCCTCGTCTCCCCGAACGAGCGCGAGGCGGAGGGGCTCGTCGGGCAGGAATTCCACGACGACGACGACTTTCTCGCCGGGCTCGAGTCGATCGCGGAGCTCGGAGCCAAGAACGTGCTGATCACGCGCGAGTCAGGCTGCTGGGCGCTGCTGCGCTCGGACCGGGAGCTGCATCGCTACCGGGCCATCGCACCGCGGGTCGAGCCGGTCTCGGCGGTCGGCTCGGGCGACGTGCTGCTCGCAGGGTTCATCGCGGCACGGCTGGAGGACCGCACCGCCGAGGAGGCCCTGCGCTCGGCCGTTGCCGCCGGCGCCGCGTCGACGCTCGAGCTGGGGGCGGGGCGCTTCGAGCCCCGCGAGGCTGGGCGTCTCGTCTCGGGGGTGCAGGTCGCCGAGCTGGAGCCCGTGGGGACACGGGAGCGATAGCTGTCCAGGGACGGTGTTAGCATCGCCAGTCCCTTGGATGTAGAGATCGGTCGCGGCAAGAAGGCCCGTCAGGCGTACGGATTCGACGACATCGCCATCGTGCCTTCGCGGCGCACGCGCGATCCACAGGACGTCGACATCGGCTGGAAGCTCGGCCCGCACCTCCTCGAGTTACCACTGCTTGCCTCGGCAATGGACGGGGTCGTCTCGCCGAAGATCGCGATCCAGCTCGGCGAGCTCGGGGGCCTGGGCGTGCTGAACCTCGAGGGGATCTTCACGCGCTACGAGAGCGCCGACCGCGAGCTCGAGAAGATCGCGAAGCTGCCCAAGGAGAAGGCGACGGCCGGGCTGCAGAAGATCTACGCCCAGGACGTGAAGCGGGAGCTGATCGCCAAGCGCATCCGTGAGATCAAGGACGCCGGCGTGCTGGCGGCCGGGTCGCTGACGCCGCAGAAGGTGCGCGACTACTACGAGACCGCGCTGGAGGCCGGGCTCGACGTGCTGGTCATCCAGGGGACGGTCGTCTCGGCCGAACACGTCTCCTCGAACGGCAAGGCACTCAACCTGAAGGAGTTCATCGCCTCGCTGCCGATCCCGACGATCGTGGGCGGCTGCGCCTCGTACCAGACGGCGCTGCACCTGATGCGCACCGGCGCGGAGGGCGTGCTGGTGGGCGTCGGGCCGGGGCAGGCCTGCACGACGCGCGGGGTTCTCGGCGTCGGCGTCCCGCAGGCGACCGCGATCGCCGATGCGGCAGCGGCTCGCGTGCAGCATCTGCTCGAGACCGGCAAGTACGTGAACGTGATCGCCGACGGCGGGATGCGCACCGGCGGCGACATCTCGAAGGCGGTCGCTTGCGGCGCCGATGCGGTGATGATCGGCTCGCCGCTGGCGCGGGCGAAGGAGGCTCCGGGTCGCGGGTTCCACTGGGGGATGGCGACCTTCCATCCGACGCTGCCGCGTGGGGCCCGCGTGGCGGTCGACCAGAACGCGGGCCTCGAGGAGATCGTGATCGGTCCCGCGCGCGAGAACGACGGGACGCTGAATTTGATGGGCGCGCTGCGGACGTCGATGGCGACCTGCGGCTACGAGTCGATCCACGACTTTCAGAAGGCCGAGGTCATGCTCGCGCCGGCGATCAAGACCGAGGGCAAGTCGCTGCAGCACGCGCAGCGCATCGGGATGGGCTAGTGGGCGAGGTCGTTCCTCTTCCGGTTCCGGAGCCCGGGCCGGAGGAGCGGCCGGTGTTGGTGCTCGATCTCGGCGGACAGTACGCGCAGCTGATCGCTCGGCGGGTTCGCGAGGCGCGGGTCTACTCGGAGCTCGTCCCGCACTCGATCACGGCCGCCGAGGCGCGGGCGCGCAACCCGCGGGCCTTGGTGCTCTCGGGCGGGCCGGCGTCGGTCTACGCGGAGGGCGCTCCTCGGATTGATCCTGAGTTGTTCTCGCTGGGCGTTCCCTCGCTCGGGATCTGCTACGGGATGCAGCTCATGGCGCAGGTGCTCGGGGGCCGCGTCGAGCGGACCGGCGTCTCGGAATTCGGCAAGACGGAGGTTCGCGCCTCGGGCGAGAGCGCGCTGTTCACCGGGTTGCCCGAGGAGCAGACCGGCTGGATGAGCCACCGCGACTCGGTGGCCGCGCCTCCTTCGGGCGCTCGCGTGACGGCCGGCTCGCCGGCTGCGCCGATCGCCGCGTTCGAGGATCCTGAGCGCGGCGTCTACGGAGTCCAGTTCCACCCGGAGGTCGTGCATACGCCGCACGGGCAGGAGCTGCTGAAGAACTTCCTCTACGCGGTGGCCGACGCGCCGCCGACCTGGACAGCCGCGGCCGTGATCGAGGAGCAGGTCGAGCGGATCCGGGCGCAGGTCGGCTCGGCTCGAGTGCTCTGCGCTTTGTCGGGCGGCGTCGACTCGGCGGTCGCTGCGCTGCTCGTCCACAAGGCGGTCGGCGACCAGCTCGTCTGCGTGTTCGTAGACCACGGCTTCCTCCGCAAGGACGAGGCGGTGCAGGTGGTCGAGACCTTCGAGGGCCACTTCCACGTGCCGCTGGTGCACGTCGACGCGCAGGAGCGGTTCCTGGCGCGGCTCGACGGCGTGTCCGATCCGGAGGAGAAGCGCAAGGCGGTCGGCGAGGAGTTCATCCGCGTCTTCGAGGCGGAGTCCGCGCGGCTCGGGCGCGTCCCCTTCCTGGTGCAGGGGACCCTGTACTCGGACGTGATCGAGTCCGGCGGCGATGCGTCGGTCGCGGCGACGATCAAGTCTCATCACAACGTGGGCGGGCTTCCCGAGGACATGGAGATGGAGCTCGTCGAGCCGCTGAGGCTGTTGTTCAAGGACGAGGTGCGGCGCGTGGGCGAGGAGCTCGGTCTGCCGGAGCGGATGGTCTGGCGCCAGCCGTTCCCGGGGCCGGGGCTCGCGATCCGGATCATCGGCCAGGTCACGCGCGAGCGGCTCGAGATTCTCCGCGAGGCCGACGCGATCCTGCAGGAGGAAATCCGCCGGGCCGGGCTCTACCGGGAGCTCTGGCAGTCGTTCGCGGTGCTTCCCGCAATCCGCTCGGTCGGCGTGCAGGGCGACGAGCGCACGTACGGCTACCCGGTCGTCGTCCGCGCGGTGACCTCCGATGACGCAATGACCGCCGACTGGGCGCGGCTGCCCTACGACCTGCTGGAAACGATCTCGTCGCGAATCGTCAACGAAGTCCCGGCCGTGAACCGCGTCGTGCTGGACATCACGTCGAAGCCTCCTTCGACGATCGAGTGGGAATAACGGCCTAGGCCGCCCCGCGCACCGTCCCTTTTGGACCGGGCCGGGGACTGTCCCCGGACGGGGCCGTTTGGGGCACGGCTGACGTGTGGCGGAAGTGGAACTTTTCTTCCACAGGCAGGGCCGAACCGGCTGCGACGGAGTGGCTCCCGCGGCCGGCTAGCTGCCAGAATCAGCCCGGGAGCGATGCCGCCGGGTAGCGGCTGCGCACTTCGTCGACGAACGCGCCCAAACGCTTCGCCAGCTCCGCGTCCGCGAGCTCCAGGACGTTCTCCGCGTTCTTCTCGCCCGAGTGCGAGAGGTTGAACGAGCCGACGAACACGACGTCGTCCGCGACCACGACCTTCGCGTGCATGAAGTCGTGCAGGCTTCCCGGAGCCCAGGGCGTGGAGCTCTTGCCCGAAAACTGGCCCGCGAGCACCTGCTGCAAGAGGGGGATCTTCCAGCTGACGTTGCCGTTTTCCCGCCACTGGCGAAGCACCTCGTCCATCTGCGTCCGGTCGACGCAACCAGCGATGTCGGCCCGCCCGTCCGCGATCGCCTGCGCCAAAGTCGCCAGCACCGGCGCCGAGGTGATCACGGGCGAGCAGATCCGCACCCGCTGCGCGTGGCCGATCTTCTTTGCGATCCGGTGTGTCAGAGCATCCGCGAACCCCGGCGTGAACCACGGCCGCACCTGCACGCCGTCCACCCCGACCGGCCGCGGCTCGGCGAAACCGCTCCGCTCGACATCGCCGTCCTTCCAGAGCTCCTCGAAGTCGAGCGTGAACGCCTCCGCGAGCTCGGGCGAGTCGACGGTGACGAGGACGTTCTCCTGCTTCGACCACGAGTCGTCCGTCCAGTTGGTCGAGCCCGACCAGACCGACGCGCCGTCGCGCACGACGAACTTGTGGTGCATCAGGTCGGGAACGCCCGCGATCGCCTTCGACGGCACTCCGAGCGACGAGATCAGCGCGACGTCCGGCTCCGGCGGCGGCGGCACCGGAATCGGGTTCGGGTGGTCGACGTTGTAGATGATCCGGACCGCGACGCCCCGTGCCGCGGCCTCCCGCAAAGCGCCGGCGACGACCTCTTTCGTCTCGGCCCCGAGATTGAAGTCGTACTGCGCGAGGTCGAGTGTGCGCTGCGCGCCGCCCAGGAACTCCGCGACGAGCTGCGCGATCTCCAGCGGCTTCTGGCCGCCGTCCGTCAGAGTTCGGATCCGGATGGAAGAGCTCATCTCGAGGCTCGCCGACGCGACGATCGGCGACACATTCAACTTCTACCGCGACGGTCACGCCGCGGAGACCCGTCGCAACCGTCTCCTGACCTACCTGCGCGAGCGCGAAACCGCGCCGCTCCTCCTCGTCGGCGAGGCAGCCGGCTACCGGGGCGCCCGCGTCTCGGGCATCCCGTTCACCTCCGAGCGGCAGCTCACCGGCAGCGGCCCCGCGGAGGCGAGCGCGACGATCGTCCACCGGGTCCTCGCCGAGCTCGGGCTCGAGGAGAGCGTGCTCCTTTGGAACGTCGTCCCGACGCATCCCGGGACCGCGACGTCCAACCGGAGGCCCCGAGCCGAGGAAGTCGCCGCCGGGCTGCCCTTCGCGCGCGAGCTTGCCCGCGAGCGACGAGTGATCGCCGTCGGCCGCCTTGCCGAAGCTGTGCTCGAAGGCGCCCCGTACGTCCGCCATCCGAGCCACGGCGGCGCGGCGGAATTCCGGGCCGGGCTGCTACGATTCCGCTCCGGCGGACCGCGAGTTCGCCGCTTTTTATGAAGACGTGGAACGCAAAACCAGGCGAGGTCGAGCGCCGCTGGTACCTCGTAGACGCCGAGGGCAAGACGCTCGGGCGTCTCGCGACGCAGATCGCCGACACGCTGCGCGGCAAGACCAAGCCCGAGTACACGCCGCACGTCGACACCGGCGACTTCGTCGTGGTCATCAACGCCGAGAAGATCGCGGTCACCGGCAAGAAGCTCGACGAGAAGATCTACTACCGCCACTCCGGCTATCCAGGCGGTCTCCGCAGCCGGCCGCTCCGCGACGAGCTCGAGCGCCGGCCGACCGAGGTGCTGCGCAAGGCGGTCAAAGGCATGCTCCCGCGCAACCGCCTCTCGCGCGCGCAAATCAAGAAGCTGAAGATCTACGCCGGGCCCGAGCACCCGCACGAGGCGCAGGCACCGAAAGAATTGGAGCTGAACACGTGAGCCAGCTGGCGCAGTACAGAGGAACGGGCAAGCGCAAGACCTCGGTCGCGCGCGTGATCCTGAAGCCGGGCGACGGCACGACCTGGTTCAACGGCCGCCCGATCGAGTCGTACTTCCCACGAGCGACCCACCGCGAGCTGGCGTTGGCGCCGCTGAAGGTGGCCGGGGTCGAGGGGACGTTCGACATCCGCGTTCGCGTCCACGGCGGCGGCCCGAGCGGCCAGGCCGGCGCGGTCCGGCACGGCATCGCCCGCGCGCTCGTCGAGGCCGATCCGGAGCTGCGCGTGCCGCTCAAGCGCGCGGGCTTCCTGACGCGCGACGCCCGCATCGTGGAGCGCAAGAAGGCCGGCCTCCACAAGGCCCGCAAAGCACCGCAGTTCTCGAAGCGTTAATCCGCTTGCGCCGCTACTTCGGGACCGACGGGGTCCGAGGCGTGGTCGGCGAGGACCTGACGCCGGAGCTCATGGAGCGGCTCGGCCGGGCGGCCACGCTGTGGTCGCAAGGCGCCCGCGTCTTCGTCGGACGCGACACGCGTGGCTCGGGGCCGGAGCTCGAGGAAGCCTTCGCGCGCGGGGTCGTCGCGGCGGGAGGCAACGCCGTCCTCGCCGGGGTTCTGCCGACCCCGGCGGTCGCGCTGCTCGCGCTCGACCTCGGCGCCGTCATCTCCGCTTCGCACAACCCGCCCGAGTACAACGGCGTCAAGTTCTTCGACCGCGAGGGGCGGAAGCTGACCGACGAGGTCGAGGAGGAGATCGAGGCGCTCCTCGACGCGCCGTTCGAAGGCGACCCCGGGACGATCGACCACGTGGGCGTCGCGACCGACAGCTACCTCGAGCACATCGTCGAGCGGTTCGGGTCGGACCTGAGCGGGCTGAAGGTCGTCGTCGACTGCGCGAACGGCGCCTACACGGGCATCGCGCCGAAGGCCTTCGAGCAGCTCGGCGCCGAAGTCACCGCGATCGGCTCGGACCCGGACGGGACGAACATCAACGTCGGCTACGGGGCCACCGATCTCGGAGCCTTGCAACAGACCGTTACTAGGTCTGGGGCCGACCTCGGGATCGCGTTCGACGGCGACGGCGACCGGATGCTCGCGGTCGACGCGCGCGGCGAGATCGTCGACGGCGACCAGATCCTCGCGATCCTGATGCTTCACCTCGAGGTCGAGCTCGTGGCCGTGACCGTGATGGCGAACCTCGGCCTGCACAGGCTCGCCGAGGCGCATGGGATTCGGGTCGTCACCACGGACGTCGGCGACCGCTACGTGCTCGAGGCGCTCCACCGCGAGGGGGGCCTCCTCGGCGGCGAGCAGTCGGGCCACATCATCTACCTGCGCGACCACGTGACCGGCGACGGCCTGGCAGCGGGGCTCCTGCTCTGCGGCGCGCTCGAGGGCCGGACGCTGGGGGAGGCGGCCGCGCAAATGCCGCGTTTTCCACAGGCCAAGGCGAACGTTCGCGTCACGAAGCGGGAGATCCCCGAAAGCGTCAAAGAAGAGGTCGAAC
>DATDFL010000239.1:0-2332 GCA_036522595.1 Gaiellaceae bacterium
GAGCCCCGCTCCCGCGCCGCGGGCGCGTGGCACTGCCGCGCGCGCATTCTGGTCGGGCGTGCGCAGCGCCGCGACTCGGCCCGAATGGCGGAGCCTGACGGCCTCCTACTGCGCGCTCGTCTACCACCGGCTGGCCGGCGAGGGCAAGGCGGGACAGGATCGGATCGACCTGAGCCCGCGGCGCTTCAGCGCGCAACTTCGCCTGCTTCGGATACTCGGCTTCCGTCCGCTCGAAGCACGAAAGCTCCTCGCGTTCCACGACGGCGAAGGGTCCCTGCCTCGCCGGAGCTTCGTGGTCACGCTCGACGATGGGACTGCCGATTGCGAGGAGCCGCTCGCCAGGCACGCAGACGTCGCGCCCCAGCTCTTCGTCTGCACGAGCGAGGTCGGCGGCTCCGCTCACTGGCTGGACGGAGAGCCGCTGCTGGGGTGGACAGAGCTCGAGCAGCTCGCCCGGGGCGGAGTCGCAGTCGGCGCACACGCCCGTACCCACCGGCCGCTCGTCGCGGTCGAACCCTCCGAGCTCGGGGGCGAGGTTGCCGGCTCGCTCACCGACCTGCGGGCGCGTATCCCGGACGCGGTCCCGATCCTCGCCTACCCCCACGGAAGCCACGACGAGGCCGTGCGCGCCGCGGCGATGGCGGCGGGTTTCCGGGCAGCCTGGACGACCGAGAAGGGCCGGAACGGGGTCGGCACCGACCGGTGGTGCCTGCGCCGGACCAGTGTGCACGCGGGCGACGGCCCCGTCGCGGTCCTGTGGATGGTCGTGACCGGAGAGCCGCCGCCGTGGCGCGAAGTACGCTTGCCGCGATGGAGGTCCTGACTCCACGCACGCTGCACGAGGCGCTGCGGCTCAAGGCCGAGCAACCCGGCGCCGTCCCGATCCAGGGGGGAACCGACGTCATGGTCGAGCTCAACTTCGACCGCGCGCGTCCTGCCGCGCTCCTGAACCTCAACGAGGTCGCGGAGCTGCGGGGCTGGTCACGCGCAAACGGCGGCCTGCGGCTCGGCTCGGGGCTCACCTACACCGAGGCGATGGCGCTTTCCGAGCGCGTCCGCGCCCTCGCCGAGGCGTCGCGCACAGTCGGCGGCCCGCAAATCCGCAACCGCGGCACGATCGGGGGCAACCTCGGGACGGCCTCTCCGGCCGGCGATGCGCTGCCGCCGCTGCTCGTCTACGGCGCCGAGGTCGAGCTCGCGGGCCCGAACGGCGAGCGCCGCGTGCCGCTGCAGGAGTTCCTCGTCGGCCCGAAGCGCAATGCGCTCGCCGAGGACGAGCTGATCGTCGCCGTGCACGTGCGCCCCCTCGGCCCGCGGCAGACGTTCATGAAGGTCGGCCCGCGGAACGCAATGGTGATCGCGGTCGTCTCGCTCGCGATGTGCGTCGACGAGGAGCGCGGCGAAATCCGCGCCTCCTTCGGGTCGGCCGGGCCCGTCGCCGGGCTCGTTACGGCGCCGCTCGACGAGGCGGACGACCTCCCGGAGAAGGTCGCCGAGGCCGCCAGTCCGATCGACGATGTCCGCGGCACCGCGCGCTACCGCCGCCACGCGCTGCAGGTTCTTGCCTCCCGCGCCCTCGTCAGGTGCCTGACGTGAAGATCACGCTCCGCATCAACGGCGAGCAGCACGAGACCGACGTCTGGGAAGGCGAGAGCCTGCTCTTCGCGCTGCGCGAGCGACTCGGCCTGCCCGGCTCGAAGAACGCGTGTGAGCAGGGCGAGTGCGGCTCGTGCTCGGTGCTGCTCGACGGTGAGCTCGTGTGCTCGTGCCTCGTCCTGGCCGCGCAGGCGGAAGGCCACGACATCGTCACGGTCGAGGGCCTCGCGCGCGACGGGCAGCTGCACCCGGTGCAGGAGGCCTTCAGCGAGACCGGGGCCGTCCAGTGCGGCTTCTGCACCCCTGGCCTGATCGTCGCGACCGCCGACCTGCTCGCCCACAACCCCAACCCGAGCGACGACGAGATCCGCGAGGCGCTCTCGGGCAACCTCTGCCGCTGCACGGGCTACGCGAAGATCTTCGACGCCGTCCGCTTCGCCGTGGGGCGGATGTGACCGAGTCACGGCTGCTACCGGGGACGACACTCGAGCTCGGCCGCGTCGGCGAGGTCGTCAAGCGCACGGACGCGACGCCGAAGGTCACGGGGCAGTTCGCCTACGCCAGCGACCTGTTCGCGGCCGGGATGCTCTGGGGCCACACGGTCCGCAGCCCGCACGCGCACGCGCGGATCCTCAAGATCGACATCTCGCAGGCGCTCTCGATGCAGGGAGTGCACGCGGTCCTCACGCACGCCGACGTGCCGGGCGCGAAGACGTACGGGCTCGAGTTCGCCGAC
>DATDFL010000240.1:0-9253 GCA_036522595.1 Gaiellaceae bacterium
CGCTCGATCAGGCGCGTGAAGACGCCGCCCTTCGTCTCGATGCCGAGCGACAGCGGCGTGACGTCGAGGAGCAGGATGTCCTTGACCTCGCCCTTGAGCACGCCGCCCTGAATGGCCGCGCCGACGGCGACGACCTCGTCCGGGTTGACGCCCTTGTGCGGCTCGGAGCCGGTGAGCTCCTTGACCTTGTCGACGACCGCCGGCATGCGGGTCATACCGCCGACGAGGACGACGTGATCGATCTTCGACGTGTCGACGCCCGCATCGGCCAGGCAGCGCTTCGTCGGCTCGACGGTGCGGTCGAGCAGCTCGGCGGTGAGCTCGTTGAGCTTCGCGCGCGTGAGTTGCAGGTCGAGGTGCTTCGGGCCCTCGGGGGTCGCAGTGACGAACGGCAGGTTGATCTGCGTCGTCATCGTCGAGGAGAGCTCGATCTTCGCCTTCTCCGCGGCCTCATAGAGGCGCTGCAGGGCCATGCGGTCCTGCGAGAGGTCGATGCCCTGATCCTTCTTGAACTCCGCGACCATCCAGTCGACGATCGCCTTGTCGAAGTTGTCGCCGCCGAGGTGGTTGTCGCCGTTCGTGGCCTTCACCTCGAAGACGCCTTCGCCGAGCTCGAGGATCGAGACGTCGAAGGTGCCGCCGCCGAGGTCGAAGACCAGGATCGTGTGGTCGGACGCCTCCTTGTCGAGGCCGTACGCGAGCGCCGCGGCGGTCGGCTCGTTGATGATCCGAAGGACGTTGAGCCCGGCGATCTTGCCGGCGTCCTTCGTCGCCTCGCGCTGCGCGTTGTTGAAGTACGCGGGCACGGTGATCACCGCGTCGGTGACGGCCTCGCCGAGATACGCCTCGGCGTCGGCCTTCAGCTTCTGCAGGATCATCGCGCTGATCTCCGGCGGCGCGTACTCCTTGTCGCCGGCCTTGACCCGCACGTCGCCGTTCGGGCCCTCGACGACCTCGTAGGGGACGATCTTCATCTCCTCCGAGACCTCGCCGTACTTGCGGCCCATGAAGCGCTTGATCGAGAAGACCGTGTTCTGTGGGTTCGTGACCTGCTGGCGCTTCGCGGGTGCGCCGACGAGCCGCTGGCCGTCGTTCGTGAACGCGACGACCGACGGCGTCGTGCGCCCGCCTTCCGCGTTCGGGACGACGGACGGCTCGCCGCCCTCGATCACGCCAACACAGGAGTTGGTCGTGCCGAGGTCGATTCCAATGGTCTTTGCCATGCTTAGGTTCCTCCTCTGTGAGAAAATCTCAGTCCGATGATAGCAAGTTCAAGCGGCGGAGGAATGCGGCCGCAGACGGCTCTGCAAGCACGATTCCGGCCAGGATCGCGGCGCACCCGCCCCAGCCGAGCCAGCCGAGGCGGTCGCCGGCGAGCGTGAAGCCGAAGAACGCCGTCCAGACGGGCTCCATCGCGAAGGCGAGGGCGGTGCGCGGCGCGCTCATGCGCTGCTGGGCCCAGCTCTGGACCAGAAAGCCGAGTGCACTCGCGAAGAGGCCGGTCACGACGAGCGCGCCCCAGACCGTCCAGCCGTGCGGCACTTCGAACTCGGAGCGCGCTCCTGCGATCACGCTGAACGCGGCGCAGGCGGCGAACATCTCGACGAACGTGAGGGCGAAGGGGTCGACGCGCGCCGCGACTCGCTCGAGGAGCACGATCTGGAGCGAGTACACCGCGGAGGCGGCGAGGACCAGGGCGTCGCCGGTCGCCGAGCCCGCGTGGATCCCGGAGAGCAGCGCGAGCCCCACCACGGAGGCGGCGACACCGAGCCAGACCGAGAGGGCGACGCGCTGCCGGAAGAAGAGGAGCGCAAGCATCGGCGTGAAGACCACATAGAGGCCGGTGATGAACCCGGTGCTCGAGACCGTCGTTCGCGCCAGCCCTTCGGTCTGGAGTGCGTACCCGGCCGCGATCAGGAGGCCGAGCAGAGCCGAGATGCCGACACTCGCCGCGCGCAGGCGCCGGACGGCAAGCGGCGCGAGCGCGGCAGAGGCGATCGCGAACCGCAGCGCGAGGAACGCGTAGAGCGGATAGAGCTCGAGCGCGTCCTTGACCTGGACGAAGGTGACGCCCCAGACGGCGGTGACCGCTATTAGTGCCAGCAACGCCACGAGAGGAGGAGCATGACCGAGGAAGCGCGCATGGAAGAGACACCGTCCGGGCTGCGGCCCGCCGACGGCGGCTGGTTCGTCGTCAACGTCGCAGACACGGCCTGGGTGACCCATCACGCGTTCGGCTCCGGCTGCGTCTTCGAGAACCGGGAAGGGGCGGAGTTTCCGGAGCTCGGCATCAACATCAGCGTCATCGAGCCCGGGCAGCCGCTGTGCCTCTACCACCGGGAGGGCGCGCAGGAAAACTTTCTCGTTCTCGCCGGCGAGGGCGTGCTGCTCGTCAACGGCGAGGAGCGGCCACTGCGCACGTGGGACTTCGTCCACTCCCCGGCCGGGACGGAGCACGTGATCGTCGCCACAGGCGACGCGCCCGCAATCATCCTCGCCGCCGGCAAGCGGCCCGACGATGAGCTGCTCTACCCGAAGTCGGAGCTGGCGGAGAAGTACGGGGCGAGTGCCGAGGCCGACACGCCCGACCCGCAGGAGGCCTACGCACGCTTCGACCGCCCACAGCCCGGGCGACCGGACTACTGGGACAGCCTTCCCTGGGCCTAGCGCCTGCCGCGACTCACAACCAGGTTGACCCTCGCGCCGTTGGCGAGGCGCCTGCCTGGCGCGGGACGCTGCGTGAGGACGCGGCCCTTCCGCACCGCAGCGGAGCGGCGCCGCGTGACCTTGCCTGTGCGGCAGTGGCCGCGCCTGATCGCCGCTTTCGCATCGGCCAGCGTCTCACCGACGACACTCGGGACCACGCATGGAGGCGCGATCACGATCCGGCGGGTCACCGTGGTCGCGTTCCCGAGCACGTCGGCCTGACGGGTGTGAACCGTGTACCTCCCGGAACTGGCGTAGGCGTGGGTCACGTGCCGGCCGGTCGCGGTCGCGCCGTCGCCGAAGGTCCAGCGCGGCTGTCCCCGCAGGCCCGACCAGACGTCGAACGGCGAGACGGCGAACGTGAGGCGGCCGCCGGGGGTTCTCTGGCCCGAGATCCGGAGGGGCGCGAGCACGGGCCCGGCCGCGTCGAGCCCGGCCGCTTGCACCGACCAGGTCACGCCGTTTCCGGTCTGCCAGATCGCGGCGCCGTTCCCGGCCGCATCCACGGCGACGTCAGGGAGATCGGCGTCGCCGCCGGAGGCTGAGAGCAGCCGAGGCGCCGACCAGGCGCCCTGCGCGGGGCGACGCGCTGCCTGTATTCGCTCCCGCGCGCTGTTCAGGCCGCGCCAGACGGCCACGGCGCCACCGGCCGGATCGAGTGCGATCTGCGGGGCGCCGAGATCCGGGCTCAGCGGCGAGAGGTTCTGAACGGAGCTCCACGCGCCGCCGCGCGGGCGACCCGCGCTCTGGACGACGTACGACCTGCCGTCGAAGCTCAGCCATGCCGCGACAGCGCTCCCGCTCGCGTTGACCGCGACCTGCGCTTGGAAAGCATCCGCGGTTGCGCTCGAGAGCGTCTGCGCCGGAGCCCAGCCGCCGCCGGCGGGATGCACGGTCGCCTGCGCCCTGAAGTGCCCGGCGTTGAGCGACCAGACTGCGACGGCGTTCCCGGCGGAGTCGATGCCCACGCGCGGCCGCTCGGCGTTCGCGCCCGACGAGAGCGCCTGCGGTGCGCTCCAGGAACCTGCCGACGTCCGCGTCGCAGCCCGGATGCTCGTGGTGGCACCGTCGGAGCTCTGCCACACGGCGACGCCGTTTCCGGCCGCGTTGAGCGCGACGTCCGGCTGGTCGACGTCGAGACCCGGACCCGAGACGTTCGCGGGCGCGGCCCACTCGCCGTTCGCGCGCCGCAGCGCCGCCTGCAGGATCACGTCCGTTCCGTTCGACCGCGCCCAGACGGCCAGCGCATCGCCGGCCCGGTCGAGCGTGACCTGCGGCGCGTGCGCGTCGTGGCCCGGAGCCGAGAGGTCGTGCGGCGCGCTCCAGCTCCCGCCCGGCCGGAGAGTCGCGGCCTGCACGATCGTGTTCCCGCCCTTAGGGCACTCCCACACCACGACGGCCCGTCCGGCCGGGCTCACGGCGAGCTCCACTCCGCGCGCGTCGACACAGCCGCCGGAAATGTCTTGAGCCTTGCTCCACGTCGTGCCCGCCGGTCGCTGGGCGGCCTGGACGGTGCCGGAGCGGGTCCAGACGGCGAACGCGTCGCCCGACCCGTCCACGGCGACGCTCGGGTCGCTGCCGTTCACCGTCGCCGAGAGGTTCTTCGCCTTGAGCCAGGTCGGCGCTGCGGCTGCGCTTTGCGGCAACGCGACGAGGATCAGGAGCGCCAGACCTGGCGCGAGGAATTTGGCGGCCATTCCTCACGTCAGATCGGCAAATCGGGCGCTCGGCCTAAGGAGGGTTTGACGAACAGTGTCTGTGCCGCCGGGCCGCCGAACCCTCCTAAACGGTCTCCTGGCCTTGCTCGCCCTGGTGCGGCTCGTCCGCGGTCTCCTCCCAGCGCTTGCGCTCCTCGCCGCCGGGGTCGACCTCCTCGTCGATCTGCCGCTGGGTCGGGTTGCGGCCCTCCTCGTCGATCAGCTCTTCGCCGCTGGTCTCGTCCTCGTGATCGCTCATGCGTCCTCCTTCATGGCGAAGGCGCCGGCCGCCGGCGCCTCCGAGTCGTCAAGGAACAGGGTGGACTAGGCGCCTTCGGAGCCGCCCATGTCGCCGGACTCCTCCTCGGAGCCGCCGCCCATGTCGCCGCCGGATTCCTCCTCGGAGCCGCCGCCCATGCCGCCGCCGGACTCCTCTTCCTGGCCTTCCTGACCGCCTTGCTCGGTCTCCCACTCCGACATGCCCTGCTCCTTCCGTGGTAGGTGGGCGCAGTTTTCCGCCCGGTTTCACCTGTGAAACCTTGGTTACTCTGACAGGCATGGAAGCACTCGTTGACGGGTGGGGGCGCGAGATCAAGAGCCTGCGGGTCTCGGTCACCGACAAGTGCAACTTCCGCTGCCGCTACTGCATGCCTGCCGAGGGGCTGGAGTGGCTCGAGCGCGACGAGCTCCTGAGCTTCGAGGAGATCGCGCGTCTCGTGCGCGTGCTCGCGGCGATGGGCGTCGACGAGGTGCGGCTGACGGGCGGCGAGCCGCTCGTGCGCCGCGACCTGCCCGTTCTGGTGCGGCAGCTCTCGGAGCTTCCGGGCGTGGACGATCTCTCGCTGACGACGAACGGCGTCCTGCTCGACCGGCTCGCGGCGCCGCTCGTCGAGGCCGGTCTGCGCCGCCTCAACGTCTCGCTGGACTCGCTCTCGCACGTTCGCTTTGCCGAGATCACCCGCCGTGATGCGCTCGACCGCGTGCTCGGCGGTCTCGAGGAAGCCGAGCGCTACCCGGAGCTGCGGCCGATCAAGATCAACTGCGTCGCGATGCGCGGCTTCACGGAGGTCGAGGTGCCGGCGCTTGCCGAGCTCGCCCGCCGCAAGCCCTACGTCGTCCGCTTCATCGAGTTCATGCCGCTCGACGCGGACGAGTCCTGGCGCGGCGACGACGTCCTCACCGGCGCCGAGATCCGCGCGCTGATCGAGGAGCGCTGGCCGCTCGTGGAGATCCCCGCGAAGGCCTCGTCGACCGCTCGGCGCTTCCGGTTCGCCGACGGCGCCGGCGAGATCGGGTTCGTCAACCCCGTCTCGGAGCCTTTCTGCTCGAGCTGCGACCGGATCCGCCTCACCGCCGACGGGCAGCTCAGGACTTGCCTGTTCTCGCGGAAGGAATGGGACCTGAAGAAGCCGCTGCGCGAAGGCGCTTCAGATCAGGAGCTGGAGCGGCTGCTGCGCTTCGCCGTGGCGCACAAGGAGCTCAAGCACAAGATCAACGAAGCCGGCTTCGTCAGAGCTTCGCGCTCAATGTCACAAATCGGGGGTTAACACAGCAGGGAAGGCCTCGTCGGGGACCGACGTTAAAATCAGCGAGTTCCCGTGAGCGTCCTCGTCGCAGCAGGCCAGCGGTATCTGCCCCGAGGTTGGGCAGATCTAGGTCGCCAGGTGGCGATCTGGTTCGGCTTCCTTGCGATCTACCAGGCCGCGAGGGGCATCGCCGACCGGAATCCGGCACGCGCCTTCGACAACGGCCTGCACGTGATCGGCTTCGAGAAGCACGCCCACGCGCTCATCGAGCTGACGCTGCAGCGGATCGTCGACGGCTCCCAGCTCCTTGCGACCCTCGTCTCCTGGACGTACTGGAACTCCGAGTTCACGGTCGTCGGCCTCGCGCTGCTGTTCGTCTACCTCCGCCGGCACGAGGCGTTCGTCCGCTTCCGGAACGCGATCCTGCTCGCGAACGTGATCGGCCTGGTCGGCTACGTGGTCCTGCCGACCGCGCCGCCGCGGATGTTCCCCGACCTCGGCTTCGCCGACACGCTGGCCGACTTCGGCCAGCTGAACCACGGCAGCGGTCTCGTCGAGGTGATCTCGAACCCCTACGCCGCGATGCCGAGCCTGCACTCGGCCGACGCGCTGATCGTCGGGATCGTGCTGTTCTCCGTCTGCCGGAACCGCTTCTTCAAGGCGGCGTGGCTGCTCTGGCCCGCCTGGGTCTGGTTCGCCGTGATGGGGACCGGCAACCACTTCTGGCTCGACGTCGTCGGAGGCGTCGTCGTCGCAGCGATCGCGCTCGTGATCGTCTACCGGCCCGGGTGGTTCCGGATCCGGCGCCGCCGCCAGAGCCCGGCGCCCGCGTAGTTGTCCCGCGCGGGTCTCGCTGCCGTCAAGCGGGGTTACACCGACGGCACCCGCAGGCTCGCTTCGCGCTCGATCGGCGGCCTCGCGCGGACGCGCGTCTCGCCGAACGCGCTGACGGCGGGCGGCATCACGCTCTGTGCGGCCGCTGCGGTGCTCGTCTGGTTCGGCGACCACAACCAGTGGCTGATCTACTGGGCGGCGGCGATCGTGTTCGTGATCGGCTCGGTGCTCGACATCCTCGACGGCGCGCTCGCCCGCCTAAGCGACAAGGCCACGCCCTTCGGCGCGTTCGTGGACTCGATCTCCGACCGCGTCAGCGAAGGGTTCATGCTGACCGCGATCGCGCTCGTCTTCTCGCGGCACGGAAATGAGGTCGCCCTCGCGTTCGCGATGATCGCGATGGGCGGGTCGTTCCTCGTCTCCTACGCGCGCGCCAAGGCTGAGCTGCTGGGCCTGAAGGGCGACGTCGGTCTCGGCAGCCGCGCCGAGCGCGTGGTCGTGATCACGGGCGGCCTCACCTTCGCTCCGTGGGGCGGATTGCAGTACGCGATCTACTTCCTCGCCGCCACCGCCTGGCTCACGGTTTTCCAGCGTGTCCTCAGCGCGCGGTCCCAGCTCCGTCAGCTTCCTTAGCTAGTACACTGCTAGCACTTCTGTGCTAGCACCGACGCGCAAAGACGTCCTCGTGCGAATGCCGCGCGAGTTGAAGCAGCTCCTCGCCGGTGAGGTCAGGCGCACCGGCCAGAGCCTGAACGACGTCGCCGTCAGCATCCTCGCCTCCCGCTTCGCCGTGTCCTTCGAGCCGAGCGGGCGGCCGGGCAAGGAGCCCGGGAAGAGCGGCTCGGTGCTCCTGCGGATGCCTGCGGAGCTGAAGGAGACCCTCGCGGCGCGCGCGGCACAGCGCAAGCGCAAGGTCAACGACCTCATCGTCGAGACGCTCTCGGAGCGGCTCGGAAAGGAACCCATGTCTACAACCAACGGCAAGGCGCGACGCTCGGACAAGGTCCGCGTCGCGATCATCGGCGTCGGTAACTGCGCGAGCTCGCTCGTGCAGGGCGTCGAGTACTACAAGGACGCCGAGCCCGGAACGTTCGTCCCGGGCCTGATGCACGTCGATCTCGGTGGCTACCACGTCCACGACGTCGAGTTCACGGCGGCGTTCGACGTCACTACCGACAAGGTCGGCAAGGACCTCTCGGAGGCAATCTGGGCGCACCCGAACAACACGATCAAGTTCGCGGACGTCCCGAAGACCGGCATCACCGTGAACCGCGGGATGACCCACGACGGCCTCGGCAAGTACCTCTCCGAGGTCGTCCAGAAGGCTCCGGGGGAAACCGACGACGTGACCGGGATCCTCAAGGAGACCGGCACGGACGTCGTCGTCAACTACCTGCCGGTCGGCTCCGAGGAGGCGACCAAGTGGTACACGGAGCAGATCCTCAACGCGGGCTGCGCGATGGTGAACTGCATGCCGATCTTCATCGCGCGCGAGAACTACTGGCAGCGGCGCTTCGAGGAGAAGGGCCTGCCGATCATCGGCGACGACATCAAGTCGCAGGTCGGCGCCACGATCACGCACCGCGTTCTGACGAGCATCTTCCGCGACCGCGGCGTCCGCGTCGACCGCACGTACCAGCTCAACTTCGGCGGTAACGCCGACTTCATGAACATGCTGGAGCGGGAGCGGCTCGAGTCGAAGAAGATCTCGAAGACGTACTCGATCAAGTCGACGCTGCCCTACGAGCTCGAGGACAAGAACATCCACGTCGGCCCCTCGGATTACGTGCCCTGGCTCGAGGACCGCAAGTGGGCCTACATCCGGCTCGAGGGCACGGCCTTCGGCGACGTGCCGCTGAACGCGGAGCTGAAGATCGAGGTCTGGGACTCTCCGAACTCGGCCGGTGTCGTGATCGACGCCGTGCGCCTCGCGAAGCTGGCGCTCGACAACGGCATCTCGGGGACGCTCGGCGGGCCGAGCGCCTACCTGATGAAGTCGCCGCCGAAGCAGTACTCCGACTCCAAGGCGTTCGACCTCGTCGAGGAGTTCATCCGCAAGAACGCGCGGAAGCAGGTCAAGGAGAAGGCGACGGCCTGAGCTGAGGCGCCGCTTGCGGTGCCGACTTCAGAGCGCGCGGCGCAGACGCGCGCTCGTCTGAACTGACCGGTCGATGCGTTAGACGTCATCCGTCCGGATCTAGGTACGAGGCTAGACTCGGAGCTCAGATGGGGCTCCGAGTCTGCCTGGTCTCGCCTTTCGCGTGGTCTAGGCCCCACGACGTCAACGAGCACGTGGCCGGCATCGCAGCCGAGCTGCGCAGCCTCGGGCACTCGGTCACGGTGCTCGCGCCGTCGACGCGGGCGGCCGACCTGATCGCGGGACGGCGCGCACTGCTCGACGGGGCGGCCGACGAGGTGATCGCGCTCGGGCCGGCGGTGCCGGTCTCGCGGCGCAGCCGCATCGGCGTGCCGGTCGGCGTGCGGGCGAAC
>DATDFL010000241.1:0-14199 GCA_036522595.1 Gaiellaceae bacterium
GGCAGAACGCCGCCCGGGCGTGGAACGACGCGGCCCACGCGGTTGCCGCCGACTACCGGAGCCTCGACGACGAGTACCTGCAAGCCCGTGCCGAGGACGTGACCGCGGTTGCCCGGAAGGTCGTCGCGGCTCTGACCGGCCACCGCGCCGAACCCGTCCTCTCCGCCCCGGGTATCGTCCTCGCCGCGGACATGACTCCCGCGGACACCGTCGCTCTCGACCGGGCGCTCGCGCACGGGATCGCCACGGCCGAGGGCAGCCCGACGTCGCACAGCGCCATCCTGGCGCGCTCGCTCGGGATCCCGGCCGCGGTCGGGCTCGGCGAGTCGTTGCTGGAGGTGCCGGAGGAGACCCCGCTGCTGCTGGACGGGGACGGTGGCGTGGTTTATCTCGACCCCGCCGACGAGGTCGTCGCCGAGTTCCAGCGGCGGAAAGCATCGCGGGAAGAGGCTGGCCGCGTCGCCCGCGCACGGGCGGCCGAGCCCGCGTCGACACGAGACGGCCAGCGCATCGAGGTCGTCGCAAACATCGGCTCTCCCGACGACGTGCCGGCCGCGCTTGCGAACGGCGCCGAGGGCGTCGGCCTCCTGCGGACAGAGTTTCTCTTCCTCGAGCGGGACTCGATGCCGAGCGAGGAGGAGCAGCTCGAGGCCTACAGCGGCATAGCGGCCGCGCTCGAGGGCCGGCCGCTGGTCCTGCGCACGCTCGACGTCGGGGCCGACAAGCCGCTTCCGTACCTTCCTGCCCGGGCGGAGGCGAACCCGTTCCTGGGCGTGCGGGGAGTCCGCCTCCAGCTGGAGCGACCGGAGCTCTTCGAGACCCAGCTCCGAGCGGTGCTCCGGACTGCCGCCGTGCACCCGCTGAAGGTGATGTTTCCGATGGTGGCCACGCTGGATGAGTACCGCCGGGCGAGGTCGGCGCTGGAGCGCATCCAGAAGGAGCTCGAGCAGGCGGGAGCCGCCCCGGCCGATCTCGAGGTGGGCGTCATGATCGAGGTCCCGGCCGCGGCGCTTGCCGCGGAGGCCTTCGCACCCGAGGTCGACTTCTTCTCGCTGGGCACCAACGACCTCACCCAGTACACGATGGCCGCCGAGCGCGGCAACGCCTCGGTCGCGGAGCTGGCGGACGGACTGCATCCGTCCGTCTTGCGCCTGATCCGCATCGTCGCCGAGGCGGCGAGCGGGCACGACCGCTGGGTGGGCGTGTGCGGCGAGCTGGCGTCGGACCCGGCCGCCGTTCCGGTGCTGATCGGCCTCGGGGTCACGGAGCTGAGCGCGAACGCGCCGGCGATCCCGGCCGTCAAGGAGGCCGTGCGAAGCGTCGACGCCGGCACCGCGCGCGGGCTCGCGGGCGAAGCGCTCAGCCGCTCCTCGGCGGCCGAAGTCAGGGCCCTGGTCGAGCGCGAGGCGATCGAGGCGGCGGCCTCCCCCCGGAGCGGGACGTGATCGCGCGGGTGGCCGCCCCGAGGGCGGTCCTCTCGTGGCTCACCTACACCCGGATCGCCGCGGTGCCCGCCGTCATGACGCTGATCCTGCTCGGCCCGGACCGGAACTCCATGTACACGGCGGCCGCCATCGTCTTCGCGGTCGCGGGGATGACCGACTTTGCCGACGGCTACCTCGCGCGCCGCTGGGCGGTGGCCACGAAGCTGGGCTCCTTCCTCGACACGACCGCCGACAAGCTGCTCGTCGCGGGCGCGCTGATCGCGCTCGTCGACGTGGGCCGCGCCTCGCCGGTGCTCGCGGCCATCATCATCGGGCGGGAGCTGCTGATCATGGGCCTGCGCGGGGTCGTCGCGGCCGAGGGCACCGTATTCCCGCCTTCCATCTGGGGGAAGCTCAAGACGAACGCCCAGTTCGTCGCGATCTTCCTCGCAATCCTGCGTCCCGGTGCGCCGGTGGGCCCGCTGCACATCGACGAGTGGGTGATGATCGCCGCGGCGGCCATCACGGTGATGTCGGCCGTGGAGTACCTCACCCGCTTCTCCGCGGCGCTCACCAGCGACGTGCGGGAGGGATGACGACCCAGCCGGTCCTCGTTACCGGCGGGACGGGGTTCATCGGGCGCGCAATCGTCGAGCGGCTGCTGGCGGACGGCAACCGCGTGAAGGCGCTGGCTCGCTCGGAGGCCTCGGGGAGCGAGCTCGGTGGGCTGGGCGCCGAGCCGGTGGCCGGCGACCTCCTCGACCTCGAGGCTCTGGCGGCGGCAATGCAGGGCAGCGACCTCGTCTACCACGCCGCCGGCGCGAACGCGTTCTGCCTCCGCGACCCCGCTCCGATGTTCGAGGTCAACGTGCGCGGCTCTGAGAACGTCGTCCGCGCCGCAGTCCGCGCCGGCGTTCGTCGGATCGTGTACACGTCTTCTGCGGCGACTCTCGGAGAAGCCGGCGGGACGCTCGGGTCGGAGGAATCGCCGCATCGCGGCTGGTTCCTCTCCGCATACGAGCGCTCGAAGTTCGAGGCGGAGCAGGCGGTCTTCGGGGCTGCGCGCGAGACCGACATCGAGGTCGTGTCCGTGAACCCCGCCTCCGTGCAGGGACCAGGACGGGCCACCGGGTCGACGAAGCTCCTCCTCGACTACGCGAACGGGCGGCTCAAGGCGGTGGTGGACTCGCGGCTCAGCCTCGTCGACATCGCCGACTGCACGGAGGGCCACGTCCTGGCGGCCTCGCGAGGAAACCCGGGAGAGCGGTACGTGCTGAGCGGCGCGACGCTCACCGTCCGGGAAGGCCTGGCGCTCGTGGCGGCAATGCTCGGGGTCGAACGGCCACTGCGGATCCTGCCGGCGTCGTTTGCCCTGGCGGCGGCGACGGCGGCGGAGGCGATCGGCCGGGCCCGGCGGCGGAACCCGCGTGTCTGTCGAGAGCTCGCGCGGACGCTGATCCACGGCCACGCCTACGACGGGTCGAAGGCCACGCGCGCGCTCGACCTTCGCTACACGCCGATCGAAGAGACGCTCCGCAGGACCGTCGCGTGGTGGGTCGAGCAAGGGCTCGTCGAAGGGCCTCGTCCCGCATCGTGACGAGTCCGAGGATTCGTACAATCGGCGGTGCTGGGCTCTCTCGATGAAGGACGTGCTTCTGATCTTGAGCGGGTATCTCCTCGGCAGCATGCCGTGGGGCTACTGGCTGCCGCGCCTCGTCAAAGGAGTGAACATCCGCACGGTCGGGAGCGGCAACACCGGGGCGGCCAACGTCTGGCGGACGCAGGGCTTCAAGCTCGGCTTGTGCGTCGCGCTGCTCGACCTCGCCAAGGGGGTCGCCGCGGCGCTGCTGGGCATGTGGCTCGGGAGCGAGCTCGTCGGGCTCTTTGCGGGGATCGCCGCCCTGGTCGGGCACTGGCGGCCGCTGTTCATGGGCTTCGCCCGCGGCGGCAAGATCGTTGCCACGACCGGCGGCGTGGCCCTGGCCCTGGCGCCGCTCGCATCACTGGCGGCGGGAGCCGTCTGGATCATCGCCTTCCTCGTGACGCGCTACACGTCCGTGGCCTCGCTGCTGGCAGCCGCGACCCTGCCGCTCTTCGCCCTCTTGTTCGGCGCCTCCTGGCTCGTCGTCGCCTTCACGGCGGGGGCGGCCGTCGCGATCTTCGCGCTCCACCGAGCCAACATCGGCCGCCTCCTGAACCGGACCGAGAATCGCTTCGAGCTCGGGCGCCGGACGACGAGCGCGTCCTAGGCCTCAGTTCCAGGGGAGCGCCGACCGTTCCTCCCAGTAGCGCGTCGGCTCCACCGGCAGATCCTCGAGCTCGGAGCCGAGCCCTTCGGGCGGCTCGACGAGCAGGGCGGTCAGGTTGCTCTTCAGCGCTTCGAGGGTCGCCGCGCCGCTGAGGACGACGTCCGCCCAGGGCTGCGCGAGCACGACCCCGAGCGCGAGCACGTCGGGCGCGATCCCGTGGCGCGCGGATGCTTCCAGCAGCTCGGGAACGTCACCGCGAGCGGTCAGCCGGCCGTTTGCAAGTGCTTCCTTGACGATGACGCCCAGTCCGGCCTCGTGGGCTTCTGCCAGGGCCGGCCCGGCCGAGCGCTCGAGCAGGTTCCACGTCGCCTGAACCGTGTCGAAGACGGGGATCTCGAGGGCGCGCTCGATCGTCTCCGCCTGGCGCGGCCCGGTGACGGTCAGGCCGATCGCAAGGCCGGTCGCGCGCAACCGCATCAGCTCGTCGAGCACGGCGCGGTCTTCGAGGACGCCGCTCTCGAGCGTCGCCGAGTGGATCTGGCAAAGCCCGAGGTGCGGACCGAGCAGGGCAAGGCTCTCGGCGACCTGGCGCCGCAGCGTGGCCGCCGACAGATCCTTGACTTCGTGCTGGTCGGCATCGACCCGCCAGTCGGCGGTGTACGTGTACCCCCACTTCGAGCCGACGGTCACCTCGCCGGGCGGCAACGCACGCTGTGCGAGCCAGGAGGCGAGGAAGGCCTCGGCTTTGCCGTACGAGCGGGCCGCGTCGAAGTAGCGGACGCCCGCCGCGTACGCCGCGTCGAGAAGCACGTGCACGTGGCGCTCGAGCTCCGAATCCACCGTCCGGCCGGCCAGGTCGCCACCGTGGCCCACGTTGATGTATCCGGGCCGGCCGAGCGCGGCCAGGCCGAGGCCGATCCGGCTCACGGGGAGACCCGTCCTGCCGAGGCTGCGCAGGCTCGGTGCCTTCGTCAACTCCGTCTGACGAAATCGATTGCGACCGGCACTCCGCCGAGGTCGAAGCGGTCGCGCAGCTGGTTCTCGACCCAGTAGCCGTAGTCGCGGGTGATCAGGCCGGGATCGTTGACGAAGAAGCGGAAGCGCGGCGGCCGTGTGCGCACCTGCGTGCCGTACAGCAGGTTCAGGCGGCGGCCGTGGCGGGTCGGCGGCTCGCGGGCCTCGCGCAGCTCGGCGAGGAACCGGTTCAGCTCGCCGGTGTTGATCCGGCCGGTGTGCTTCTCGAAGAGCTCCTCGATCCGATCGAGCACGCGGGAGATGCCGCGGCCGGTGAGGGCCGAGGTGGTGACGATCGGCGGCCGCTGGCGGAGCCGGGCCTCGATCCTGGGGCGCACATCCTCGAGCTTCGTCTCGCCGATGTCCCATTTCGAGAGGACGACGATCGTCGAGCACTGCGCCTTGCGGGCGACGTCCGCCACGGCCAGATCCTGATCGACCAGGCCTTCGCTCGCGTCGACCAGGACGAGCGCGACGTCGGCGCGCTCGGCGGCGGCGAGCGCACGCAGCTCCGAGTAGTACTCGATGCCCTGTCGTTGGCGCCGTTTGCGTCTCATTCCCGCCGTGTCGACGAGCACGAAGTCGCGCTCGCCGCGATGGAGGACGGTGTCGATCGCATCGCGGGTGGTCCCCGGCGTCTCCGAGACGATCACGCGCTCCTCGCCGAGGATCGCGTTGAGGAGGCTCGACTTGCCGACGTTCGTGCGGCCGAGGATCGCGACGCGGATCGCCTGCTCCGTGACCTCCTGCGGCCCTGCGCCAGGGAGCCCGGCCACGATCGCATCCAGCAGGTCGCCGCTGCCGTGCCCGTGGAGCGCCGAGATCGGAACGGGGTCGCCAAGCCCGAGCCGGTGGAACTCGAGCGCCAGCGTGTCCTGGCCCGGGTCGTCGATCTTGTTCGCGAGCAGAAATACGGGCTTGCGCGAGCGGCGGAGGATCGAGGCGATCTCCTCGTCGCCTGGCATCACGCCCGCCCGCGCATCGGTGACGAAGAGGACGAGGTCGGCCTCCGCGATCGCGGCCTGCGCCTGCTCGGCGATCGAGCGCGTCAGCGGCGTCTGGTCGGCGATGTCGACGCCGCCGGTGTCGATCAGCCGGAATCGGCGGCCGTTCCACTCGCAGACGAGCTCCTTCCGGTCGCGCGTCACGCCCGGCGTCTCGTGGACGACCGCGGTGCGCGTGTCGGTCAGGCGGTTGATGAGCGTCGACTTGCCGACGTTGGGGAAGCCGACGATTGCCACGGTCCCGAGCAGCGGGCCATCCTCAGCCGGCGCGGCTGCGTTACTCGGAGAACGGGAGCTGCGTCGCACCGGTCGCCACCTCCCAGAGGTATCCCTCCGGGTCGGCGAAGTAGCCGCTGTACCCGCCCCACGCCCGCTTGCGCGGCGGCTGGGGGATCGTCGCTCCGGCGCGCTCGGCCTCGGCAAGCAGTTCGTCGACGCGCTGCTCGGAGCGGACGTTGTAGGCGAGCGTGACCCCACGGAACCCGTCGCCCTCGCCCGGCACGCCCGCGTCCTCGGCAAGCTCGTCCCAGGGGTAGAACGCGACGGCGGTGGCGCCGCCGGAGAGCACGTAGCACGCCCAGTTGTCGTCCTCCTGATCTGTTGACCAGCCGAGGCGTTCGTAGAATCGCCTTACGCCTGCGAGGTCCCGAACCCCAAGCGTGACCACGCTGACGTGCTGCTTCACGGCTAGGCCGGTTGCCGGGCGCGGACGAGCTCTTCGATCTGGGCGACCACGTCGTCGACGTCGAGGTTCGTCGTGTCGATCTGGATCGCGTCCTCGGCCGGCAGCGTGCGGGCCGCGTCGCGCTGGTCGCGGACGCGCAGATCTGTTGCGAGCACATCGGCGCCGATCTCGGGGCGCTCGGCCATGCGCCGCTTGGCGCGGATGTCGCGGTCGGCGTTGAGATAGACCTTGACCTCGGCCTCGGGCGCGACGACGGTGCCGATGTCGCGGCCCTCGATCACGACGTTGCCGTCGTCCGCGAGCTCGCGCTGGCGCGCGCGCATCACCTCGCGCACCTGCGGGTGGCGGGCGACGACGGGGACCATGCGGTCGATGTCCGACTTGCGGATCGAGGAGGTCACGTCGGTGTCCGCGATCCAGACGCGGCGCTGCTCGTCGAACGTGACGGGATACTCGTCGGCCAGCTCGCCGAGGCGCTCGCCCTGTGCGAGCGGGACGCTGCGGCTGATCGCGAGCCAGGTGAGCGCGCGGTACATCGCGCCCGTGTCGAGGTAGCGGAAGCCGAGCCGCTCTGCGAGCCGCTGTGCGACCGTGCTCTTGCCGGCTCCCGCCGGCCCGTCAATGGCGACGATCATCGCTGTGTGACTGAGTCGAGCAGCTCGAAGAACCCGGGGAAGCTTACAGCGACCGCCTCTGCGTCCTCGAGCTCGACACCCTCGCGTGAAACAAGCCCGGCGACAGCGCCGAGCATCGCAATCCGATGGTCCCCGTCCGACCCCATTCCCCCACCCTTAGGGCGGGTGGGTACTCCCCTCACCCCGAAGCCATCGTCGCGTTTTTTGATGCGCACGCCAAGGGCTCGAAGCGAAGTTGACACGGTTTCGATGCGGTCCGTTTCCTTGACGCGCAACTCTCGTGCGCCCTCGACGCTGCTCTCGCCCCGCGCGCAGGCGGCCGCGAGCGCGAACAGGGGCAGCTCGTCGACCATGCGCGGCACCTCCTCGGCCCTGATTGCCGTCGCCACCAGCGGCGCCGACTGCACGAGCAGGTCGCCCACGGGCTCGCCCGCGCTCCGGTGCCGGTGCATCGCCGTGATCCGCGCCCCCATCCGCTCGAGCACGTCGAGAAGGCCGGTGCGACGCGGATTGAGACCGACGTCGTGAATGGTCAGCTCCGAGCCCGGCAGCAGAACAGCCGCGACGACGAACGGCGCCGCCGCAGAGAAGTCGCCGGGCACTTCGACCTCGCCGAGCCGCAGCTGCTCGGCCGGGCCGATGGACACCCGATCCGGGCGCCGCGTCACCGGCGCCCCGGCCGCGGCGAGCATCAGCTCGGTGTGGTCGCGGGTCGCGAGCGGCTCGACCACCGTCGTCCGGCCGTCCGCATAGAGGCCCGCATGGAGGATGCACGACTTGACCTGCGCGCTCGCGACCGGCAGCTCGTAGCGGATCGCCTCCAGCGTGCCGCCTTCGATGGTCAGCGGCGGCTTTCCGTCGACCGTCGTGGTGCGAGCTCCCATCTCCTCGAGCGGCCTCGCGATCCGGTCGACGGGCCGTCCAAGCAGCGAGTCGTCACCGGTCAGCTCGAACCGCCCTGCCTGCCCGGCGAGGAGACCGGCGAGCAGCCTCAGCGTCGTGCCGGAGTTGCCGCAGTCGATCGGCTCGGAGGGCTCCTGCAGCCCGCGTAGGCCGACTCCCTGGATGCGAATCGTGTCGATGTCGTCCTCGTCGACGGTCACGCCGAGCGCTCTGACCGCGGCGATCGTCGACTCGGTGTCGCCGGACCGGCCGAATCTGCGGACACTCGTCTCGCCCTCGCCGACGGCGCCGATCATCACCGCGCGGTGCGAGATCGACTTGTCCCCCGGCACGGCGATGTGGCCGACGATGGCCGCTGCGGGCTCGATCTTCATTCGCCGGCGAGGACGGGCGAGACGACCACCCCGTAACCCTGGGCCTCGAGGAGGGAGGCTGCGCGCTGCGCCTCGTCCTCGCCGCCGACCAGCAGGGTCAGCGTGCCGCCGCGGTCAGGCGAGACGTGGTGGAGCTCGAAGTCCTCGATGTTAATCCGCTCGGCGCCGAGCGCCTGGGTGATCCCGGCGAGGACGCCTGGACGGTCGGGCACGTGGACGCGGAGCTGATGGAGATCGACGGCATCGGGATACGCGTCGCCGATCATGCGCCGCCGGTTGCCGGAGGCCTCGCCGATCCAGCGGCCGAGGAAGCCTGCATCCCGGGAGCGGAGCGCGCCTTCGAGCTGTTCGATCCGGCGGCGATGCTCGGCCAGGGATTCCTGTAGCGGGCCCGCGTTCTCGAGGAAGATGTCGACCCAAATGCGCGGGTTGGCTCCGGCAACGCGCGTCATGTCGCGCAGGGACCCGCCCGCGGCCGCGAGGGGGTCGTGGCCCTCGATCCGGCCGGCACCCGCCTGGTTGACCAGGACGTTCGCAAGCGCGTGCGGCAAGTGGCTCGTGATCGCGACGAGCCGGTCGTGGGCCTCGGGGTCGATCGCGACCGGGGTCGCGCCGAGCGCCGAGACGAAGCCGTGGACGAGTCGGTAGCGCTTTGGATCGCTGTGCGTGGTCGGCGTGAGGAACCAGGTCGCGCCGTCGAAGAGGTCGGCGGTCGCGTGCTCGGGGCCGTGCGCCTCGGAGCCGGTCACGGGATGGCCCCCGACGAAGCGGGGATCCTGGATCGACGTGGCGAGGTTCGCCTTCGTCGAGCCGACGTCGGTGAGCGCGCAGTCCCAATCGCCTTCGAGGGCGTGGCTCAGCGTCGTTTCGAGCGCGAGCACCGGGACGGCGACCACGACGAGGTCGGCGCCGTCGGCGAGGAGCTCTTGCTCGTGCGCGCACGCCTCGTCGATTGCGCCGCGCGCCTTTGCGGTCTCGCGAGCTGCCTCGTCGAAGTCGTGACCGACGATGTGCTCGACGCCGGCGCGCTTCGCGGCGAGGCCGACGGACGCGCCGATGAGCCCCGTGCCGATGATGCCGAGCCGCTTGACGTCCACGGAGCCAGGCTATCCGGGCACGGCCAAGAGCCGGGACCCATCCCTAACCCCCACCCTCCCGGGGGAACTCGAGGGTAGCCGCGCAGGTGTCACGAGGGTGTGACGCCGGTGTGCCGAAAGCGTGCCGGTTCGTCCACGGCGCGGCACCCGCCCGCGCGCGGGCCCGCCCCACTGATCTGGTCAGCCGATCTGTTTGCCGAGCAGCTCGACCACCTCGCGCACCTCGCGCGTGAACTCGGCGAACTCCGCGGTCGGAATCTGCTGCGCCGCGTCCGACAACGCCTCCTCGGGCCGCGGGTGTGTCTCGACGATGATCCCGTCCGCCCCCACAGCGGCCGCGGCGCGCGCCAGCGGCAGCACCAGATCACGCCGTCCCGCCGCATGCGAGGGGTCGACGATCACCGGCAGGTGGGTCTCGTGCTTCAGCACCGCGACGGCGCCGAGATCCAGCGTGAACCGCGTCGCCGTCTCGAACGTCTTGATCCCGCGCTCGCAGAGGATGATCCGCTCGTTCCCCTCCTTCGCGACGTATTCGGCCGCCATCAGCAGCTCCTCGACGGACGTCGACATCCCGCGCTTCAGCAGCACGGGCTTGTCGGCGCGGCCCACCTCCGCGAGCAGCAGGAAGTTCTGCGAGTTCCGCGCCCCGATCTGAATCACGTCCGCAAGCTCCAGCACCGCCTCGACGTGCCGCGGGTCCATCAGCTCGGTCACGACCGGCAGGCCCGTCTCGTCGCCCGCCTCCCGCAGGATGGCGAGCCCTTCGTCGCCGAGCCCCTGGAACGTGTACGGCGAGGTGCGCGGCTTGAACGCGCCCCCGCGGAGCATCGTCGCCCCCGCCTCGGCAACCGCCCGCGCCGTCTCCATGGTCTGCTCCCGGTACTCGATCGAGCACGGACCAGCGATCAGCCCGAAGTACTCCTGCCCGAGCCGGTGCCCGTCGACGTCGATCACCGTCGGATCAGGCGAGACCTCCCGCGCGACCAGCTTGTACGGCTTGAGGATCGGCAGCACCTGCTCGACTCCCGGGTAGCCCTCCAGCGGCAGCGTCGCCAGCAGCTCACGCTCCCCGATCGCGCCGATCACCGTCGCCTCGCGCCCATGCGTCACACGCGCATGCACCCCAGCCTCCTGCAGCCGAGCGAGCACGTGCTCGGTCTGGTCGGGGGTCGCTCCCGCGCCCATCACGATCAGCAGTTCCGGGGATCCGTTCGTGGCCATTGAGAGCTAAGGGTAGTTGCGATACTAGGACTGCCAATGCGCATCTTTTCCGGCATCAGAGCGACAGGCTCGAAGACCCTCGGCAACTACAGCGGCGGCTACCGCCAGTACGCAGCGACCCAGGAGCAGGGCGACGCCTTTTTCTGCATCGTCGACCTGCACTCGATCACGACCGACTTCGAGCCAGAGGCGCTCCACGAGAACACGCTCCTGGGCGCGGCGATGCTCTTCGCGACGGGTCTCGACCCCGACCGCTCGACCGTCTTCCTGCAGAGCCAGGTCAAGGCCCACGCCGAGGCGGCCTGGCTGCTGGGCTCGGTCACGAGCTTCGGCGAGTTGCGCCGGATGACCCAGTTCAAGGAGAAGTCCGAGGGCCGGGACTTCGTCTCGGCCGGGCTCTTCAACTACCCGGTGCTGATGGTCGGCGACATCCTGCTCTACCAGACCGACCGAGTCCCGATCGGTGACGACCAGCGCCAGCACCTCGAGCTGACCCGCGACGTCGCGGAGCGCTTCAACCAGCGCTTCGGCGAGACGTTCAAGGTTCCGGAAGGGATCTACCCTGACGTCGGCGCGCGGATCAAGAACCTGCAGGAGCCGGAGCGGCTGATGTCGACCACACGTGGCGCGCCCCAGGGCGTCGTGCGGATCGTCGACGAGCCCGACGTCATCCGGAAGAAGTTCAAGACCGCCGTCACGGACTCCGGCACCGAGGTCCGACATGCGCCGGAAGAGAAGCCGGGCATCTCGAACCTGCTGGAGATCATGTCCGTCGCCAGCGGAGACGCGATCCCCGATATCGAGGGCCGCTACGACGGCAGCGGCTACGGGCAGTTCAAGGAGGACGTCGCCGAGGCGGTGGTCGCCCTCCTCGGGCCGATCCAAGAGCGGTATCGCGAGCTCCGCGCGGACGAAGGCGAGCTCCGCGCGATGCTCGCCCGCGGGGCCGACAAGGCACGCGAAGCCGCTGCTCCGACGCTCGAGCAGATGTACGAGCGCATGGGGTTCGTCCGGCCGTAGAGCCACATCCACGCGGTCGCGTGGACGACTTCAATATTGATCCGGTAGATTCGTCCGCGGACGCACTGGACTACGAAGGAGGGCAACTTGAAGGGGAGAGCTTGGAGCGTCCTGGCCCTGCTCGCTGTCGCCGGTTTGACGGCGATCGCGGTCCTGGGGCTCGGCACGGTGCAGTCCGCGAGCGGCAGCCGGCCGGCACCACCCGGTAGCGGCTGTCAGTTTGCGAACGGCATCAAGCACGTCATCTCGATTCAGTTCGACAACACGCACTTCCGGCGGGACAACGCGAACGTCCCGTCCGACCTCGAGCAGATGCCGCACCTGCTGAACTTCATCCGCGGCAACGGCACGCTGCTCACGAACGACCACACCGTCCTGATCTCGCACACGGGGACGGGGATCCTCTCGACGCTGACCGGGAACTACCCGGACCGCTTCGGCGTCCCGGTCTCGAACAGCTTCCGTTATTTCACGCCCAGCGGGACGACGCGGACCGGCGTCTCGTTCGCGTACTGGACCGCGCCGCTGTACGACCCAGCGGGGCCGCCGTTCCCGCCGGCGGGACAGACGGATCTCTCGCCGGAGATGATCAACGAGAACGGTCTCATTTCTCCGGCTCCGTGGGTCCCGTACACGCGGCACGGGTGTGACGTCGGCCAGGTCGCCACGGCGAACACGGTCCTCGAGAACACCGGCATCGACATTCCGGCGTTCTTCGGGGTGGGCTCGCCCGAAGCGATCCAGGCCGCGGGCGACAATCCGGGCCAGGCCGGGACGCAGACCTTCGCGGATTACGTCGGCCTGGGCATCCACTGCGCTCAGGGCTCGGCGATCTGCGCGGCGTCGGCTCACGCGCACGCCGACCTGCTTCCGGACGAGCCGGGTGGCTACAGCAACTTCAACGCCCTCATGGGGGCGAAGTACGTCGACCCGGTGATCAAGCCCTCGGGCCCGATGACAGACCTGAGCGGCAACGTGATCCAGGACGCGAACGGCCACATCGGCTTCCCGGGCTTCGACGGGATGGAGGCGACGACGTCGCTGTCGTGGGTAGCCCAGATGCAGGAGGCCGGGGTCCCGGTCACGTACGCGTACGTCTCGGATGCGCACGATGCTCACGGCATCGCAGGCAACATCCACTTTGCGTACGGGCCCGGTGAGGCCGGCTACGTGCAGCAGCTGCACGACTACGACACCGCGTTCGAGCAGTTCTTCAATCGCCTCGCGGCGGACGGGATCAACAAGTCGAACACCTTGTTCCTGTTCACCGTCGACGAGGGCGACCACTTCGTCGGCGACGCGCCGACGCCGGACGGCTGCGACGGCGTCAACGTTGCGTGCAACTACAACCGCGTCGGCGAGATCAACGCCAACCTCAGCGCGATGATCCGGACGCAGTTCGGGGACAACACCGCGTTCACGGTTCACTCCGACGACGCGCCCAACGTCTACATCACGGGCAATCCGGCCCAGACGGCCGCGTCGACCCGGACCCTCGAGCGGGAGATGGCCCAGCTGCACTGGACCAACCCGTACACGGGCCAGAACCAGAACAACATCATGGTCGCGCTCGCCGACCAGACGGAGATGCGGACGCTGCACATGATGTCCGCGGACCAGTTCCGCAACCCGACGTTCACGCCGTTCGCCGACCCGGACTGGTTCTTCTTCGCGTCCGGGAATCCGGCGACGTGCGCAACGGACGCGGCCTGCGCCTTCATTCCGGCGCGGACCAGCCAGAGCTTCGCGTGGAATCACGGCGACATTCAGGACGAGATCGCATCCACGTGGGCCGGATACGTCGGCCCGGGGATCAAGCACCTGGGTGACGACAACAGCGTCTGGACCGATCACACGGACCACCGGCCGACGGTGCTGACGCTCCTCGGCCTGCGGGACGACTACAACACGGACGGCCGTGCCGTCACCGAGATCGCGAACGAGAACGCGCTCCCGGTCAGCCTACGAGTCCACCATCCGTGGGTCGAGCGGCTCGGTCAGACCTACAAGCAGCTGATGGCGTCCTTCGGCTCGTTCTCGATGGACACACTCGTCGCCTCGACGAGCGCGTTGTCGAGCAACTCGTCCGGCGACGCGACGTACGCCTCGATCGAGGCTCAGATCCAGGATCTGACGGACCAGCGCAACGCACTCGCCGCTGAGATCCGCGCCGGAATCAACGACGCGGAGTTCAACGACGTGAAGCTGAGCGAACACCAGATCAACGACTGGATCGTCCGGGCGAACGCCCTGCTCGCGCAGGCGCACGACCTGGCTGCCTCCTCCTGAGGCCTTCTACTTCCGAGGGCTCGAGCTCGCGCCACTGGCCGGGCTCGAGCCCTTCGGGGCTCAGTCCCGCGTAGGCGCTCCGGTGGAGGCGGGTGACGGGATGGCCGACCGCGGCAAGCATCCGCTTGACCTGGTGCTTGCGGCCTTCGTGGAGGGTGAGCTCGACGCGGCTGCGGCCGAGACGGCGGGCTTGCGCCGGGGCGGTCGGACCGTCGTCGAGCTCGACCACCGCGCGTAGGCGCTCGAGATCCTCGTGGGTGGGCTCGCCCTCGACCTCGGCCTCG
>DATDFL010000242.1:0-7231 GCA_036522595.1 Gaiellaceae bacterium
GGGCGACCTGACGGGCGCGCTGCGCGCGGGCCACACCTTCCTGCCGCTCCCGGGCGTCCTCCTCCTCGAGGCGTGCGAGCACTGCGCGGGCGCGGTCGTCGAGCACTACGAAAGGTCGACCTTCACGAGCCCGTCATCGACGCGAACCGGGAAGGTGTCGACCGGAAGCACAGCCGGCAACGTCAAAGGCCGCCCCGAGCAGATGTCGATGTGCGCCCCGTGGCGCGGGCAGATGGCGTAGCCCTCCTCCGCGTCGAACTCGCCCTCGCAGAGCGGCCCGTCGTCGTGGGAGCAGCGATCCTCGATCGCGCAGTACTTGCCGTTGAGGTTGTAGACCCCGACCGTGATCGAGCCGGCGTGGACGAGCTTCACCGTCCCCGGCGGCAGCTCCTCCACCGGGCAGACCACGACTTCTGCCACTAGCTCAATTCGAGCTCGTCGAGTCCGGCCCACTCTGCCGGGAGCGGCGTCCCCTTGGCCCGATGCAACGCAACCTTCAGCACCCCGAGCCCGAGCAGCGCGCACTTCAGGCGGATCGGCGTCAGCGGGATCCCGACCTCCTCGAGCAGCTGCTCTTTCGGCAGCTCCGCAATTTCGCTCGCGGTCCGTCCCTTGACCATCTCCATCAGCATCGAGGTCGACGCCTGGCTGATCGCGCAGCCCCGCCCCGAGAACTTCACCTCGTCGATGGTCTCGCCGTCGTCGGCGAACTGGACGTAGATCGACACCTCGTCGCCGCAGAGTGGATTGACGCCCTCCGCCTGCGCGTCCGCGTCCTCGATCACCCCGTGCCCGCGCGGGTTCTTGTAGTGGTCGAGGATGACCTCCCGGTACAGGTCTTCTGCGCCCATGCCTAACCGAGGATACGGCGCGTCTTCTGGATGCCGTCGACCAGGCGGTCGATCTCCCCCGGCACCGTGTAGAGATAGAAGCTCGCGCGGTTGGTGGCCGCGACGCCGAGCCGCGTCATCAGCGGCTGGCAGCAGTGGTGGCCGGCGCGGATCGCGACGCCCTCCGAGTCGAGCACCTGCGCGACGTCGTGCGGGTGAATCCCCTCGACGTTGAACGAGACGATCCCCGCGCGCCGGTCGGCCGGCGGCCCGTACAGGACGATCCCGGGAATCTCGCCCAGCCGCTCAAGCGCGACCGCGGCCAGCTCCTGCTCGTGCGCCTCGATGGCGTCGAGCCCGATCTCGTTCAGGTAGTCGATCGCCGCCCCGAGCCCGACCGCCTCGGCGATCGGCGAGGTTCCCGCCTCGAACTTGTGCGGGATCTCACCCCAGGTCGTCTCCTCGAAGCGCACCTTGCTGATCATGTGCCCGCCGAGGTTGAACGGCTCCATGGCTTCCAGGATCTCGCGGCGGCCCCACAAAGCCCCGACCCCGGTGGGCCCGCACATCTTGTGCGCCGAGATCGCGAGGAAGTCGCAGCCGAGCGCCTGGACGTCGACGGGATGGTGCGGAGCCGCCTGCGCGCCGTCCACGACCATGATCGCGCCGCGGGCATGCGCCCACTCCGAAAGCCGCTCGACCGGATTGATCGTCCCGAGCGCGTTCGAGACGAGATTCGTCGCGACGACCTTGACGTCGCCGTCCTTGCCCACCTCGTCGAGCCCGGAAAGGTCGAGCTCGCCGTCGTCGGTGACGCGGAGCATCCGCAGCTCGGCGCCCATGCGCTTGGCGATGTACTGCCACGGGACGAAGTTCGAATGGTGCTCGAGCTCCGTGACAACGACCACATCGCCCGGGCCGAGGTTGTTGAGGCCCCAGGCGTAGGCGACGAGGTTCAGCGCCTCGGTCGCCTGGCGCGTGAAGATGATCTCCCGCGGCGACGGCGCGTTGACGAACGTCGCAACCTTCTGGCGGGCGAGCTCGAACTCCGCGGTCGCGCGCTCGGAGAGCGTGTAGACGCCCCGGTGTACGTTCGCGTTCGAGGTCTCGTAGAAGGCGCGCATCGCATCCAGCACCTGGCGCGGCTTCTGCGACGTGACCGCCGAATCGAGATACGAGAGCGGCTTGCCGTGGATCTTCTGCTCGAAGATGGGGAAATCGGCGCGCAGACGCTCTGCGTCGAGCCGGGATTGAGCCTTTACGGCCATGCGGCTATCGTATCCACGTACCGGGTCTATGAAGCTGCGTCTCTTTGTTAGTGGGGCCATCCTCGTCTTCGCGCTTGCCGCCAGCGGTTGTGGCGGCGGCGGCTCGAAGCACAAGGCCGCCGTGTCCAAGAACTCGCCTGGAGCGAAGGTCTTCGCGAGCGCGGGCTGCTCCGGCTGCCACACGCTCAAGGCCGCGAACGCGAAGGGTCAGATCGGCCCGAACCTCGACGAGCTGAAGCCCGACGAATCGACGGTCGAACGACAGGTGCGCAACGGCGGGAACGGCATGCCGTCGTTCAAGAGCCGACTTTCCGGCGCGCAGATCTCCCAGGTCGCCTCGTTCGTCGCCGACGCGACGAAGGGCACGACCGCACCGCTCTTCAAGGCCGACAACACGACGGTTGCGGACTGCCAGCGGAGCAGCAAGCCGTTCTGCTACCGCCAGGCGTTCGGGAACCTCTCCTTCAAGGAAGGCCCGGTCAAGGCGCTCGCGCTGCTTGCGACCGACGACCGGTCGATCTCCGCGGTCCACGCGGACTGCCACCAGATCGCGCACTGGGTCGGTCGCGCGGGCCTGCTCCACTACAAGAAGGACGCGGGCACGGCCCTCTCGCACGGCGCGATGACGTGCAACTCGGGCTACTACCACGGCGTCCTCCAGCTCGCGCTCGCCGGCCTGCCGCGAAACGTCGTCGTCAAGAAGTCGCAGCACCTCTGCGACGCGCCGGCGGTGAACACCGACGACTTCCTGCTCTACCAGTGCGTCCACGGCCTCGGCCACGGGCTGATGATCTACAGCGGCGACGACCTGCCCTGGTCGCTGCAGACCTGCCACAAGCTCCTGACCGACTTCGACCGGGTCTCGTGCACCGGCGGCGTCTTCATGCAGAACCTCGACACGACCATGGGCGTCTCGAAGTACCTCAGCAACAAGAACCCGATCTACCCGTGCAACATCGTCAAGGACCGGGACAAGGTCTACTGCTACCTGATGGTGACCTCGAGGATCCTGACGCTCGACGGCTTCAACTGGCAGAAGACCGCCGCCTGGTGCCGCAAGGCCGAGTCGGGGTGGGTTGCCACGTGCTTCCAGTCGATGGGCCGCGATGCCTCCGGCGCGACGCGCTACGTCGCCAAGAACACGATTCAACTCTGCTCGTACGCGGGCAAGAACGAGGACGAGTGCATCTACGGCGCCTCGCGCGACTACGCGAACAACTACGCGGGCGGCCACGAGGCGGCCGCGCTCTGCGAAGCGACTCCGGCCAAGTACCGCGGCTACTGCTACGAGGGGATCGGGACGATCCTGGGCGCGCTCAAGCGAGAGACCGTCGACCGAAAGAACGCCTGCAACGCGGTCACGCCGCGCAAATACCACGCCGACTGCTACCGCGGCGCAGCGATCTCCTAGGCCTGAGGAATTCGCGCTTCGAGCGCTGAGGTGACCGCTTCGCGGACCGGCTCGAGCTCGATCCGGTCGAGAACGTCCTGGAAGAAGCCTCGGACAATCAGGCGCTCCGCATCTGGCCTCGGCAGCCCGCGGGCCATCAGGTAGAAGAGCTGCTCCCGGTCGACGCGGCCGACGGTCGCGCCGTGCGTGCAGCGCACGTCGTTCGCGAGGATCTCGAGCCCCGGGATCGGAACCGCGTGCGTCGTCGGCGACAGCATCAGGTTCCGGCACTCCTGGTACGCGTTCGTCTTCTGGGCGTCCTCCTCGACGCGGATCATCCCGCGCCAGACCGCCGTCGCGTGATCGCGCAGCGCGCCTTTGAAGGCGAAGTCCGACTCCGTGTTCGGCGCGATGTGCTCCTGGAAGGTGTCGTAGTCGAGGTGCTGCTCGCCGTCGGCGAAGTAGGCACCGGTCACGCGGGAGGTCGCGCCCGGGCCGGCGAGATCGTTCTGGATGCGCACCTTCCCCTTCTTCGAGCCGAAGCCGCCGCTGACCCAGTCGAGCTCGGCGTCGCGCTCGACCCGCGCGTGGTGCGAGGCGAAGTGCCACGTCTCGCGCGAGAGGTTCTGCAGCGAGACGTACTCGAGCTTCGCGGCCTGCTCGACGAACAGCTCGGCCACGCCGTTGAAGTAGCCGGGCAGGCCCGCCGAGCCGGACGAGTACTCCTCGACGAGCGAGAAGCGCGAGCCCTCCTCCGCGACGACGAGCAGCCGCCAGAAGAGCGACCCGTTCTCGATCGCATTGACGACCCGCACGAAAAGCGGCCGCTCGAGCTCGAGCCCGCCGGGAACGTGCACGAGCAGCCCGTGCTGCCAGGCAGCCGCGTTGTGTGCGGCGAACTTGTCGTCCTGCCACCCGACCAGCGAGCCGAGCAGCTCGTGCGAGGCGTCGAGCGGCTCGAAGCGGATCTCGTCCGGCGCGCGTGTGATCTCGATCCCGGTCTCGGTGACCACGGCCTCGGCAGCGACGTCGAGGGCGAGCATCGAGGCCGGCGCGGCCTGCTCTGCCCTCTCGCCGTCGAACGACTCCGGATCGAAGCCGCGCAGGTCGGTGAAGCGCCAGTGCTCCTCGGCCGTCCCGGGCACGGGCAGCTCGCGGTAGCGCTCGAGTGCCTCGGTCCTACTCATAGGGCTCGTAGCGGTGGTGGAGGATGACCGCGTTCTCGTCGGGGTCGAGGCAGACGACCATGTGGCAAACGCCGGTGTCGCCCTGGCCCGCGATCTGGACGCCTTTCTGCTCGAGCTCGGCCTTGGCCGCGTCGATGTCGTCCACGCGGAGCGCGAAGCCGGCGATATCTGGCTTGAACTCGATGCCTTCCCGCTCGGGCTCCCAGAACGTGAGCGTCACCTGGCCGGCCGTCAGCTCGTCGGCGTTGTTCGGATCCAGGGCGAGCCCGAACGTGTCGCGGTACCAGGCACGCGAGCGCTCGGCATCGCGCGTGGCGATGTTGATGAAGTCGACGCGCTCGATGTTCATCAGGGCATTGTCCCGTCGCTGTACGGCGCGTAGCGCCGGTGGAACATCAGCCCGTTGCCGTCCGGATCCTGGAAGAAGGCCATGTGGCACACGCCCGAGTCGTACGGTTCCGGGAACTCGAACTGCACACCGGCGCCCGCGAACCGCTCCATCGACTGCGCGACGTCCGGCACCCGGAGCGCCACGCCGAACTCGGGCCGGTAGTCGCCGCCGCCCTTCTGCTCCGGCGTGCTCAGCACGAGCCCGACGTTCTCCGCTTCGAACTCGGGCCACTCGTCGCTCGAGACCGGATTGCGTCTCAGGCCGAGGGTGCTGCCGTAGAAGTCCGACGCGCGACCTCGGTCGCTGACGTTCACCCCGACGAAGTCGGTGCGCTCCACCTCCTGAGCGGGCACGTCGAAGGGCTCGAGGGGCGCATAGCGCCGGTGGAGCTGAAGGCGGTTGCCGTCGGGGTCGGCGAAGGGCGCGCCGTTGCAGACTCCGGAGTCGAACGTCTCCATCGAAAACTCAGCGCCCTGGTGCTCGAGCTCGCCGCGCGCCTCGGCGACATCCGGAACTCCCAGGGCGAGCCCGCCCCCGAACGTCGAGAGCGCGAGCGTCAGGTTGCCCGTCTCGTACTCGACCCAGCGATCCCCAGAGTTGTTCGGGTTGCGCGCGAGCTCGAGGGTCTCGCCGTAGAACGCGTCGGCGCGCGGCAGATCCTCGACCTGCAGGGCGATGAAGTCGACGCGCTCGACGATCATTCTCGGGGCGCGTAGCGCCGGTGCAGCATCAGCTGGTTGCCGTCCGGATCTTTGAAGAACGCCATGTGGCAGACGCCGGTGTCGAGCGTCTCGCCGTCGAACGCGACGCCGCGGCCCTCGAGCTCCTGGCGAGTTTCCGCCACGACTGGCACGCGTAGGGCGATGTGCGCGGTGTGCGGCGCCGTGAACTCCTGGCCGATGTTGGTCGGGTCGATCAGGTAGAGCGAGACGTTCTCGCCGAGCTGGAATTCCGGCCAGCCGCCTTCGCTGACCTGCTCCAGCCCGAGCGTGTCGCGGTAGAACGCCGTCGCCCGCTCAACGTCTCTGACCGGAACGGACACGAAGTCCGTCCGCTCGACCTGCACTAGCCGACGGATCCTTCCATCTGGAGCTGGATCAGCCGGTTCATCTCGACCGCGTACTCGAGCGGGAGCTCCTTCGTGATCGGCTCGACGAAGCCGGAGACGATCATCGCCGACGCCTCGGCCTCCGAGAGGCCCCGCGACATCAGGTAGAAGAGCTGCTCCTCGCCGATCTTCGACACCGTCGCCTCGTGGCCGATGTCGACCTCGTCCTCCTCGATCTTGATGTACGGGTACGTGTCGGAGCGCGACTCCTCGTCGAGGATCAGCGCGTCGCAGACGACCTTCGACTTCGCGCTCGTCGCGCCCTTGGCGACCTGCAGCAGCCCGCGGTAGCCGGCCCGGCCGCCGTCCTTGGAGATCGACTTCGAGGTGATCAGGGAGGTCGTGTTCGGCGCGAGGTGGACGATCTTGCCGCCGGCGTCCTGATGTTGCCCCTTGCCCGCGAAGGCAATCGAGAGTACCTCGCCATGGGCGCGCGGGCCGACCAACCAGATCGCCGGGTACTTCATCGTCAGCTTCGAGCCGAGGTTTCCGTCGACCCACTCCATCGTCGCGTCCTTGTACGCGACGGCGCGCTTCGTGACGAGGTTGTAGACGTTGTTCGACCAGTTCTGGATCGTCGTGTAGCGGCAGCGCGCGTCCTTCTTGACGACGATCTCGACGACGGCGCTGTGCAGCGAGTCGGTGGAGTAGATCGGCGCGGTGCAACCCTCGACGTAGTGCACGTACGCGCCCTCGTCGACGAGGATCAGCGTGCGCTCGAACTGGCCCATGTTCTCCGCGTTGATGCGGAAGTACGCCTGGAGCGGCATGTCGATGTGGACGCCCGGCGGCACGTAGATGAACGAACCGCCCGACCACACCGCTGAATTCAGGGCCGCGAACTTGTTGTCGTTCGGCGGGATGATCGTGCCGAAGTACTGCTTGAAGAGCTCCTCGTGCTCGCGCAGCGCGCTATCGGTGTCGAGGAAGAGCACGCCCTGCGCGGTGAGATTCTCCTGCAGCTTGTGGTAGACGACCTCCGACTCGTACTGCGCGCCGACGCCGGCGAGGTACTTCTTCTCCGCCTCCGGGATCCCGAGCTTGTCCCAGGTGTCCT
>DATDFL010000243.1:0-3396 GCA_036522595.1 Gaiellaceae bacterium
GAGGACCGGCGCGAGAAGGGCGTCTCGCTGAAGCTGACCGGGATCGAGCCGCCGGCGGTCGAGCTCCCGGACGGCATCGAGATCGTCACGTGGGCCGAGCGGCCGGAGCTGGCGCCCGGGATCTACGAGGTCGCGCTCGAGGCCTCACCGGACGTCCCGGGCTCTGAGGACGAGATCATGGAGCCGTTCGAGGACTGGCTCGTCAACGACATGCAGGGCTCGGGCGACAAGCCGGAGGCGACGTTCCTGGCGGTCGCGGGCGACGAGGTCGTCGGCTACGCGAAGTTCTCGCTCACCGATGCGCAGCCGAAGACCGCGCACCACGACCTCACCGGGGTGAAGCGCGCCTGGCGCGGCCGCGGGATCGCGCGCGCGCTCAAGGCCACGCAGATCCGCTGGGCCAAGGAGAACGGCTACGAGGAGCTGCAGACCCGCAACGACGAGCGCAACGCGCCGATTCGCCATTTGAACCGCGAGTTCGGCTACCGGCCGGCGACCGGCCGCATCTACCTGCGGGGACCGCTCGCGTGACCGCCGCGCCGACCCGCTACGCGACGAGCGGCGACGTCGAGATCGCCTACCGGGTGCTCGGCGAGGGCCCTCCCGACCTCGTCTGGGTCGCGGGCTCGATCACGCACCTGGACGTGATGTGGGAGAACTCCGCCTACAGGCGCTTCTGCGAGCAGCTCGCGTCGTTCTCGCGCCTGATCATGTTCGACAAGCGCGGGATGGGGCTGTCCGAGCGAACGCGCGTGGGGACGCTCGAAGAGCGCATGGACGACGTGCGCGCCGTGCTGGACGCAGCCGGCTCGGAGCGCGCGGTCCTGATGGGCGTCTCCGAGGGCGGCCCGATGTCGATCCTGTTCGCTGCGACCTATCCCGAGCGAACCCAGGCCCTGCTCCTGGTCGGAGCGGAGATCAAGGAGGAGACGACCGACGACTGGCCCTGGGGCGAGCTCACGCGCGAGGACTTCGAGGAGCATGTGAAGCGCATCCCCGAGCTCTGGGGCGTGGGCCGCGCCGCCTCGTACTTCTTCCCCCACCATCCTGACCCCGACTGGATCCGCGCCTGGTTCGGGAAGCTGCAGACCGCCGCGATGACGCCACGCGACGCAGAGGCGTTCCAGCGGATGGCCTTCGACATCGACGTGCGTGACGTCGTGCCCACCGTTCGAGTCCCGACGCTCGTCGTCCACCGCGTCGAGGACAACGTCTGCCACATCGAGAACGGTCGCTACCTCGCCGCCAACATCCGGGACGCGCAGTACGTCGAGCTTCCGGGCGCGACGCACGTCCCCTGGGCCGAGGGCAGCGACGAGATCCTCGCCGAGATCCGCGAGTTCCTGACCGGCGTGCGCGAGGCGCCCGAGCCCGACCGCGTCCTCGCGACGGTGCTCTTCACCGACGTCGTGGGCTCCACGGAACGGGCGACGGAGCTTGGAGACCGGCGCTGGCGCGAGCTCCTGGATCGTCACCACACCGCGGTGCGCCGCGAGCTCGAGCGCTTTCGCGGCCGCGAGATCGACACCGCCGGTGACGGCTTCCTCGCGAGCTTCGACGGGCCGGCGCGCGCGATTCGCTGTGCCAGATCGACGATCGACGCCGTCCGCGGCGTCGGGCTGCAGATCCGGGCGGGCGTCCACACCGGCGAATGCGAGATCGTCGGCGACAAGCTGGCCGGCATCGCCGTCCACATCGGCGCGCGCGTCGCCGGTCAGGCGGGGCCGGGAGAGGTGCTCGTCTCGGGCACCGTGCGCGATCTCGTTGCCGGCTCGGGGCTCGAGTTCGAGGATCGCGGGTCGGCCCCGCTGAAGGGCGTGCCCGGCGAGTGGCGGCTGTACGCGCTCAGCGCCGGCGGTCTCTGAGCGACCGGTACAGCCGCAACGGGAACAGCCCGACCAGCGGCGCGCGGCGCCCGACGTCGTGGCGGTCCTCGCGGTCGAAGGCCCTCGCGTAGCGCGCCGCCTCCTGTGCGGTGGCGTAGTCCTTCGAGCCGCCCGCGCCACAGCCGCGCTCGCATTCCCAGAGCATCGTCTCGCCCTCGGCGCGGAACCGGTAGCGGTGTCCGAGGACGCGGCACCCGAGCATTTGGCGACCGTAGCAGCGGTTTCATGTTTCGACGGCGGGGGATCTGTTGTCCCCGTGAGCAGCGCCGCCGCATCCGCAGACCAGCACATCATCGAGACCGACGTCCCCAAGCGGCTCGATCGCCTGCCGTGGTCGCGCTTCCACTGGATGGTCGTGATCGGCCTCGGGACCGTGTGGATCCTCGACGGCCTCGAGGTGACGATCGTCGGCTCGATCGCGAGCCGGCTTACCGAGAAGGGCAGCGGGATCGCGATCACAACGTCCGGGATCGGCATCGCCGCAGCTTTCTACGTGGGCGGCGCGTGCCTCGGCGCCCTGTTCTTCGGACAGCTGACCGATCGCTTCGGGCGGAAGAAGCTCTTTCTGCTCACGCTCGCGGTCTACATCGCCGCAACCGTCGCGACCGCCTTTGCCTGGGCGCCCTGGTACCTCTACTTGATGCGGTTCCTGACGGGCGCGGGAATCGGCGGCGAGTACGCCGCGATCAACTCCGCGATCGACGAGATGATCCCGGCCCGGTACCGCGGCCGGGTGGACATCGCGGTCAACGGCACCTACTGGGCCGGCGCCTTCCTCGGCACCATCGTGACCCTGGTCGCCCTGAACCACATCTCGCCCAGACTGGGCTGGCGGATCGCCTTCTTGGTCGGACCGGTGCTCGCCCTGGTGATCATCTTCGTCCGGCGGCACCTGCCGGAAAGCCCCCGCTGGCAGATCATGCACGGCCGGGAGAAGGAAGCCGAGGCGTCCATCGCGGAGATCGAAGCCGACGTCGCGGCGACCAAGGGCGAGCCTCCGCCGGTGGACCCGAGCCGGGAACTGGTGATCAGGCCGACCGAGCAGATCGGGTACGTGGCCCTGCTGCGGTCGCTGTTCAAGCACTACCCGAGCCGGACGATCTACGGCGGGACGCTGATGATCACCCAGTCGTTCCTGTACAACGCCATCTTTTTCACTTACGGGCTGGTCCTGCAGTTCTTCTTCCACGTCCCGCCCGGCCGGACCCCCTACTACTTCATGGCCTTCGCCGCCGGGAACCTGCTCGGCCCGCTGACCATCGGGCGGCTGTTCGACACCATCGGCCGCCGCAAGATGATCTCCGGTACCTACCTGGTCTCGGGCATCCTGCTGGTCATCACCGCCCAGCTGTTCAAGGCGGGCGCGCTGAACGCGGTCACCCAGACCCTGTGCTGGAGCGTCATCTTCTTCTTCGCCTCGGCCGGCGCCAGCGCCGGGTACCTGACCGTCTCCGAGATCTTCCCGCTGGAAGTCCGGGCCAAGGCCATCGCGGTGTTCTTCGCCATCGCC
>DATDFL010000244.1:0-18020 GCA_036522595.1 Gaiellaceae bacterium
CACCGGGGCGGACATGAACGCCAGCAGCGGCGTCGATTACGCCAGCTCGACGGTCGGCGACCAGCTCGGCCGGATCGACCTCGCGGTTGCCCCGAGCGACCCGAACGTCATCTACGCGCAGGTGCAGTCGATCGCCGTCAATACCAACTGCGGGGCGCCGGGCTGCGAGCTCGGCATCTGGCAGACGAACGACGGCGGCGCCAACTGGCACTTCATGGAGGGCACGCAGGGGCCTGCGCTGGATCTCAGCTCGTGCGGCTTCGACTATCCGCAGAACTGGTATGACCAGGGCCTCGCGGTCGACCCGAACGACCCGGACAAGCTGTTCGTCGATACGTACGACGTCTGGAAGGCGACCCGAACCGGAACGTCGATGACCGACGTCACCTGCGGCTACCTCGGCCCGCCCGCCAACGTCCATGTCGACCAGCACGCCCTCGCGTACCTGCCTGGTTCGTCGGACATCCTCCTCGTCGGCAGTGACGGCGGCATGTTCGGCACGACGAACGCCAGCACCGCCTCCACGGATGCCGACTTCTTCAACATGGACGACGGTCTGAACACGATCGAGTTCTACGCGGGCGACATCAGCGGGAACTTCCAGACCGCGTCGAACCCGTCGGCCGCCGGCGGCGCGCAGGACAACGCGCCCAGCGTGGTCGGTTTCTCGGGGTACCCGACCGGCCCGGCCCAGTGGCAGATGACGGTCGGCGGTGACGGCTTCGACGCCGCCATCGACCCGGTCGGCACGGGCTCGAGCCCGCGCTACTTCGTCGGGAACAACAGCGGCGGCATGAACCGCTGCGTCACGAACTGTCTCACCGGCGGTGGGAACTACTCGCCGGTGACCGGCGGCTGGGGCGGCGACACGCGCTCGTTCGTCCAGCCGTTCGACCTGTTCCACGGCGGCATGCCCGGCGGCGACGACTGCCAGGCCGCCGGCGCAACGACCGGCTGCGGCCACCTCGTCGACGGCACGACCCGCGTCTGGGAGACGACGACCGGCGCGGCCAACTCCGTGAGCTGGTACGTCACCAACAACCCGTCGACCCAGAACATGACGAAGCAGACGCTGGGCAACCGCTCGTACATCAACCAGGTGAAGTACTCGCCGAAGTGGGCGAGCGACGCGGTCGCCGGCACGAACGACGCCAACTTCTGGATCGGCTTCAACCTCGGCACCGGAGTCGCCTCGCAGGCGAACTGGGTCGACGTGACGGGCGGGAACACCATCCTGCCGAACCGGCCGGTCCTGGGCGTCGCGCTGGATCCGTCGGCTCCGACCCGGGACGACGCTACGGCCTACGCGGCGGTCGGCGGCTTCAACGCCAACACGCCGTCGACGCCGGGCCACGTCTTCCAGGTCACCTGCGGGAACGCAAACGACTGCGCGACGTTCTCGTGGGCTGACAAGACCGGGAACCTGCCGGACATCCCGGTCGACTCGATCATCGTCAACCCGAACGTCCCGCAGCAGGTCTACGCGGGAACCGACTGGGGCGTCTACTACACCGACGACATCACGGCGGCCTCGCCGACGTGGTTCAGGTTCACCAACGGGATCCCGAGCGTGATGATTTGGGATCTGCAGATCGACCGTGGCGCGACGACGCTCTCGGCGTGGACGCGGAGCCGCGGCGCCTACGTGTGGCCGCTGCCGACCAACCCGCCGCCGCCGCCGCCTCCGCCGCCTCCGCCACCACCACCTCCGCCTCCGCCACCTCCGCCTCCGCCGCCTCCGCCACCACCACCTCCGCCTCCGCCACCACCTCCGCCACCCATCAAGTGCCACGTGCCGAACGTGGTGCACATGAAGCTGGCGAAGGCGAAGGCTCGGATCCGCGCCCGGCACTGCAGCGTCGGCCGGGTCACGAGGAAGCACTCGAGCCGCAGGCTTGTTGGCCGAGTGCTCTCGCAGAGCCCGAAGCGCGGCACGTTCAACCGCGGCCACCGCGTCAACCTGAGGGTCGGCAAGCGGTAGTCGAACCAAGCGATAGCAATGAAAGGCGACGAGCCGGGGAGACCCGGCTCGTCGCTCTTCTGCGGCAGCTCGTCGAGATCGAGTCGCCCACCTACTCGGACGGCGTTGCCGTGGTTGCGGCTCGCGTGGGGGAGAAGCTCGAGCGGTTCGGTGCCGAGGTGACGCCGCTCGACGGCGGTCACCTGCGGGCCGAGCTCTCCGGGCAAGGCAGGCCGATCCTGCTCTCGGCGCACTGCGACACCGTCTGGCCGGCCGGGACGCTCGCCGAGATGCCGTTCCGGGTCGAAGGGGCGACCGCTTACGGGCCCGGTGCCTACGACATGAAGGCCGGGCTGGTCGTGATGCTCGAGGCGATTCGCCTCGCCGGCGACGACCGCCGCGCGCTGCGCGTGTTTCTCACCGGCGACGAGGAGATCGGGAGCCGCACCGCGCGGCCGCTGCTCGAGCAGGCGGCCGACGGGGTCGCGGCGGCGTTCGTCGTCGAGCCGCCCGGCAAGACCGGCAACCTCAAGACCTCGCGCAAGGGACTCGGCCGCTTCACGCTCACGGTCACCGGGCGCGCGTCACACGCGGGGACGGCCCGAGCCGACGGCGTCAGCGCGATCGAGGAGCTCGCGCACCAGATCCTCGCGCTGCACGCGCTGACCGACGACGACGCGGGCACCTCCGTCAACGTCGGGGTCGTCAGCGGCGGAACCTCGGAGAACGTCGTCCCCGCGCAGGCCGAGGCGCGCATCGACGTCCGGGTCGCGACCATGGCCGACCGGGACCGGCTCGAGCAGACGCTCGCCGGCCTCCGGCCCGTTCATCCCGAGGCGACGCTGGAGCTCGGCGGCGGCTGGACCCGCCCGCCGCTCGAACGTTCCGAAGGCGCGGCCAAGCTCTTCGAACGAGCCCGCGACTACGGCCGCGAGCTGGGCCTCGAGCTCGAGGAAGAGTCGTCCGGCGGCGGCTCGGACGGGAATCTGATCGGGGCGCTCGGCGTTCCCGTTCTCGATGGGCTGGGGGCCGAGGGCGCCGGAGCGCATTCCCTGGACGAGCACGTCGAGCTCGATTCGATTCCGGTGCGCGCCGAGCTGTTGTCACGCCTGTTGCAAAACCCCGGCCTCGCGTAGGAAAATCTCCTGCGTAACGCGACTTCTGGAGGTGGTTCATGGCTGCCCAGGCGGATGAGCGCGTGATGATCTCCGAGCGGATCGCTCCCGGCATGCTGCCGCGAGTCCTGAATTCGTTCGACATGACGATCATCTTCGTCGCGATCGTCCTCTTCATCGTGAACGCGTCGGCGATCCAGCAGGCTCACCAGGCGGCGTACACGTACTGGATCCTCGGGTTCCTCGCGTTCCTGATCCCCGGCGCGTTGGTGACGGCGCAGCTCGGGCAGATGTTTCCGCAAGAGGGCTCGCTCTACGTGTGGACGCAGAAGGCGTTAGGCCCGTTCTGGGGCTTCTTCGCCGGCTTCTGTGCCTGGTGGCCGGGGATCCTCGTCATGGTCGCCACCGGCGACGCCGTCGTCACGCTGTGGCAGTTCGTCGACACCGGCGGCCTGCCCAAGGCCTGGGAGCAGGGCCTCGTGATCCTCGCGGTGCTCTGGTTCTCGGCCTTCATGTCGATGATGAGGCTCCGGATGACCCAGACCTACGCCAACTGGGCGGTGGTCTTCTACGGCGCGGGGATCTTTGTGATCGGCCTCGCCGGGATCCTCTGGCTGATCGGTGACGGCCACTCGGCGACCGGCGGCTGGGGAACCGGCAGCAACTGGAGCATCCACTCGGGCCAGTGGACGTGGTTCGGCTTCGTGATCCTGGCGCTGCTCGGGATCGAGGTGCCCCTGAACATGGGCGTCGAGATCGTGAACATGCGCTCGATCAAGAAGTACCTGTTCTGGGGCTCGATCGTCGTGATGTTCGCCTACCTCTGGGCGACGCTCGGGACGATGCTGGCCTTGCCGGCCGCGAAGAGCGTCGGCAACACGACCGACATCCTCGCGGCGGTGCAAGCCGGCTTCTGGGGCTCGCACGCGTTCGCCGTGATCATCGGGATCGTGCTGATCTGGTTCTTCGTCTCGAACACGATCGTCTACAACTACTCGTTCTCGAGGCTGCTCTTCGTCTCGGGGCTCGAGCAACGGATGCCGCGCCAGCTCGGCCAGGTGAACGAGCGGAAGGTGCCCGTCTACGCGATCGTCACGCAGACGGTGCTCTCGTCGCTGTTCGTGGTCGCGATCTTCAACCCGTGGGTGAGCGGCAACAACAACCAGAAGGCCTACTGGCTCTTCCAGGCCGCGGTGACCGTGATCTGGTGCATCTCGATGGTGCTGCTGTTCGCGGATGTCTTCCTCGTCAAGCGGGCGTTCCCGCAGAGGTTCGACGAGGTGCGTGCGGCACACCCGTACCTGCTCTACGCCTCCGGCGTGATCGGGATGCTCGCGTCGGGCTTCGGCGCCTACGTCGTCTTCCGGTCGCCGTGGACGAGCTTGTTCTCGACCGGCCACTGGCGCGTGTGGCTCGCGGTGCTCTGCGGAATCTCCGTGCTTGCCGCGCTACTGATCTACGCGATCAGTGAGTTCATGCACAGGCGTGAGGCGCCCACGGCGACGATGACGCCGGCCGGGTGACCCCGGACGAAGTAGTTCGCAGAGCGGACGAGGCGGACCTCCGCCTCGTCCGCTTCCTCTGGTCGGGCAACGACGGGACCGTCCGCGCCAAGGCGTCTGCGCTGTCCGGGCTTGAGGGGCGGATCCGCAGCGGGATCGGGCTGACCGTCGCGATGCAGGCGATGAACGCGCTCGATCAGCTGCAGCCGGTCGAGGGGATGGGGCCGGTCGGGGAGATCCGGCTCGTCCCGGATCCGTCGACGTTCCGCGTCTTGCCCTACGCGCCTCACGTGGGGGCGATGCTCGTCGATCAGATGCAGCTCGACGGCGAGCCGGCGCCGGTGGACCAGCGCTGGTTCCTGAAGCGGATGGAGGCGCGGCTCGCCGAGCGGGGCGAGAAGCTCGAGACCTCGTTCGAGAACGAGTTCTCCCTTGCGATGCGGGTCGATGGGCAGTTCGTCCCGATCGACTCCGGGCTCTGCTTCTCGACGATCAGCGCGACCGCGGCGCAGAACTTCCTCGACGCGCTCGTCGACGCGCTCGAGCAACAGGGAATCGGGCTCGAGCAGTACTACTCGGAGCTGGGGCACGGCCAGCACGAGATCTCGACGCCGCACCGGCCGGCGCTGCGGGCAGCAGACGAGCAGCTGCTCGTGCGGGAGACCATTCGCGGGATCGCAGCGTCGCAGGAGCTCGTGGCCTCGCTGGCGCCGAAGCCGTGGCCCGAGAACGCCGGCAACGGCTGCCACATCCACTTCTCGCTGTGGTCGGAGGACGGCTCGCAGAACCGCTTCCATGACGCATCGGCTCCCGACCGGCTCTCGGCCGAGGCACGCTCCTTCATCGCGGGCGTCCTCGAGCACCTGCCCGGGCTGTGCGGCCTGACCGCGCCGAGCTTCAACTCCTACCACCGGATCATCCCGCAGTACTGGGCAGGCGCATTCGTGTGCTGGGGGCACGACAATCGCGAGGCGCCGGTGCGCGTGCCGTCGGTGTTCTCGGGGATGGAGGAGGCCTCGACGAACGCGGAGCTCAAGGCGGCCGACGCGAGCTCGAACCCGTACCTCGCCGTGGGCGGGCTGATCGCGGCCGGGCTGGACGGGCTCGAGCGCGGCCTCGAACCGCCGGAGCCGGTCGAGGTCGATCCGACGACGATCGACGAGAAGGATCGCGAGGCGCGCGGAATTGTCCGGCTGCCCGCGACCCAGGCGGAGGCGCTGGACGCGTTGGAGGCCGACTCGGTGCTGATCGACGCACTCGGGCCCGTGCTCGCGGGCTCGTACCTCGCGGTGCGCCGGTCGGAGTGGGAGGCGTACTCGGCCGGTGACGAGGCTTTCGAGCAGGCCGGTCATTTCCTGAAGTACTAGGGTTTGTGGCGATGGAGACGCGCGAGCTGCACGACGTAGCCACGGTTCGCGAAGAGCGCGAGCGCTTCGTCCCGCGGGGGATCGCGACGACCGACCTCGTGGTCGCGCGCGCGGAGGGCGCGACGATCTGGGACGCCGACGGGCGCGAGTACCTCGACTTCGCCGGCGGCATCGCCTGCCAGAACCTCGGGCACAACCCGGAAACAGTCGTCCGCGCCGTCCACGAGCAGGTCGACCGTTACCTGCACCAGTGCTTCATGGTCGGGATGTACGAGCCGTACATCGAGGTCGCGCGTCGGTTGGACGGGCTCTGGCCGGGGCCGAGCGAGACGAAGACGCTGCTCGTCAACTCGGGCGCGGAGGCGATCGAGAACGCCGTCAAGATCTCGCGCGCCGCCACCGGCCGGCCCGGCGTCGTCGTCTTCGACCGCGCCTTCCACGGCCGGACGAACCTGACGATGGCGATGACGTCGAAGCTCGTCTACAAGCAGGGCTTCGGGCCGCTCGCACCTGAGGTCTATCGCGCGCCGGCGCCGTACCCGTACCGCGGCGTGTCGGTCGAGGACGCGCTTGCCGGGCTCGAGCTGCTGTTCAAGCAGGACGTGGCCGCCGATGCGGTCGCGTGTGTCGTGTTGGAGACCGTGCAGGGCGAAGGCGGGTTCATCCCGATGCCGGCGGAGTTCGTCCACGCGCTGCGCCATGTCTGCAACGAGCACGGGATCCTCTACGTCGCCGACGAGGTGCAGTCCGGATGCGGGCGCACGGGGCCCGTCTGGGCGATCTCGCACTTCGACGTCGAGCCGGACCTTCTGGTCTCGGGCAAGACGCTCGGCGGTGGGCTGCCTCTGGCGGCGGTGACCGGGAAGGCGGGGCTCATGGACTCGGTGGAGCCGGGCGGCCTCGGCGGGACGTTCAGCGGGAACCCGGTCTCGTGCGCGGCGGCTTGCGCGGTGCTGGATGCGCTGGCCGAGCCGTCGTTCCGCGAGCGGGCCGAGGCGATCGGGCGGCTGGTGCGCGGGCGGCTCGACGAGATCGCGGCGCGGCACTCATCGGTCGGCGAGGTGCGTGGGCTCGGGGCGATGCTTGCGCTCGAGCTCGAAGCGAAGTCCGGCGACGAGGCGAAGCGCGTCACGGTTGCCGCCCGCGAGCGGGGGCTGGTGCTGCTCTCGTGCGGGCTCTACGGGAACGTGATCCGGCTGCTGCCGCCGCTGACGGCCACCGACGAGGAGCTCGAGCGGGGGCTCGACATCCTCGACGCAGCCTTCAGTTGATCGACGTCCCGCTAGTCGATCATCACGCGCACGGGATCCTCTACGCGCGGCCGTCCCTGGACGAGTTCCGCGGGCTGTTCTCGGAGAGCCCGGATCCGCGGCAATGGCCGCACGTGGCGACGGGGGTCACGTACCGGCGGGCGATCCGCGAGCTGGCGGCGTTCTTCGGTTGCGAGCCCTCGGAGGAGGCGGTTTACCGGTACCGGCTGGACAGCGAACCGGACCACTATGCGTCGGCGCTGCTGCGGGCGACGAACACGGAGCTGTTGCTCGTCGACGACGGCTTTCCGCCGGAGGGCGAGGGGACGCCGTGGCAGGAGCTGGGTTCGCTCGCCGCGTGCGAGGCGCGGCCGGTCCTGCGGATCGAGACCCACGAGCCGAAGGACATCCCGGGGGCGCGGGCCCAAGGCTTCGTCGCGCTGAAGACGATTGCGGCGTACCGGGGCGGGCTGGACCGGCTCTCGGAGCCGGTGACCGCCGCGCTCGAGGCGAACGAGGCGACGGGTGCTCCGCTGCCGGTCCAGGTGCACTGCGGCTTCGGCGACTCGGATCTCTGGCTCGCGCGGGCCGACCCGAGTCACCTCAAGCCGGTGGTGGAGCGCTTCGCCGAGACGCGCTTCGTGCTCCTACACTGCTATCCGTTCGTCCGCGAGGCCGGGTGGCTCGCACACGTCTACGGGAACGTCTGGTTCGACCTCTCGCTGACGATCCCGCACGTCTCGCGGCCGGCCGAGATGCTCAGGCAGGCGCTGGAGCTCGCGCCGGTCTCGAAGCTGCTTTACGCCTCGGACGCCTCACGCACGCCGGAGCTGTACTACCTGGCCGCAAAGTGGTGGCGCGAGGCCCTGGCCGAGGTGCTTCCGGAACTGCTCGACGACCACGCCGAGGACGCCGCGGAGCGAATCCTGCGCTGGAACGCGCTGGAGCTTTACGAGCTCGTTCTGTGAGGGTGTCTGCGACTTAGAGGCTGGCGACCAGGTCGCTCAGCATCTTCCGGAAGCGAGCCGGCGGCAACGCCGTCGCTTCGTCGTGCGCGTAGCGGAAGAGCGTGTTCTGGCGCGACGGCCAGTAGGCCCACGCAAGCGTCGAGGCGAACCGCTCCGCGCCGAACTGGCTGTGGCGGAAGTGCTCACCCGCGCGATCCGGCCACCAGGTCGTTCCGCCGAGGGCGCGGTTGAGGCTCGCCCGGACCTTGGCGTCGAAGAGGAAGAAGTCGACCTGATGTGCGTACTCGTGCTGAACGACTCCCCAGGCCGCTCGGCCTCCAGAGAGCAGCGTCGCGCTGAGCCAGATCTCGCCCCGCGTCGAGTACGAGTTGCCGCCGCGCGTGATGTGGATGGTCACGTGCGCCGGGACGAGGCTCCAGTCGAAGCTGCTCGCGCCGAGCGCGGCGTGAACAACCGCCCGCTCCCGCGCGTTCCCGCCGGCGAAGGTGTAGCCGCCGGCGGCCGCTTGAGCCGCGGTGGGCCCGTTCAAGAGCGCGACGCCGAGCAGCGCAGCTGCGCTGAGCACCGCAGCGAGACCGAGGATGTGGCCGCAGAGACCCCGAACCATCGTAAGGTGAACATCGGGCCGTCCCCGAACGCCCACATCTACGCCTTGGCGCGGCTGGGCTAGTCCGTTCTGGTGAGGGCGCGCTCGAAGATGACGAGGACGCTCAGCAGCTCGTAACCCACGAACCGATGCTCGGCCCCGGCCGGCACGAACACCGCGCTCCCCTCCTGCAGCGAGACGCGCTCGTCCTCGACCTGGAGCACGCCCCGCCCTTCCAGCACGACGTAGATCTCGTCGTCCTCGTGCGGCTGCTGCCGGTCGGGCTCGGGCGCCACCAACACGTAGACGCCCACCTCGAGCCCGGGCGAGCGGTGCACGATCTCGTACCCGCCCCCCGCGGCAGCCAGCCGCTCCTTGGCCTCCTCGATCTCGAAGGCGTGGGCGACCGGAAGTGGGCCAGGCTCGAAGGACTCGGCGGTCACGAGGGCAGCATGCCACGAAGCGCCTCGCGGCCGCCTCGGCCGCGGCGTGGCTCTACGCTCGGGCGCGCGCCAGCATGATGCCCGCGAGCCGCGCGTCTACGACAGGGAGCGCCGGCTTCGCAGTTGCCGGCGCCACGACGCTCAACGTCAGCTCGGTGCGATTGCGGGCAAGGGCGACGACGTCGAATACAAAGCGCACTTGCCGGCCCTGCGCGCGAACCTCGATCAGCGCCCGAAAGGCGGCCGCATATGGAGCCAGCCGTGGGAAGATGACCCTCCTGAACGAGAGAAGGCGCTCCTGCGAGGTGAGCCCCTTCACGAGCGTGTGGCGGATGCAGCCGAATGCACGGGGGTCGTGGACGGATCGCTGCCAGTCGAGCGCGACCATGGCCGGCGTCTGAAGCACCTGAGCGACGCTGCGGACATCCAGCCCGGTCCGCCGGAAACGCGTCTCGGCAACGCCGGTGAGGACGAGATCCGACTGCTTCGGATGGAAGCCGGGGCAGCTTTCCGGCGAGAGATCCGGCTTCGCCGGCCCGCCCTTCCAGCCCGGCCCGAGATCCGCGCGGCGCAGCACGGCAGCATGCGCCGCCGCCTGGTCGGACGGGTTGAACCGGATCTGCTCCCTGTCCTGCGTGCTCGCCGCCACCGCAACGGGCACGAGCAAGGCGGCGAGAACAGCGAGCGTGAGCGTACGCAGCATCTCGTCCACAATCCCACCCGCTCGGGGCGCCGGCCACGCCCCTTTCGAGTGAAGAGCTTCATACCTTTGATCGGTATCCACTCTTACGCGCTTCTTAGTGCCTTCCAAGACTTCTCTCAGGGTCGGCTGCGAGCCTGGTCTCCGTCGATGGAACTCACCCAAAGGAGACCGAGATGACGCAGTTCGCAGAAGCCAGGAAGCTCGAAGAGATCCACCCGGCCGAGCTCTCGCCGGGCGAGCACGCAGCGCGCACGGCGCACGCCGTGGCAACGGGACACGACGCGGAGCTGAACCGTGCGCTCGCGAGCGTCAGCTGGGAACGGCGAGGCCCGCTCGGCGTGCTGAGCCGACGGCCGCGGCCGCAGCAAATTCCGGGAACCGCAGACTGAAGACGGTTCCGGTGTCGGCGCTTTGCGCGGAGCAACTTCCCCCATGTGCCTTCGCGATTGCGTCGACGATCGCCAGCCCGAGTCCCGCGCCTCCCTCGGCGCGGGACCGGGCCGTATCGGCCCGGGCGAAGCGCTCGAAGATCCGCTGGCTTTCGCCCGGCGGCAGCCCCTGACCCTCGTCCGCGACCTCGATCACGAGGTCACGCCCGCTCCGGCGCGCCGAGAGCTCGATCCCGTCGGGTGGCTCGGTGTACTTGACGGCGTTCTCGATCAGCGCGTCGAGCGCGATCCGAAGCGCCTCCGGATCGACCCGTAGCGTCCCGGCAGGCACGTCGCCGATTCGCCAGCCGCGCGGCACGATCCCAGACCAGCGCACGAGCACGTCCTCCAGGAACGCCTGCACGTCGACGTCCTCCGGCATGACGAAGTCCGGCTGCTTCGACTTCGCGAGCAGGAGCAGCCGCTCGAGGATGTGCTCGATGCGTCCCAGCTCGTCGAGCGCGACCTCCACCTCCTGGGCCGGCTTGCCGTTGAGCCGCCGCAGTACCTCGAGATGGCCGCGGGCGATCGTCACCGGTGTCCGCAGCTCGTGGGAGATGTCGTGCAGGAACCGCTTCTGCTGCTGCAGAAGCGACGCTCGCTCGGCGACCTCCCGCTCGAGCCTGCGCGACGCGTCCTGTCGCCGCCTCGCGTGCCAGACCATTGCGAGAAACATCGCCGACATGAGCGGCACCTCGAACAGCTCGCCCCAGAGCTGCGACCCGTCGAACGCATCGGCAAGGATCAGCGAACCCGTACCGCCGATCACCAGCCCGAGCACGATGCCGGTCGGCCGCGGAGCCCAGATCCGGAAGCCGTAGACCAGGGTGAGGCTGATCCAGATGAAATGGAACGGGATCGTCTCCCAGTCCGGCCAGAGCTGCATCGCGACGAGGTTCGCCGCCGCGAAGGCGAACCACACGGCCTCGATCGCCCTATGCCGTAAGAAGGCGATAGCCGCCATGCCTCACGGTCTCGATCGCGTCCGCGCCGAGCTTCTGCCGCAGCCGGCGGATGCAGACCTCAACGACGTTCGATTGCGGGTCGAAGTGGTAGCCCCAGACGTCCGCGAGCAGGCGCTCTCGGCTGACGACCTCCCCCTCGTGCAGGACGAGGTGGTGCAGAAGCCGGAACTCGCGGTCGGAGAGCGTCGCGACGACATCGCCGAGCTTCGCCTGCCGGCGCGCCACGTCGAGCGAGAGCAGGCCCGCGCGCACGACGCTGCCGTTCTCACCGGGCCGCCCGCGGCGCAGCTGCGCCCGCACGCGCGCGAGCAGCTCGTCGAACGAGAACGGCTTCGAGAGGTAGTCGCAGGCGCCGAGATCGAACCCGCGCAGCTTCGTCTCGAGCTCGCTGCGCGCCGACACGATCACGATCGGCAGCTCCGGCAGCCGGTTCTGCAGCTGCTGCAGGACCGCGAAGCCGTCGAGCTTCGGAAGCAGCAGGTCGAGGATGACCAGGTCGTAAGCGCCGCGGACAGCGCGCTCGACTCCGGCCCTCCCGTCCCCGGCCCCGTCGACCGAGAAGCCTTCGGCCTCGAGGCCGCGCGCAAGGAAAGACAGGATCCTCGGCTCGTCCTCGATGACCAGGATGCGCATGCCTCCCCCTTCCGCAGAGGGACCCTAACGCAGGAAATATGACGTGAACATGACCAGCCGATGACAAGTTCGTCATCTCGGCGGCCCGCGCGAGCCCGGCTTCTTATGTTCGCGCGGCGATGGGGGAGGACACCCGTGCCTTGAGTCCTGGGGCACCGGCGCCGCTCACGGCGCAGGCAACCAGGCGCGGAAACCCGCTCTTCCCTGACGGCGCCGCGAAGCACTGGCTGCTGTCCTCGATCATCTGGCTGACCATCGTCGACCTCTTCGGGCTCGTCCTCGCGACCGAGTTCGTCACTCCTGAGGCCTTCGGCGGGATCTCGTTCCTCTCGTTCAGCCGCATCCGGCCGGCGCACGTCAACGGCGTGATCCTCGCGTGGCTGACGATGATGTACTTCGGCGCGCTCTTCTACATGCTCCCGCGCCTGGTCGGCACGCGCGGGATGTGGAGCGAGCGCCTCGGGATCATCTGCTGCTGGGCCTGGAACCTGATGTACCTGCTCGGGGTCATCGGCCTCCTCACCGGCCACAGCCAGGGGCGCGAGTACGCGGAGTTCATCTGGCCGATCGACATCGCGCTGCTGATCATCTGGTGCGCGAACATCGTGAACATCCTCGCGACGGTCGCGATCAGGACGATCAGGCCGATCTACGTCTCGGTCTGGTTCTTCATCGCGAGCCCGTTATGGCTCGCCGTCGACTACGCCATAGGCAACGTCATCTGGCACCCCGGCAACGTCTGGGGGTCGCGCTCCGGCGCGCTCAACTCGAGCCTCTCGGACGCAATCCTCAACTGGTGGTACGCGCACAACCTGTTCGGGCTGTGGCTGACCCCGATGCTGCTCGCGCTGACGTACTACATCGTCCCGCGCGTCACCAACACGCCCCTCTACAGCTACACGCTCTCCCTCGTCTCGTTCTGGGGGATGGCGTTCTTCTACACCGGAGTGGGCGACCACCACATCCTCCAGTCGCCGACGCCTGCCTGGCTGAAGACGATCGCGGAGGTCTCGTCCTGGATGCTGCTGGTCCCAGTCTTCGCGTTCACGATCAACATCCTCGGAACGATGAAGGGCAACTGGGACCGATTCTTCACGAACTTACCGCTGCGCTTCACCATGACCGCCTTCTTCTTCTACTTCCTGGTCAACATCCAGGGGGCGTTCGAGGCGATCCAGCCGTTCAACAAGCTGACGCACTTCACGAACTTCGTGGTCGCCCACGCCCACCTGGCGCTGCTGGGGGCCTTCACGATCCTCGGGATGGGCGTGATCGACTACATGGTCGCGCAGATCTACCAGCGGCCCTTATTCAGCCGCAGCCTCTCGGAGTGGCAGTACTGGTTGGTGACGGTCGGCTTCACCGGGTTCTTCAGCGTGCTGACGCTCGCCGGGTTCCAGCAGGGCTTCGCCTGGCAGGACGGGATCCCCGAGGTGAACGTGCTGCCGCAGCTGCACGCGTACTACATCGCGCGCGGGATCTTCGGCGCCATGATCGTCGTCTCCGGGATCGTCCAGATCGTCAACATCGGCCTCACGATCTTCACGAACACGGCCGAGCGCCGGCGGGCTGAGACCTACAAGGTCGCCGAGGCCGTCGCGCCGCCGGTGAGCGGCTGATGGACGAGGAACGGCAGGGCACGGAAGAGCGGCTGCCGCGCGGCTGGGTCCGGCATCCGGCCGAACGGATGCTGATCACGCCGCTCGTGGCAGGGGTCGGCGGGCTGCTCGCCTTCTTCACCGTCGTCGCGATCGTCGTCTGGCTCCCGATCCACACGTTCGACCCGCCGGCCTCGAAGGACTGGGCCCCGCTCTCCGACGTCGCGCTCAAGGGCCGCAACCTGTTCGCGCAGAACGGCTGCTACGTCTGCCACTCCGGCTACTCGCGTCCGCAGGACGTGCGCGAGGGGCTGTACTTCCTCTACCCGAAGGTCTCGCAGCCGGGCGACTTCTACGGCAGCGACCAGTCGCCGAACCTGCTCGGCACCGAGCGCACCGGCCCGGATCTCTCGCAGGAGTCGGGCTGGCACCCGAACGACTGGCAGCGCGCGCACTTCTACGACCCGCGCTTCATGGACCCGAAGTCGCTGATGCCGGACATGAAGTCGCTGTTCAGCGACAAACAGGTCGACCAGCTCGTGTCCTTCGTCGAGGAGCGCAGCGGCAAGTCCGGGCTCCTCCGCTACGCGGGCCAGATCTACGCGAAGCACGTCGTGCTCGCGAACCAGGGTTTCCCGGAGGCGTACAAGGGGTTCAAGGGGGCGCACAAGGGGATCGTCGAGGCGCTGCCCGACTCCAAGCTCGTGCCGCCGAAGAACCAGCTCGAGGAGGCGCCGAACCTCTCGCAAATCGACCGCAGCTACTGGCTTTCGGGCGACCCGCTCCCGGTCACCGAGGGGAACCTGCTGCGCGGCAAGATCGTCTTCCTCGAGCGCTGCGTCGGCTGCCACGGCCTGAAGGGCGACGGCAAGGGGCCCGGCGCGCGCTTCCTCTCGCCCCCGCCCGCCGACTTCACCGACAAGGACGACGCGTGCTGCGGCGGCGACACCGGCCCCGGCGACTTCTACTACCGCATCCTGCGCGGCTGGCCCGGCACCGCGATGGAGAACTTCGGCGAGCGGCTCTCGGTCGACGACATCTGGCGCCTCGTGCTGTTCGTGAAGACGATCCCGAACGGGACGCTCGCCCCGAACCGCGTCCCGGAGCCGAAGGACTACATCGTCTGGCAGCCGTCCAAGGAGCTGCTCGCCTGGGTGAAATCGCACCAGACGCTGCCAGGCAACGCGAGCTTCCAGTCGAAGCCGGTCACCGATCCGTTCATGCAGGAGGCAATGCGCGTCTTCCCGGGGCTCGCACCGAAGGACAACCTGCGGCTGAACAACACTGCCAAGACGCCCCTGTCGCTGAAAGAAGCGGCGGCCGGGATCAAGGCGATCTACAACGACATGCTCAACCGCGCCTGGGCCGACGCGAAGGCGCGCGGGGAGAAGCTGCCGCCTGACGCCCAGAAAGCCGTTCCTCCGACCGTGCCGGGCCAGCAGTGAGAAGGCTCGCGCTCATCTCGTTTGCTGTCGCGCTGCTTGCCCTGACATGGCCCGCCTTGGCCTTCGCGCACGACCAGCCGGAGACGAAGCAGTCGCGCTGGGTGATGGCCGACTGGATGATGGACACGTTCTTCATCTTCGGCGGCCTCGCGTTCGTCGCGTTCCTGGTCGCCTGGAAGGCCGGCCACTTCCAGGAGCTCGACCGGGTCGGCAGCGTGCCGCTGTACGTGGACGAGGAGGACTACTACACGCCTGACTGGGCGCTCGACGAGGAGGAGTGGGACTGATGGGGCTGCCGCTGATGGGGATGCCGAGAGGCGATACGCCGGAAAAGGCGCGCCAGTACTACCTCTACCTGCAGGGCCACCAGGAGACGATGCAGCGGGCCGCCACCTGGCACGTCCGCTGGCTCGACCTGGCGTGGCTCTGGGGCTTCCTCATCGCGCTGTCGCTCGTGATCCTCTTCTGGATCTACCAGTACCGGACGACGCGCCAGAAGATCTATCCGGTCGACACGTTCGGCGGCTACACGACGGAGCTCGCCGGCCCGTCGACGCTCTTCTTCATCCTGCTGACGGTCGTGCTCGTGGGCTGGGCGGTCGCCTTGACCGTCGGACACCTCGTCTTCGGGCAGAAGTTCTGATGGCGGCGGGCGCACCCTCACCTTCCGCGCTCCCGTACGTCGCCTGGTCGACGTTCAGCTACGCGACGATTCCAGCCGCACAGTGGGAGGTCGCGTACTCGTCGCTGCAGGCGTTGAAGGCGCACGTGCAGGAGTACCCGGGCTGCCAGAAGCTCGAGGCCTTTGTCGCGCTCGAGGACAGCGGCGATTTCCTCATCCACTGCTATTCGACCTGGGACACACCGGAGCAGCTCGAGGCGTTCCTGGAGCGCGGGTACACCGTCGAGCGGATGCTCGACAGCGTGGCGGGCATCAGCGCGACGTCGCCGCGAATCATGGAGAAGGTGTTCTGATGGGCGACGAGCCGAGACGACAACGACCCGCGCGCCCGCTCACCGGGTACCGCGACACCGGGGACATCCGCCACTCGGCCAAGGCGCACACGCGCTCGTGGATCATCCTCGCCTGCTTGATGGCGATCTACCTCGCCTGGACGCTCCTCATCTTCTTCATCGAGCCCGGTCTCAGGTAGGAGCCCGGCCCGAATGTGGGTCAAGCACCTCTCGTCGCTCCAGTTCCTGACGTACGTCGCGTTCTTCGCCGTCGTCATCGCGGCGATCTGCAAGTTCATCCCCGGGAAGGCCGCGCCGGTGCGCGAGGAGCCGTACCCGGACGACGAGCTCTACGCGCACGACCGCAAGACTGCGAAGTACTTCGTCGCGGGCGGGCTCTTCCTGGTCGTCGGCTCGGTCCACATGGCGATCAAGAACCTGCCGTGGCTCGCCGAGTACCTCGCCCGCACCGGCTACGCGGGCCACCTCGTTCGCGACCTCTCGAACACGCACGTGACGATCGTCGGCGGCGGCACGCTGCTGGCGACCGGGCTCTGCTGGCTGGCGCTGCCGCGGATCGTCGGACGGCCGCTGGCGAGCGAAGGGCTTGCGCAGTGCGCGTTCTGGTTCACGGCGATCGGGCTCGCGGTCTTCTACGTCTCGCTGATCGGCAACGGGATCGCGATGGGGTCGCTGATCGAGCACGGCTGGACGTACCCGGCCGCGAAGGCGCATATGGGCAACTGGTACAAGGCGCCGGTCGGGATGGGGGCGGGCATCATGGGCCTCGGCTACTGGTGCTTCGCGACGAACGTCTTCGTCACCGTTTTCCAGGCCAGGACGGTGAAGGTGCCCAAGCCGCAGTGGCACCTCTGGAAGTTCTTCGCGACGGGGGCGGCCGCGCTGACGGTCGGGACCGTCCAGGGCGTCATCCAGGTTGCGCCCAAGAACGCGGACTGGCTCTACAAGGCCGGCCACGCGGGGGAGTGGATCGACCCGATCAGCCACGCGCACATCAACCTCGTGACCGGGCTCGCGATGCTCGTCTTCGGAGCGCTCTTCCTGCGCACGCAGCCCTCGCGCCGATTGGTCGACACCTGCTTCTACTCGCTGCTCCTCGGCTCGCTCGCCTTCTACTTCTCGGCGCTCTACCTCGGCTTCCACGAAGGCGGTCTCGTGGTGCACCACGGGCTCAGCGTCGAGGCCGCCGAGGAGGCCACGCCTCTGCACCCGTTCCTGATCATGGGCGCAGGGATCGCGATGTTCGCCGCGTTCTGGCTGATGCTCGTCGTCGCGGTGCGGTCGATCTGGCGGAGCGGCAGCCGGCTGCGGCCGTTCGTCCTGGCCGGGTGCGCCGCGCTCGCCGTCGGGACGCTGCAGGGGCCGGTGCAAGCCTTCCCCGCGGTCAACGAGGCCCTCGACCGCGGCGGCCAGGCGGGCGACGTGATCGTCAACCTGCACGCGCAGCTGAACATGGTCGGCGGGCTGATGATCCTGCTCGTCGGGCTGGCGCTCGTGTCGCTGGAGCTCGCGGGCGCCGCGTGGCCGGTGCGGCGCGCGCGGCTCGTGGTGACGCTCGTGCCTGCGGGCATCGGCGTGTACTACGCGGCCGGGGTGGCCTTCTTTGCCGTCGAGGCGCCCAAGCTCGCGGCTCTCGAGCCCTGGCAGGCGCTCGTGCTCGTGCCCGCGGCGCTGCTCGTGCTTGCCGGGTTCGCCGCGTTCGCGTCGGCGATGTGGCGGATGACGACGCCGCAGCGGGCGGCCGGGCGGGAAGCGATCGCCGCGACTCCGCAGGCGTTCACGGGGAAGATCCCGAAGCGCGTCGTCCGCCGCAGCCCGGCCGCGCTCGCCGGCTACGAGCTGCCGCTCGGGCTAATGGGGTTCCCCGGAGTCGGCTGGCTGTTCGCCGGCTTCCCGCTGACCGCTTCGATCCTGCTGATGGTCGGGCCGGCGCTGACCTGGGCCATCATCCCCGTCGCCTTCAGCCCGTACGGACGCGGGCCGCTGCGTGGACTGGGCTGGGGCGTGGAGCTCGTCTGGCTGCCCGTGATGGCGCTCGTCTCGTCGGCGCTGCTGTATCGGGCACACGCGCGGCGCCGCGCG
>DATDFL010000245.1:0-13749 GCA_036522595.1 Gaiellaceae bacterium
AGCCAGCTGTCGTCGTCGATGCGCCAGTAGCCGTACAGCTCGTTGTCGCCGGTGAAGGTCGCGTACTGCGGCGGCAGGCGGCGCGACAGTGGAACCGAGCCCGGGACGGCGAACAGCTGCGCCCGGAAGCGAAGCAGCTGGTACCGGTGCCGGGGCACGAGGAAGACGAACTCGCGATCGGCCGGAACGTCCGGATCGAGCCGCTTTCCGTCCGCCACGAACTTCCCGGCGGCGAGCACGCTTGGCGGCTGCTCGAGGACGTCGGCCATGAAGCGAATCCGCTGCGGGTCGAGCAGGAAGCCCTTGAAGGCGCCAGTGACCTGGTGCACAGTCGCGCTTCGAGGGCAACGTACGACCCGCGAGCCCGTCAGCGAGTACACGGAGCCGACCGCGGCGACGCTCTTGCCCCCGATTGCCTGGTAGTCGATGGTCGCTCGAATCACGTCGAAAGAACCCTGTTCGCCGGTCTTCGCCAGGCCGACCTTGAGTGAGACGGCCCCGCCCGCGTGCGCCGGTTCGTACTGGTGCTGGTACCAGAACTCGTACGCGCCGATCGTGGTGCCGAGGAGCGTCAGCGCAACCGCTGTCCCGACGCGCGGCAGTGTCAGCTCGACCTCGCGCCCGAAGAGGACGAGCCCAAGCGTGGCCGCGCCGATGATGAGCAGGGCGGCCACGACCACCACGTAACGCTGCCGCGCCGGGCTTCCGAGGCCGGAGAAGAGGACGTAGAGGCCGAAGAGGATGGTGACGAGACAGGCGACCAGCACGGTCGCGTGGCAGGGCGGGCGCTTGCGGCTCTTCCAGGGGGTCCGCCGAACCAGCCGGTCGAGGCTCGCCGCTGCGATGACGAGGAGGATCCCGCCGACGAGCAAGAGCGCGCCGGCTGCCGTCACGCCCAGCGTCGGCTGCGCGAGGGCGGCATCGTGCGCGCCCACGACGATCGACGCTCCGCCGAGGATCAGGAAGAAGACGGCGAGCGCATAGATGCTCGCCGCGGCCCAGGTCGTGGGGCGATCAGCCGTGCTGCGCACGACCTCTGGTGTTCGGCCAGCAGCCGCGCATGCCTGCTTGACACCGATCGGCGCGGGGGCGTTAGATCGCCGTTGGCCTAGCCCACGTCAGGAGGAGCGATGTCAGACTTGGCGCACGCCGGGGAGGTTCCGGCAACAGCGGTGACGGTAGACGAGGACGCGAGGCTCGCGAACCTCGGCTACAGCCCGCAGCTCAACCGCGTGCTCGGGTTCTTCGAGAACTTCGCGGTCGCGTTCGCCTACCTGTCCCCGATGGTCGGCATCTACTCGCTCTTCCTCGTGGGAGTCGCAACCGGCGGCCCCGCCTACCTCTGGCTCACGATCATCCCGGTCGTCGGGATGCTGTTCGTCGCCCTCGTCTTCGGCGAGTTCGCGAGCCACTACCCCGTCGCCGGCGCGCTCTACCAGTACAGCAAGTTCTCGGTCGGGCCTGCGTACGGGTGGTTCGTCGGCTGGTTCTACGGGATCGCGCTGCTGGTGACCGTCGCCTCGGTGGATACGGGCGTCGTCCCGTACGTGGCCGACCTGGCCCACCGGTGGTTCGGCACCAACTGGGACCCGACCTCGCACTCGACCATCCTCGTGATCACGCTCGTCCTGCTCGCGATCCAGACCGCGCTCAACATCACCGGCGCGAAGGTCATGGGGCGGGTTGCGCAGTTCGGCGTCGGCGTCGAGATCGTGGGCACGTTCGGAATCGCGCTCATCCTGCTGATCCACGGCTTCCACCACGGACTGGGCTTCCTGTTTTCGACGCAGGGCGTGACGCACGCGTCGAGCAACGTCTACGCCGTCAACTTCCACGGCAGCTGGCTCGCCGCCGCGCTGGTCGCGGTGCTGGCGCCGGTCTACATCTTCTACGGCTTCGAGTCGTGCGGCGACATCGCCGAGGAGACGAGGGACGCGTCGCGGAAGATTCCCAGGGCGATGCGCTGGGCTCTGATCTGGGGCGGCGTCTCGTCGCTCGTGCTGACCGCGTCGCTGCTGCTCGCGATGCCGAAGCACAACCCGATCAAGGCGACTTTCGACGGCGGCGGCGTCCCCGCGATTCTCGGCCAGCTCTCAGGCGGGATGCAGGACTTCCTGCTGCTCCTGATCATCTTCGCGTTCTTCTCGTGCGGCACAGCGGTGCAGGGCGCCGGGAGCCGGATGGCGTTCTCGTACGGCCGCGACGGCGCGCTGCCCGGCTCGGCCTGGCTCTCGAAGGTGCACGCGAGGTTCCGGACGCCCGTGAACGCGCTGCTCGCAGGCTCGGTCGTCTCGGTGCTGTTCGTCCTGCTCGTCTACTACCAGCCGTCCAAGGACGTGAAGCTCGGCTTCATCACCTACCCGGCGAACATCACGGCGCTCTACTCGCTGATCTCGTTCGCGGTCAGCGGCATCTACCTCTCGTTCCTGCTGACCGTGATCGCGGCGATCATCGCCCGACGGCGCGGCTGGAAGCCCGAGGGGGCGTTCCAGCTCGGGCGCTGGGGCTGGACGGTCTCGATCGTGGCGGCGCTCTACCTCGGGTTGATGCTGCTCAACGTCGTGGTGCCGACGGGCCTGACCAGCGGACGCGGGCTCTTCAACCTCGACTGGATCACGCTGCTCGTCATGGTCGTGATCGCCGTGATCGGCGCTGCGTATTTCCTCGCCGCGCGCCCGGACCGGCGGGTGAGCCGGCACGTGCACGACACGTTGGAGGCGACCGGCGCGGAACGCTAAGAGCCGGGGACGCCGAGCCCGGGCTGGATCGGCTCGACCGAGAGGAAGATCGGGCCCTTCGCGGAGCAGGCTCGGAAGCTGAACGGGATGTCGGCGGCCGTGAACTGGCCCGGCGGGTAGACGCGAAGGGTCGTCGCGTCGGCCGGCTTGCACTTCGAGGCGTCGAAGTTGCCCACGTCGACGATGCGGACGACGGTGTGCGCCGTCGCGCCGGGGATGAGCGTCACGTGGTAGGTGGGATGCGCGCGGTTCCGCTGGGCCGGCGAGCCGAGCTGGGCTCCGGCGACCGCGGAGACTCCGGGGAAGCCGAACAGGCGACAGCGGCGGTTCGAGGTGTTGGTGAGCTCGAGCGGGTAGTACGTCGAGCCGGCGGCCCCACCGCCTTCGCCCACGCCGAGCCAGACCTCGAGCCCGGTCGTCGAGCACGCCTGCGTCATCTCGGCGCTGCTTCCGGACGGGGCCTTCTTCGGCGTCGCGGCGTGCGTGGCCATCGAGCTTGCCCCGCACCCGGCGGCCACGGCGAGGGCTGCAACTGCAAGGAGAACTCTGGTCATGGCACGAATGGTGCTCATCGCCGGTTTGCTCACGGTATAGGTCCGCTCTATGCTTCGTTGGTCACGCGCCGAGAGGAGGTTCGACAAATGACTGAGATCTTCGTTCGCCGAGCCTCCGGCTGCGCGCGTTAGCTCGCGCCCACTCCTGAGGCTCACACGCGCCCGAACGGGCGCTTTTTCGTTCCCAAGCCAAGCCGAAGGAGAAGCTGTTGAACCTGCAAGAGCTCGGCTGGGACGCCTTCTTTGCGGACGCGTTCCGGCCCTACGAGAACGACAACCTGATTCCGGCGCGCGTTGCGGCGCGCCACCACGGGCCGTGCGAGCTGCTGACCGAGCTCGGGCGGCTCGGCGGCGTGCCCGCGGGGCGCCTCGAAGACGACGAGCTGCCGGCCGTCGGCGACTGGGTCGCGGCGCGGAAGCTGGACGGCGAGAAGAAGGCGGTGATCGAGGCGGTGCTCCCACGCCGTTCCGCCTTCAAGCGCAAGGAAGCCTGGAAGCGAACCGTCGAGCAGGTCGTGGCGGCCAACGTCGACACGGTCTTCCTCGTGACGGCGTTCGGCGGCGACCTCAACGCGCGGCGGCTGGAGCGGTTCCTAACCTCGGCGTGGGACAGCGGCTCCAACCCCGTGGTTGTCGCGAACAAGGCCGACCTCGCCCAGGACCGGCTCCTCGAGCTGGCAGAGGTCGAGGCGGTCGCGCTGGGCGTCCCGGTGCTGGTCGTCAGCGCCGCGACGGGCGAGGGGATCGACGAGCTCGAGCCGCATCTCCAGCCCGGCCGGACGATCGCGCTGCTCGGCACGTCCGGAGTTGGCAAGTCGACGCTGGTGAACCGCCTCGCGGGCCGCGACCTCCTCGCGACGCAGGAGATCCGCTCGGACGGCCGCGGCCGCCACACGACGACCCACCGCGAGCTCGTGCCGCTGCCGTCGGGGGCGCTGCTGATCGACACGCCCGGGATGCGCGAGCTCCAGCTCTGGGCCGACGAGGACGTCCTCGACAGCACCTTCGCGGAGATCGCGGAGCTCGCCGCCGAGTGCCGCTTCTCAGACTGCTCGCACGAGCACGAGCCGGGTTGCGCGGTCAAGTCAGCGATTGCGGACGGGGCGCTGCCGGCCGAGCGCTTCGCGAGCTACCGCAAGCTCCTGCGGGAGATCCGCGCGCTCGAGATTCGCAAAGACGCGCGGCTCAAATCCGAGGCGCGCAAGGAGTGGCGCCGCCGACAGAGGAGTATGCGCAAGATCTCGTACTAGATGACCATCGCGCTGCAAGTCTTCGTGTCCGGCCTCGCGGCCGGCGGGGTCTACGGGCTCTTCGCAGCGGGACACACGCTGATCTACCGGCTGACCGGGATGGTCAACTTCGCGTTCGGGGACCTCGTCGGGCTCGGCGTCTTCGCGACGCTGCTCGTGCTCTCGGGCACGGCGCCAGTGACCCAGTCCGGGGCGCACGAACCACGGTTCCTCGGCGCGCTGATCGTCGGGCTCGTCTTCTGCGTCTCGGCCGGGACCCTCACCTACGTCGGCCTGGTGCAGCCCTACCTCGCGCGTGGCTCGACGATCGGTTGGGTCGCCGGGACGGCCGCGGTGGCGTTCGCGATCCGGGCCGCGATCGGAGCAGCGTTCCAGCGCTCGAGCTATGTCTTCCCGGACCCACTGCCGTTCCACCGCGTCGGGCACGCGGGGTTCATCCACATCGGCGGCGCGCAGGTGCAGGCGCGCGCGTTCTTCGTCATCGGACTCGCGCTGGCGCTTGCGCTCGGGTCGGCGTGGCTGCTGGAGAAGTCGCGCTTCGGACGGGCGCTCAGGGCGGTTGCCGACGACGCAGAGGGAGCGCGCGTCGTGGGCGTGCCGGTCGACCTGCTGATCGCGATCGCGTTCGGGCTCGTCGGCGCGCTTGCGATGATCGCGGCGATCGCCGCGGCGCCGGGCGAGGCGGTCAACGCGAACACCGGCACGCTGCTCGGGCTGAAGGGCCTCGTCGCGGCGCTCGCCGTGCGGTTCGGGCCGCCGCTGGTCGCCTTCGGGGCGGGACTGCTGCTCGGTGTCCTGGAGTCGGCGATCGCGAATGTCCACCTCGGCTCCTGGCAGCTCGGGCCTTCGTATCGCGAGGTGCTGCCGATCGCTTTCGTCCTGCTGCTGATCGCCGGATGGCCCTCGCGGGAGGCGCTGGAGGAGCAGGAATGAACGGGGCCGCTCAGACAGCGGGAGAGCTGCGCCGTGCGGTCGAGGAGGCGCGGGCCGGGTGGAGCCGCGTCGCCGGGGCCCTTGCCGCCGCGGCGGCGCTGGCCGCGCTCGTGCCGTTCCTCTCGCTTCCGGGAGTGCACCTCGACTCCCTTGCGAACACCGTGTACCTCGCGGTTGCGGCGACTGGCCTCGGCCTGACCGTCGGGGTCGCGGGACTTCCGTCGCTGGGGGCGGGGGCCTTCATGGCCATCGGCGCGTTCACCTCGTCGCTGCTCGTCGCGCGCTCAGGCTGGCCGCTCGAGCCCGCCGTGCTCGCGGGAGCCGCGGCCGCCCTCGTCGCCGGCCTGATCTCCGGAGGAATCGTCCGGCTGCGACGCGCGTTCGTGGCGGCCGGGACGTGGCTGCTCGCCTGGCTGGTCTGGCTCTTCCTGCTCGCGTTCCCGTCGGTCTCGGGCGGCTCGCAGGGGCTGATCCTCCCGCAGAAGACGCTGCTCGGCCTGGACGCGACGCCTACCGTGCACTTCGAGCTCGCGCTAGCGCTGCTCGTGCTGGCCGCTCTCGGGATCGCGGCCGTGCGGCGCGGCGCTCCAGGGTTGGAGCTCTCAGCGCTGCGGCAGTCGCCGCGGCTCGCCACGTCGCTCGGCGTTCAGCTCGGCCGGAGGCGGCTCGGCGCCTTCGCGGCCTCCGCGTTCGTGGCCGGGCTCGCCGGAGCGCTCTCGGTGCAGCTCGCGGCGGTCGCCGACCCTACTGCGTACGACCCGTTCCTCTCCTTCAAGCTGCTGGTCGCGGTGCTGCTCGGGGGTGCCGCTGCGACGCTTGGCCCGGCGGCCGGAGTCGCCGCGCTCGGCCTCATCGGGCTCGTCTCCGACCCGCTCGCCCGCGCACTGCAGCTGCCGCTGGAGCGGTTCGACACCGCCGTGGCCGCGATCCTGCTCGTCTTCGTGCTGGCCCTGGGAGGCGGCGGCATCGTCCCGTGGCTCGAGCCGTATCTCGAGCGCTTCCGCAAGAAGCGACAATCGAGCCAAGTAACAGTCGGTTACAAGGAGGACGGGGAGCGCGGCGCCGGCCCGGTGCTCGAGGCGATTGAGTTGCGCAAGGCCTTCGGCGGGGTGGTTGCGCTCGACGGGCTCTCGCTCCAGCTCGCACGCGGGGAGACGGTTGCGCTCGTCGGGCCGAACGGCTCTGGCAAGACGACTGCGCTGCGCCTCATCTCCGGCGCGGAGCCACCCGACTCGGGCCGGGTGCTCTTCGAGGGCCGCTCCCTCATGGACGAGCCGACCCGCGAGCGTGTCCGGCTCGGAGTCGCGCGCACGCTGCAGGCGACGGCGTACTTCACGGAGCTGACCGCGCTGGAATGCGTGCTCGTCGGCCGGAGCGTCCGGCGCCGCTACGCAGGAGCGATCCGCACGGCCCTGGCCACGCCGAATGTGCGCCGCGAGGCGGCCACGAGCGAGGCAGCGGCCCGGGAGGCGCTCAACACCGTCGGTCTGGGCCATGTCGCCGATGTGCGCGCGCCGGCGCTGACGACCTCCCAGCGGCGCCTCGTCGCGTTGGCGGCCGCGCTCGCCGGCGAGCCCGATCTCCTGCTCGTCGACGAGCTCGCGGCCGGGGCGGGCAGCGAGGAGCTCGAGCGCATCGCCGAGGTCGTCGCCCGCATCCAGGAGCAAGGGACCGCAGTGCTCCTGGTCGAGCACAACCTGCGTCTCGTCCGGCTCGCCGCCGACCGCGTGCTCGTCCTCGCTGCCGGCCGCGCGGTCGCCGAGGGGTCCGTCGCCGAGGTCGCCGCGAGCGACATCGTGCGCCAGGCGTACCTCGGCACGCAGCGTCTGTAGGCTCACGCGCCGATGCGCCGGGTCGTTCTGCTCATCGCCTGCGTAGCCGTGCTCGCCGCCGGTTGCGGCAAGAGCTCCCGCGCGAGCGGCGGCGACATCGTGGTCGCGGTCGACGTGCCGGTCACCGGGAGCCCCTACGTCGCGCAGAACATCCGCCACGGCGTCGCGCTCGCCGCGAACAACCTCAACTCCGGCGGCGGGATCATCGTCGGGACGCACTCGTACCACCTCAAGCTCAAGCTCTACGACAACCATCTCTCGGCGCGGCAGGCGGTCGAGGACACGCGCCGGGCCCTCGGCGCGCACGCGGTGGCGATCGTCACCGACGGCACCGGGGTCGACGCGACGTGGCAGCTCGCGAACCGCGACCACGTCCCGATCGGGATCACCTACGACGGCGGCACCGGCCTCGTCGACATCGAAAAGCGGCCGAACGTCTTCCGAATCGCACCGACGAACCACGGCAGCGCCTTCCGCTACGCCGAGTACCTGATCCCAAAGGGCTTCAAGATCGGGCTGCTCCACGACGACAGCGCCTACGGCCAGGAAGGCGCGGCCGATGTGAGCCGTGCGTTCTCCGAGAACCCCCGCTCCGTGGCGCTCCGGCTGACGCTGCCGTTCGGCGCGACGGACCTCTCGCCGCAGATCCTGCGTGCGAAGCGCGCCGGCGCGACCGCGCTGCTCGTCTGGGCGCAGCCGCCGACGATCGCAGCCGTCCTCACGGCGGCTCGCAGCATCGGCTGGAACGTCCCCGTCTACACGTCCCCGACCGGGTCCGACCCGTTCATCCGCCAGCAGCTGGCCGATCATCCGAGCTGGATCGACGGCTTGACGTTCGCGGGCGGCCGCCTCACGGCCGAGGTGGGCACCGGCCCGTTCCAGGCCTTCGAGTCCCAGTACCAGAGCGCGTACGGGGTCGACAAGGTCGGCGTCAAAACCTCGACCGGCCAGTCGGTGATCCAGCCGCCTGAGCTCGCGATGTACGCCTACGACTTCACGCACGTGCTCGTCGCCGCCCTGACCCGCGCCGGCTCGCTCGACGCCGACAAGGTGCTTGCGGCGCTGAACGAGGTCACGACCCAGGGCGCCAACGGCGACGAGCGCGGCTTCAACCGGAACAACCACGAGGGCGTGGTCGACGACGACGTCTACTTCGCGCGCTTCCACGACATGACCTACGAGCCCGTCAAGGACGATCCGCTCTCCTCGACGCTGCCGGCCATCCCGCAGACGCCGTGAAACGGGTCGCCTTCGCGCTCTGCGCCGTTCTCGCGCTGGCGCTGGCCGCGGCGGCCGGCGCGCAGCGGAGGCAGCAGATTGTCCTCCCCGGGCCGGTGCCCTACCCGACCGACAGCCCGCCGCTCATCGGCGGCGGCGTGCTCGCCAACCTCTACCTCACCCCGGGCTTGCACGTCGACAGCCGGGAGCGCGTCCGGGTGGGCGTGGACGGAGCGGGCAAGCCGACCTCGATCCGCGTCGAGCAGCAGCTGACGGTCAAAGGCAAGGGCGACTACCAGCTGGCCGTCAGCGGGCCGATCGCGGACGTCCGCCGCGGCGCCGGTTCGGAGTCGGAGCCGGGCTTTCGGACCGACCAGGTCGTGTGGGCCGGCTTCTCACCGGCCAGGAAGCGCCTCGCCGCCCAGATCGCGCTCCGCGTCCGGCCGGCTGCGCCCTACCTCCCGCTCCGCCTCCACCTCACGCGCGGGGACGACGGCGTCACGCTGCGCATCACGAACGCGACCGTGACGCCGGTGCAGACCTACGAGGGGGTTGTCACGGCGCCCGAGATCGCCGGGCTCCTCGACCAGACGCGGCGCTCGTCCCTCGCGGGCGAGCGCGTGAAAGCGGCCTTCGCCACCTTCCACGGCGAGGTGCGCGTGCCGAAGCAGCCGCTTCAGATCGAGGCGCCGCTCCGCGTGGAAGGCATGCTCAGCGCAGGCGGCGAACCGGTGAGCTTCTCCCGCGTGCTCGGCGACGGGCAGCCGCTGAGCTTCGAGGTGCACGCGCAGGGCAGCGGCGAGCCCGAGCTCGAGGTGCACGCGCGTCCCGCGCCGGTCGTCCAGCTGTTGCGCCCACCCGGCGCGAGCACCTGGGTGGCCGCGATCCGGCGGCGGCCGCTTCCTGCGGCGGACCTGCTGAGCCGGCTCATCCAGGCGCGGTTCCTGCTCGTCCGGGCCGACCAGTTCAAGACGTTTCTCTCCGACCCGGACTCCGACGGGCGAAGCCGGGCCGTCTACGACTACACCGTCGCGGCGGCGCCAGACCGGCTCGTCCTTCGCAGGCGCAGCAGCGGCGGGAGCGATGCGCTGCTGATCGTGCTCGTCGTCCTCGGGTCGTTGGTCGTCGCGGGCGGCGGGCTCGTCGCCTGGGCGCACAGCTAGGAGGAAGCCCACCCCCCACCACGAACCGCGCCGCATGGCTGACGTGCCGGGAGGCATCGTCCTCAAGCGCGACCGCGACTTAGAGGGACGGAAGAACGACATCTGGGTCCGGCGCGGCCTGATGGCCCTGATCGCCGCGGTTCCGGTGATCGCGCTCTTCAACGTCTTCGGCCAGCGGCCGGACACGCACACGCTCGTGGCCCCGGCGGCGTCCATGAAGATCTACGCTCCCTCGAAGCTCCGAGGGGGGCTGCTCTATGAGGCGCGCTTCCACATCACCGCGCGGCAGGACATCAAGGACGCCTACCTCGTGCTCGGGCCGGGCTGGGCCGAAGGCATGTCGATCAACACGATCGAGCCGGGCCCGCTCAGCGAAGCGAGCAACAGCGGCCGCCTGTCCTTCGAGCTCGGCCACATCGGCCCGGGCAAGAGCTACATCCAGTTCATGCAGTTCCAGGTCAACCCGACCAACGTGGCCTTCGGCCGCAAGCAGACGGTCTGGTTGAGCGACGGCAAGGACCGCCTCCTGACCTTCTCCCGCGACATCAACATCTACCCGTAATGGACATCACGGTCCGCGGCCTCATTCTCTTCCTCTTCATGTACCTTTTGACGCGGGTGATGGGGCGCCGCGATCTCTCGTCCTTCCAGCCGTTCGACCTGATCCTGCTCATCGTGCTCGGCGACTCGATCCAGCAGGGACTGACCCAGGACGACTATTCGGTCACGGGCGCCTTCATCGCCATCGGCACGATCGCCGGCCTCCAGGTGCTGATGTCTTGGAGTTCCTTCCGGTTCCCCTGGATGCGCCGCGTGCTCGACGGGCATCCGATCGTGCTCGTCGAGGGCGGGAAGGTGATCGAGAAGAATCTCCGCCGCGAGCGCTTGACGATGGAGGACCTGACCGAGCAGGCCCGCTCGAACCAGATCGCGTCGATCGCCGACATCCAGTGGGCGATCTTCGAGCCCAGCGGAACGATCAGCTTCTTCGAGAAGAAGCAGTAGCCTCGCGATGTGCCGCTCTACCTGACCGAAGCCGAGGTCGGCGAGCTTCTGACGCCCCCGGATGCGCTCGAGGCCGTCGAGGGCTGCTTCCGGAGGCTGGCGGCCGGCGCGATCGAGAACGTGCCTCGCCGGCGGCTGCGGCTGGAGGGCGGGGCGTTCGCGGTCATGTCGGCGGTCGACCGCGAGCTCGGGTTCGCGGGGCTCAAGTCGTATGCGTGGCTCGAGGGCGGGACGCCCTTCGTGGTCGTCCTCTTCGACACCGAGCGCGCCGAGGTCGCCGCGGTGATCGAGGCCGACAAGCTCGGGCAGCTGCGCACGGGTGCCGCCAGCGGCGTCGCCGCGAGGCATCTCGCGCGCGAGGGCGCGGCCTCGCTCGGCGTGATCGGCTGCGGCTGGCAGGCTCGCAGCCAGGTCGCCTCGATCCGCGAGGCGCTGCCCGGGATCGAGCGCGTGGTCGCCTACTGCCGCAGCGAGGAGGGGCTTGCGAAGTTCTGCAAGGAGGTCGGCGCCGAGGCCGGCGAAAGCCATCGGGACGCGGCCGGCCAGGACGTCGTCGTCACCGCCACGACCTCGCGGGATCCGGTGCTGCGCGGCGAGTGGCTCCGGGCCGGAGCGCTCGTCTGCGCGATCGGCGCGAACGATCCGCGACACCGTGAGCTGGACAACGTCGTCCTCGAGCGGGCGGCACTGGTCTGCTGCGACTCGCTGGAGCAATCCCGGCTCGAGTCCGGCGATCTGATCGAGCCCGTCGAGGCGGGTGTGCTCGACTGGCTCGAGGTGCACGAGCTCCAGGAGGTCGTTGCGGGCGAGCTGCCCGGCCGCCAGGCGGACGACGACATCGTGGTCTTCAAGTCGAACGGGATCGCAGCCTGGGACGTCGCGATCGGCGCGGCCGCGCTCGAGAAGGCGCGAGCCCAGGGGGTCGGCACCGAGGTCTAGGCCCGCCGGAGCGTCCGCACGTCGCGGACCAGCAGGACAAGAGCCGTCGCCGCGGTGATTAGCGTCGCCGTTCCGAAGAAGGTCGACCGCGTCCCTACGGCCGCGGCGATCGCGCCGGACGCGGCAAAGCCGACCGGCATCAGCGCGAACGAGCCGAGCGCGTCGTACGAGGAGACGCGCGAGAGCGCCTCCCCGGGAATCTCCTGCTGGATCGTCGTGTCCCAGAGGACGCCGAAGACCTCGATCCCGATTCCGGCGACGAAGGCGGCGCCGATGACGAGCGGCAGCGCCAGCGGCACGGCGAGTGCAAGCGGGAAGAGCGGCATCAGGAAGATCCCGAGCGTGGCCCAGAGGAGCATGCGGTTCGGCCGCAGCCTGAGCATCGTCACGCCGCCGGCGATGAGCCCGATCGACTGCGCGGCAAGCACCCCGCCCCAGGCCGCCGCGCCCCCGAGATGTGCCTTCGCGACGGCCGGCCCGAGCACGGACTCGGCGCCGTTGGCCGCGGCGTTGACGACCGAGAACTGCAGGACGATCGCCCAGAGCCACGCGCGGGAGCGGAACTCGCGCCAGCCATGGGTCAGCTCGGCGAAGAAGCTCGAGCCCTGCATCCGCAGGTTCGGCGGCAGGCGCATCGCGGCGGTGAGCGCACCCGCGACGAAGAAGGTGGCCGCATCGACGGCGATCGCCCACCCTGGGCTCGAGACTGCGACGACGATCCCGCCGAGGGCCGCCCCTCCGATGTAGCTCGCGTTCAGCCCTAGCCGGAGGAGCGCGTTGGCCGACTGGAGCATCGACGCCGAAACCGTCTGGGGGATGATCCCGGTCGAGGCCGGGAAGAAGAAGGCCGAGCTGGTCCCGTTCACCGCGCTCAGCACGATCAGCTCGGTCAGGTGAGCCGAGCCGCTGAGGAGCAGGACGGCCAGGGCCGCCTGGCTCGCACCGCTTGCGAGGTTCGACCCGACCATCACCAAGTGCCGCGGCAACCGGTCGGCCCAGACCCCGCCGGCGAGCAGAAAGGCAACCTGGGGGATGGATCGCGCGGCGAGGACGTAGCCGAGGTCCGCCTTCGAGCCGGTGACCTCGAGAACCGCGAAGGCCAGCGCGGTCATCGCGAAGGCGTTGCCCACGAACGAGACCGTTCGTCCGAGGAAGAGCAGGCGGAACTCACGTTCCGCGAGCGGGGCCAGCGTGGTTCTGATGCGGTGGTCTTCTAGGTCAGGTGCGGCGTTCCCGCTCGGCGACGACGGTGCTCTCGCCGAGCGCGTGGATGACCTCGGGCCGGTCGAGCAAACGCGCCTGCTCGTGCGGCGTCGCGCGGTTCCGGATGTACGGGTCCTCGAGGATCTCCGCCAGCGCCCGGCCGCGCTCGTGCTCGCGAATCACGTACGAAGCGAGCCGCTCCTCCTTGCCGGAGCGCGCGAAGAGAAACGAGAAGGGGTTCCGCAGGAAGCTCGAGAGCTTAACCACCGCTTTGATCCTAGTGCCTCGTCCAGCAATACATGCCGGCCTCTGGCCCGCGATCACGCGGCGCCAGAGTCCACCCTTGCCCTTAGCAAGGCAATCCAGCCTTGCTGCGGTCAAGTGCGAACTCTGGCTTGGTGCTCGCGACCCAGAGACACGGCGGCATTACTGGACGAGGCACGGTTAGCATCGCGCTGTGAGGAAGCAGTCCGCCGCCCGGTTCGCGGAGCGCGAGATCCACGGGATCGACGATGCGGGCGAGGCCGAGCGGGTGGTGATCTGGATCGAGCGGCTGCCGGGGGCGCTGTGGGCGGTCGGCCGCGCCGTCAATCCGCAGTACCGCCGCAGCGACGAGGCCCGGCGCGACGATTACGTCTTTCAGGGCTACGAGCTCTCGGACGCCCTGTCGGCGGCGAACGAGACGCTCGAGGACGATGCGCGAGTCTCGGAGCAGGACGGGCACGACGAGAAGATCAAGCCGTTCGTCCGCGAGGAGCTGCTGCGGCCTTTGGAGCGCTGGTTCTTCGGGCGCTAGCGGTCCGCGAGGAGCTGTGCGTCGCGTTGCGGCGCATCGCCGAGGGCGGGCTCGTCCGCGGCACCGAGGGGAATGCGAGCGCTCGGGCCGGCGAGCTCGTTGCGATCTCGCCGAGCGG
>DATDFL010000246.1:0-3444 GCA_036522595.1 Gaiellaceae bacterium
GGCCGAGGCCGGCACCGCCGTCGACGAGCTCGCGAACGGCCTGCTCGCGCTCGGCGTCGCCAAGGGCGACTCGTTCGCGATCCTCGGGCGCAACGCGCTCGAGTGGGCGCTGTTCGACTTCGCGCTCGGACTGATCGGCGCGATCGGCGCACCGGTCTACGCGAACAGCTCGGCGCGCGACGCCGCCTACGTCCTCGGGCACGCGGAGGCGGTCGGCGTGCTGGTCGAGGACGACGAGCAGCTCGCCAAGGTCGGGTCGGTGCGCGCAGAGCTCCCGAGGCTCGAGCACCTGATCACGTTCGCCGGGCTGCCGGAGCTGGAGGCAAGAGGCCGCGACTTCGCCGCCGAGAAACCGTCTGCGCTCGCCGAGGCAGAGGCGCTCGTCGACGAGGAGGAGCTGTTCACGTACATCTACACCTCGGGGACGACCGGGCCGCCGAAGGGCTGCATGATCCGCCACCGCAACTACTACGAGATGTGCGCGACCGTCGAGCGCGTCGAGGCCTTCGCGCTCGAGAACGACGTGATGCTGCTCTACCTGCCGCTGGCGCACAACTTCGGCCGGCTCATGCATCTCCTCGGCGCGCATACCGGCTACACGACCGCCTTCTGCCCCGACCCGCTGCGGCTCACCGAGGCCCTGCCGGCGGTGCGGCCGACGCTGCTCCCGAGCGTGCCGCGCGTCTACGAGAAGGTGCACACCGCCCTGCTCGCGCAGTTCGAAGAGGCGCACGGCGTGCGGCGGCGGCTCCTGGACTGGTCGCTCGACGTCGGACGCCAGGTGAGCGCGCACCGCGCGGCCCGGCGGAAGATCCCGGCGGGGCTGCGCATGCGCCACAAGCTTGCCGACCGCCTCGTCTTCCAGAAGGTGAAGAAGCGCCTCGGCGGCCGCTTGCGCCTCGGCGTCTCGGGCGGCGCGCCGCTCGCGAAGGAGATCGGCGAGCTCTTCCACGCGCTCGACATCCTGATCATCGAGGGCTGGGGCCTGACCGAGTGCACGACCGCCGCGTCGGTGAACCAGCCCAGCCGCTTCCGCTTCGGCACCGTGGGCCCGGCGCTGCCCGGCTTCGAGGTGCGCACGGACGGGGACGGCGAGCTGCTCATCCGCAGCCAGACCGTCTTCGGCGGCTACTACAAGGACGAGGAGGCGACCCGCGAGGTGCTCGGCGCCGACGGCTGGCTGCGGTCGGGCGACCTCGGCGAGATCGACGAGGACGGCTTCATCACGATCACCGACCGCAAGAAGGACATCATCGTCACAGCGGGCGGGAAGAACGTCGCGCCGCAGAACCTTGAGAACGCGCTCAAGAACTCGCCGCTCGTCTCGCAGGCCCTCGTGATCGGCGACAAGCGGCCGTACGTGGCGGCGCTGATCACGCTCGATCCCGCCCTCGCAGACGGTCTTTCGCAGGAGCAGGCCCAGGAGCGCGTACAGACGATCGTGGACGGCACGAACGCGGAGCTCTCACGGTTCGAGCAGATCAAGCGCTTCGCAATCCTCCCCCGGGAGTTCAGCGCCGAGGAGGACGAGGTCACGCCGACGCTGAAGCTCAAGCGCCGCGTCTGCGCGGAGCACTTCGCGAACGAGATCGAAGAGCTTTACGCCTAGAGGCGCCGGCCGCCGACGAAGGTCGACGCGTACCAGCCGGTCAAGCTGGAGACCTTGACGACGTCACCCGTGTGCGGCGCATGGATGAACGAGCCGCCGCCGACGTAGATGCCGACATGGCCGAGCCCGTCGAAGAACACCAGGTCTCCGGGCTGCAACTGGCTCATCGAGACCGGCGAGCCGTAGCCGTACTGGGCGTACGAGCTGTGCGGCAGCGAGACGCCGAAATGCGCGTAGACGTACATGACGAAGCCGGAACAGTCGAACCCCGACGGTGAGGCCCCGCCCCACACGTACGGAGTACCGACGAAGCTCATCGCGTAGCCCACGACGCCGCCGTACTGCGACGGCGGAGGCGCGCCTGCAGGCGGAGCCGAGATGCTGACGGTCTGCGAGATCGCATTCGACGAGGTGGACTGCTGCTGCAGCCGTGCCTCGGCCTCACGCTTGAGCTCTGCCGCCCGCGCAGCTTCCTCCTGCTGGAGCTTCACGATCTCGGTCTTGATCGACGACAGCAGCGCGCGGCGCTGGCCGAGCTGGCTCTCGATCGAGGACTTCGCCGCGGCCCGTTGCGCCACGACCTGCGTCTGCTCGGAGTGCGCCTTCTTCAACTCCCGCTCGCGCTGCTGCACCTCGCGCCGCAGGTCGATCACCTGTTTGAGGACGATCGAGTCCTGCTGCGAGACGCGGTCGACCGCGTCCATGTTGTTCAGCATGTCGTCGAGGCTCGACGACCCCAGCAGCACGACGAGCGTCGAGTCCTGGTTCTGCGAGGTGTAGAGGTCGACCAGCCGCGAGGAGAGCTCGCGGTTCGCGTTCTTGAGGCTCCGCTTCGCGACGTGGAGGCTCGTGGTGTTCTGCGAGAGGTCGTGCTTGATGTGCGCGAGCTTGACGTTTGCGAGGTCGTACGCCTCGATCGCCCGCTCCAGGCTGGAGTCCAGCTGCTGGATCTGGTTGAGCACGCTCTGCGCCTCGGCGCGCTTCGACGCGACCGTGTCAGCGGAGGCGGAAATGGCAGTCGCCGCGAACAGCGCTACGAACGCGATGACTAGTGCCGGCGCCTTTCGTCTTGTCGAGCGCATGGGGGGCGATTTGCTCGACAGGCGCCCTCCTGGGAGGGGCCGGTTCGTCACAAGTTCGGCACCCTAACAACCAGGTCGGACACCTGCAAATGGCTTAAATGTGTCAATTGCCGCCAAGTCGGCTCACAGAACGGGTCGGCACAAGGCGTTGTGTTACGGTGCCGCGTCGTGTCGGGGGAGACTCGCAAGGCGCGGGTGTGGCCAGCCGCAGCCGCGTTGCTCGTTCTGTGCTGTCTCGTGCCCGCGAGAGTGGGCGCGGACTCGTCCTCGCAACTCCGCTCGCAGGCGACTGACCTGACCAAGCAGAACGCGAGCCTCGCGGCGCGGGCGCACAGCGCGCTGCTCGAGCTCTATGCCCTCGACTCGCGCCTCGCCCGCCAGCGAGCACACATCGTCGCCCTGCGGATCGAGACGGCGCAGGTGCGAGCCGCCCGCGAGGCCGCACAGAAACGCCTGACCGTCTCGCGGCACTCGCTGTCGACGGCCCAGCGCCTCCTTTCAGTGCGGCTGCAGCAGCTCTACGAGGGGGGCGACACCGACCCGGTGGCGGTCGTTCTCGGCGCCACCTCGGTCAACGAAGCCCTGAGCAGGCTCGACACGATGAACCGCGTAGCCGACCAGGACAAGCTCGTGATCCGGCAGACGGTGTCGGCCAAGCGGACGTACCAGGAACAGGCGCGAACGCTCGCGTCCCGCGAGCGCGAGCTCGCCGGGCTCGAGCAGCAGGCGACGCAGACCGCCCTTTCCCTCGAG
>DATDFL010000247.1:0-2980 GCA_036522595.1 Gaiellaceae bacterium
GACGTCATCCGCCGCTGGCGCTACCTGATCGTCGGAACGGCCTCCGAGGAGGAGGCCCGTGACCTTGCACAGCGCGTCCACGGCGAGGCCGAGCCGGGCGGCGAGCTCGTCTGGGAGGTCACGCCCCAGAACCCGTTCGCCGTGTTCGGAGGACTCGGAACGCCGTAATCTCGGCTATCATTCGGACTGCGACGCTCGCCCTGGCGATTCACCGCGAGCGCGCTCTCTTACTGAGACTCGGCAGCACGACATTGCTGCCTGCAATTGCAAGAAGCGACCGAGCATCTGACGCTTTCGTCGGAGGCCGAGGGGCTTAGCGCCGCCGCCCTCCGCGCTGAAGCCTGGGCAGGCGAGCCCTTCCTGCATCCGGACGAGGACCCGGATGTGGTTCTCGCGCCCGACACCGCCCGGCGGCGGGCGCTCGACGACGCGCTCGCGGAGATCGAGTCCGGTGCGCGAGAACCTTCCTACGGCTGGAAGATCCGCTATGCGCTGATGCTCGGGCTCGAGCGCGTGCTCAGCGAGCGGCCGCCGAAGCTCGCCTCGGGGACTGAGCTGCGCCGCCACCAGATCGACGCGCTCGCCGGCATGCTGACCGAGCTGATCGCGGCGACCCAGGTGGAGCCCGAGCTGAACGGGAACGGCAACGGCGCCGCGGTCGTCGAGGACGAGGAGGTCGAGGAGGAAGAGGAGGATCTCGGCGTCCACCTCGAGGAGCCGCCGGACGAGTTGCAGCTCCCGGAGGTGCATGCGGGACGCGACCCCGGTGCGAGCAGGCGCTACCGGTTCCGCCATCCGACCGCGTCGGGCAAGACGATCGCCGCCGCCGGGTTCGTCGAGGCGGCACGCACGCTCGGCGTCCTGATCCTCACCCACCGCCGCCTCCTCGTCTCGCAGTTCCACCGCGAGCTCACCGACGAGGGCTACGGCGACCGCTTCGAGGACGCAATCCTCAAGGGCGGCTCGCCCAAGCAGCGGAATCCGGTCACCGTCCAGACCTACGCCTGGTTCGCACGGCACTGGGGCGACCTCGAGCCCAGCGCCTACCAGCTCGTTATCTGCGACGAGGCCCACACGGCGCTCGGCGAGAAGACCAGCAAGGCGATCCGCAGCTTCTCCGACCCGATCTTCATCGGGATGACCGCGACGGAGCAGCTGATCGCGAAGCAGGTCTCGGACGTATTTCCCGCCTCGATCGACGAGCTGCCGCTCGGTGACGCCGCGCGCCGTGGGCTGATCGCGCCGCTGCGCTGCCTGAGGGTTCCACCGGCCGCGGCGATCTCGTCGGTGCCGATCGTCGGCGGCGACTTCGAGGAGCGCGCGCTGGCCGCCGTCCTCGACCACCAGGCTTTGAACCAGGCGGCCGCGAGCCTCTACCGCGACCGCTTCGAGAACACCCCGGGGATCGTGTACGCGGCCGGCGTCGACCACGCCTACAACCTCGCGAAGGAGTTCCGCGCCGCTGGCCTGAAGGCGACGGCAGTCAGCGGACGCACACCGCCGGTGCAGCTCGCCGAGACGCTGGCCGCCTACGAGCGAGGCGAGATCAACATCCTGATCAACGCGATGCTGCTCGCGGAGGGCTGGAACTCGCCCCGCGCGACCGTCGTCATGCACCTTGCGCCGACGGCCTCGAAGCGCGTCTACCAGCAGCGCATCGGCCGGATCATGCGGACGCATCCGCGGAAGGAGGCCGGCGTCGTCATCGACTTCGTGCCCAAGGCCGCGACACACAGCGAGCGCGTCGTCTCGCTGCACAGCCTCCTCGACGCCGACTTCTACCGCGAGGGCGCACGGGTGACGCCTGCGCCTCGCCGCCGCGTTCAGCGGCGCGCGCGGCGGAAGCTGTCGCCGGCGCCGTGGCTCGTGCCGGTGACCCCGGACGTCCAGCGGCGCCTCGCCGTGATCACGCGCGAGTGGCAGCGGGTCGACCCGCGCTACCTCGACGAGGACGAGCAGCTCTACTGGGCCACGATCGCCGGGCGCAACGTCCGTTTCGACGAGCGGGTCGAGTTCGTCAAGAAGTTCACCGAGGGGAAAGCGTCGCGCGGCGCGCTCGAGCAGTTCCTGAACGCCTGCGCCGCCGAGAACCCGAACCGGCGGCTGCGGCTGACGGCCCTCGCTGACCGCGTCTCGATGATCGTCGACCGCGCGAGCTTCGACGACCTCGTCACGCTGGTAACCCAGGCGCCGCCCTGGGAGAAAGACCGCGTCCAGGGGGTGCGCACGCTGCTGCGAGCGCTCGGCGACAGCAAGGTCGACGCACCCGAGCAGATCCTCGCCCGTTGGACGTGGCGGCTCGCGCGCGCGACGCGGAAGGTGCAGGACCGGCGGGCCAGCGGCGAGTTCCCGGAGGCGAAGCGCCTGCTCGGCGCCCTCGCCAACTCCCGCGGCCACCGGCACGAGGAGAACGCGGCGAAGCTCGTCAACGCGGCGCTCGAGCAGCCGCGCGAGGTCGGCGCCGCGCTGCTGGCCTCCGCGGAGGGCTACACGCCGCGGGCGACACGCTTGATCGACGCGGCGCGCGAGCGGCTCGGGACGATCCAGGAGGTCGCGGACGCGCTCGCCGACAACCTGCCTGCACCGAAGGCTCCAGGCCGCTCGCGCCGCCGGAGGCGCAAGCGCAAGAAGAAGGGTCAGGCGCAGCAGCAGGGCAAGCAGCAGGCGCAGCAGGACGGGAAGACCCCGGAGGCTGCGCCGAAGCAGGAGCAGGAAACCGCTCCCGCCGCCGAGGCGTAACGCTTGGCGCGTTCACGCGTCTAACTCAATAAGGAATGAGCGGACACTTCATCCTGCTGCTCGGCCTCGCGGTCGGGGCAGGCGTCATCACTGCGATCTCGCCCTGCGTCTTCCCGGTGCTTCCGATCCTCTTCGCCGGAGGCGCCTCGCGCCGGCCGCTGCCGATCATCGCCGGGCTGGTCGCGAGCTTCGCGGTCTTCACGCTCTTCGCGACCTGGATCCTGAAGCAGCTCGGCCTGCC
>DATDFL010000248.1:0-6651 GCA_036522595.1 Gaiellaceae bacterium
CGGCGGCGGAGGCGGAGGCGGTGGAGGCGGGGGCGGCGGGGGCGGCGGCGGATCGCCTTGCGAGCGGAGGATCGCCCCGCTCGTCGGCGCCAGCGTCACCGAAGAGGTCGCAGTGCCGTCGTCGTTGTAGTACGTCGCGCCAAGGTTGACCGTCACGCTCGAGGTCGAGGGGTTCACCACCACCGTCCCGCCGGTGTAATTGCGGCGCCAGGCCGAGCCGACGGCGAAGCGAGCTCCGGAAGGCGTCCCGATGTCAGCGGCCCAGACCGGCGAGTACGGATCCTGGTCCTCCGGGTTCGAGAGCTCGTAGACGAGCGCGCCCGAATTCGACGGATCGTCGAGGAGCAGGAAGTTCGCGCGCGCCCAGGTCATCGTGCCCGTGTCGCCACTGGGCGCATACGTGATTCCGAGGAAGATCTTGCCCGCCTGCTCGGTGAGCGCCTCGAAGCCCTGCCGGAACGTCCAGTCGCTGCCCGAGAACCGACCCGTGCTGCCCATGCCCCACTTCGAGTAGTACTCCTGAGAGCCGCCAGAGACGAACTGGAGCCAGTCCCGCCAGGTCGCCTGGGCGTCGTAGTCCGAGGCCCACGGCGTGTAGAAGTTCGGCACGGCGAGGAGCCCGGCAGACATCAGCCCGGGGCCGACGTTCGCGAGCATCGCTCGCGTCGCCGCGCGCCACGAGGCGGCGGTCGGATACCGCGCCATCGTGCGGCCGTTCAGGTGGAAGCTCATGTCGGCGTCGGTGTCATCCAGGAAGACACCGTCCCAGCCGCCGGCGTGTGCGTCCGTCACGACGTTCTGCAGCCACTTCGCCTGGTAGGCCGTGTTGCCCACGTCCATGATCCAGGCCTGCGAATACATGGACGAGTTGAGCCGGTGGCCGGCCGAGTCGGTGATGAACCAGTCGGGGTGATGCTGGTCTGCGTCGCAGTAGCCGACGCCGGTCGTCTGGTACGGCAGGTCCTGGCCGTTCTGGCAGCCGTAGGAGACGGTGAAGCTGAAGTTCTTGTAGACGAGCGCCTTGAGGTTCGGGTTCTGCGCCTTCAGCGCGGGTAGCAGCGGCGCGTCCCACGAGTTGAGGATCACGTACTTGTAGCGCGAGAGGTCGCCGCCGGACTGGACGCAGCCCGTGCAGATGCGCAGGGAGGCGATACCGCGCTGCGGGTTCGTCGCGCGCGCGGACCGGCCCCCCACGAGCGCCAGGACGGCGAACGCGGCGACTAGAAGAATGAGGCGGCGGCGTGAAGCGACGGTCACGCCGCTTCAATCGTCGCCCTGTCTTTTGTACTAGTCCCTCGTTCGAGTGGCTACTTCGTCGTAGAGCTGCACGAGGCTCCCGACCATGGTGTCGAGCGACAGTCGGGCCTCTGCAACGCGCCTCCCTTCGACACCGAGCTCCGCCGCGCGAGTCGGGTTCGAGAGAACGCTCTCGAGCGCCGTCGCGAGCCCTCGGGCGTCGCCGAGCGGCCCGAGCTCGCCCGTGCGGCCCGGCTCGACGAGCTCCCCGGTCCCGCCCGCATCGGTCGCGACGACCGGAACCCCTGCCGCCATCGCCTCGACGACCGCGAGTGGACAGCCCTCGTAGTCGCTCGCCAGCAGCGCGCACTCCGCCCTGGCCAGCAGCTCCGGAACGTCCTCGCGGTTGCCGAGGAACTTCACCGCGCCGTTGAGGCCGAGCTCCGCGGTCAGTGCCTCGGCCTGGGCCCGCAACGGCCCCTCGCCGACGAGGTGCAGCTCCGCCTCCGGAACGGACTCCCGCACCGAGGCCAGGGCTCGCAGGGCCAGGTCGGGCCGCTTGGGCCGCGCGAGCCGTCCGACCATGAGAATCCGGCCGCGCACGGGCTCACGTGGAAGCGCATAGCGCTCCAGGAGCACGCCGTTCGGAATCACGCGGTACTGCCCCGGCCGGCCGATCCGCTCGGCGAGCCCAGCGTCCCGCTCGTCCTGCGAGAGCGCGACGATCGTGTGGCACCAGCGCGCCGCCATCCGCTCCAGCTGGACGTAGAAGCGCGACTCGAGCCCATGCGCGGCCCAGAACGACCAGCCGTGCGGGCTGAACAGGCAGGCCTGCGACTTCCCGCGCAGGAACGAGGCAAGCCGCCCGATGAAGCCGGCCTTCGACGAGTGGACGTGAATCACGTCCGCGCGGCCGACAAGCCGCTGTAGCGTCGCCCAGGAGCGCGCGTCGTCGGGATGCGGGCGGCGGTGTCGCCTGATCGCGTGCAGCTCGACGTCGGGACGCCCTTCGAGCCTCGTCCAGGTGAGCGACCCGCGCGGGCAGGCCACGTCCACCGCAAAGCGTCCGGGCGGCAGCGCGTCGACCAGCGCGACGACATGGCGGGCCACACCACCGTCCCAGGGCTGGGCCGCAAGCAGGAGCCGCTGGTGTGATTTCACGGGGCGAAGGGTATTGTTCGGTCCCCCCGAACCCAGCAGAACACGATCCCGGCCCGGAGCGCTCGAGGGAAGGACAACTTGGCATTCAACGATCTCTTGCGGGTGTTCTGGCAGCGCAAGCTGCTGGTCATCGTGGTCATGCTTCTCGTTATCGGCCCGGCGTACGCCGCAACCAAGCTCGTCTCGAAGCAGTACGAGTCGACGGCGACGCTCGCGGTCACGCCGAAGGACCCGAAGGACATCTCCGCCTTCCTGATCCTCGATCAGGTCGTCCCGCTCTACGCCGACCAGGCGACGAGCCGATCGACGCTCGATCTGGCGCGCCAGCTTGCCGGCGGCTCGCTCTGCGGGATCAGCGTCGAGGTGTTCAAGGGCACCGGCATCTTCAAGGTCAAATCGCGCTGCACGAGCCGCTTCCGGGCGCAGAAGAGCGCTGCGGCGGTCGCGAGCGTCCTGCTCCAGCGCGCCGACTCAGGTGACGTCGGGTCTTCTGCGATGACGCTGAACGAGCCCGACCCGCCTGCCCTCCCGGGCGGTCCGGTCTTCCCGCGCACCAAGCTGACCCTGCTGGTCGCCGCGCTGCTCGGCCTGGGGCTCGGGCTGGCGGCCGCGGTGCTGCGCGAGAGCCTCACCACGAAGGTCGAGTCCGCGGACGACCTCGCCGAAGTCGCGGGTGTCCCGGTCTACGCCGAGATTCCGGCCGAGAGCGCCGTCCTCAAGCTGCACACGCCCGAGGATCTAGCGACCCAGCCGCGCCTGCGGATCGTCGCCGAGGCCTTCCGCGACCTCCGCACGAACCTGCTCTTCACCGACGAGGGCATCCGCTCGGTGCTGATCACGAGCCCGGACGGCAGCCACGGCAAGACGACCGTCGCGTTCGGCCTCGCCGCCACGCTCGCTCGCGCGGGCACGAAGACGCTCCTCATCGACGCAGACCTGCGCCGCGGCCGGGTTGCCGAGCTGCTCGAGCTGCCGCGCTCTCCGGGCCTCATGGACGTCCTGCTCGGCGAGACCGAGCTCGAGGACGCGGCGCGCGTCACCAGCGACGGCCTGCACGTGCTCGTCGGCGGCCGGCGTGCTGCCGACCCGGGTGAGCTGCTGACGAGCGCGTTTCCGACGCTGCTCGCGCGTCTCGAACGCGAGTACGAGGCGGTGATCATCGACTCCACGCCCGTGATCCCGATCAGCGATGCGCGGATCATCGCGCGGTACGCCGACGCCACGCTCCTCGTCGCCCGCGCCGGAGGCGCGCTCCGGCGCCAGGTGCGCGCGGCGGTCGAGCGGCTCGGCTTGATCAACGTGCAGCTGACGGCGGCGGTGCTCAACTACTCGACGGCCGTCCGCTCCTCGAGCTACTACGTCCAGCCGACCGGCGAGGACGCGGACGTTCCGGCCGCACGGTCGGCGCGGCGGCTCTCCGAAAAGCGCGGCGCCGCGCGCCGCTAGGCGGCACCGGTGACGCTTCCGGGACGCCTCGAGGCAGCTCGCCCCGACGGGCTCGAGCTTGCCGGCCTGCTCGGCCTGGCGGCCGCCGCGGGAGCGCTCGCCCTCGGAGCGCTCGAGCGGCCGACGTTCGCGCTCCTGGTCGTGCTGGGCGGCGCCGCGGTGCTGCTGTTCCTTTTGCGGACCGATCTCGCGCTGCTGCTCGTCGTCGCGAGCGCGCCGCTCGAAGGCGCCTTCTCGTCGGGCCCCGCGGGGATCAGCGTCACGAAGCTGACCGGCGGGCTCTGCTTCGCCAGCTTCGCGTTCTCGTTCGCCCGCGGCCGGCGAAGGCTGGAGTTCGAGCGCGGGCAGGCGATCGTGCTCGGCATCCTCGCGCTCGCGCTGCTCTCGACCCTGCAGGCGCAGGACACATCGTCCGCGCTGACGACCACGTCCCGATACGCGAGCTTCGCTCTCGTCTACGTGATCTTCACGCAGCTCGGTCATGACCGCGTCCTCCAGCGGCGGATTGCCTGGACGCTGTCGGCAGCGGCCACGGTCGCCGCCGGGATCGGCCTGCACGAGTACCTCGTCGGCAGCCAGGAGCTCGCAACGCTCAAGTACGTGAACCAGAACGACTTCGCGTTCATGCTCGCGACGACGCTGCCGCTGATGTTCTTCTGCCTCGGCGGCCCGAAGCTGTTGCGGCCGCTCGTGCTCGCCGCGATCGGGCTCGTATCCGCCGCGACGCTGCTCAGCCTCTCGCGCGGCGCGCTCGTCGGCATCGCGGCGGGCTTCCTGGTGTTCGTGATCACCGACCGGAGGCGCGTCCGCGTGACGCTTGCCGCCGGCGTGCTCGCGGCGATCGGGACGATCGCGGTCATCCAGAGCAACCCGCAGCGCTTCCACCAGGCGCTCCAGCTCAAGTCGCAGGTCGCGCAGCAGAACGTGTCGACGAGGTTCGGCGCCTGGGGTGCCGCCTCGCGGCTTGCGTCCGATCACCCCCTGCTGGGCGTCGGGCCCGGCAACTTCCAGTTCTACTACAACAAGCTGACCGGGCAGCCCATCGGGACCTTCACGCTGACCGTGGCGCACAACGCGCTCCTCGACGTCGGCGCCGAGCTCGGCATCGCCGCGATGTGCCTGCTCGCCGCGTACCTCGTGCTCGCGTTCGTCCGGCTCACGTCGTGCGTCGAGCACGGGTACGGCGATCCCGGCTTCGTGCGGGCCTTACGCATCTCGCTGACGATCGCGATCGTGAGCGCGATGTTCCTCTCGGAGCAGTATTTCCTGCCGTTCTGGCTGCTCGGTGGGCTCGCAGCCGCGATCTGGATGGACGGCCGGCGGCAGGCCGCGCGGGCCCCTCGGCCCGAATGAGGGTCGTCTACGTCTCGACGATCGAGCGCGGCGGGCCCCTCACGCACCTGAGGCAGCTCGTGCCGCGGGTCGCGGCGCAGGGCGTCGACGTGGAGGTGATCTGCGGGAGCGAGGGGCTGGCGGAGTCGTTTCGGCGGCTGGACGTCCCGGCGCGGGCGGTGGAGGTGTCGCACAAGTACGACCTGCGGGGGGCCGGCGCATTGCTGCCGCTCGTGGAGGGCGCGGACGTCGTCCACACGCACGACCGCCGGGCCGGGCTGTTCGGCCGGCTGGCCGGTCGCCTCCGGCGCGCGCGCGTGGTTCATACGCTGCACGGCATGCCCGAGGAGATCGCCGCCAGGATCGGCCGGCCCGACGCACCCGACCCGCCCGGTGTCTCGCGCGCGCGGATCGCCTGGCTCGTGCAGGGCTACCTGCGGATCGAGTCGGCGCTGACGCGGCTCGGCCACGTCGTCGCGCCGTCGCGGGCGATGGCGGACTTCATGGTCTCGCACGGGTTTCCAGCGCGGCTCGTGCACGTGATCCCGTACGGGATGGAGCTCGGCGAGAACGGGCCGCGGCCGCAGCACGACACGCTCGTGGCGGGCGTGGCGGCGAACCTCGAGTACTGGAAGGGGATCGACGTGCTGCTCGAGGCGGCGCGGCTCGTGCAGAGCCCGGTGCGGCTCGAGATCTACGGAGTCGGCGCGGAGCAGGCGGTGCTCGAGCGGCTGGCGGAGGGGCTCGACGCGAACTTCAACGGCTTCGTGCAGGACCCGCTGGCCGGGCTCGACGTGCTCGTCCAGCCCTCGCGGGCCGACAACCTCCCCCTCTCGATCCTCGAGGCCATGGCCGCGGGGCTGCCGGTGATCGGGACGCGGACGGGTGGGATTCCGGAGCTCGTCATCGATGGAGAAACGGGTCTGCTGGTCGAGCCTGAGAGGCCGGAGGAGCTGGCGGCGGCGCTCGATTCGCTGGCCTCCGATCCGGAGCGACGGGCGGAGCTCGGCCGCCGTGGGCGCGAGCGCGTGCAGGAGCACTTCTCGGCCGACGGGATCGCGCGGCGCACGGTGGCGCTCTACGAGGAGCTGTGCGGATCCTCCACGTGATCCAGGAGCTCGGGACCGGCGGGGCGGAGCGGATCCTGATCTCGGCCTACCGCGGCGCGCGGGACGCGGGGCACGAGGTCTTCGTCGCCGCGGCGCCCGGGCCGCTGGCCGCCGAGCTCGACACCGAGCCGTTCCCGCTGCCGCTCGTCCGGCGCAAGCCCTGGCGCCTGCCTGCCGCGGCTCTTGCGGTGCGGCGCGCGGTGCGCGCCTCGCAGCCCGACGTGATCCACGCCTACAACCCGACGATGGCTCTCGCGGTGGGGCTGGCGACGAGGCGCCCGGGGCTCGTCAACCTGCAGGGCAGTGCGGAGGACGACTGGCCAGGGACGGTCCGGCTCGTCCGCCTGTCCCGGCTCGCGCCGGTCGC
>DATDFL010000249.1:0-14267 GCA_036522595.1 Gaiellaceae bacterium
AGCACGGGCGGATGCTACGCAACAGCGAGAGAGGCACCCGGAGGTGCCTCTCTCGCGGGGAGACCTAGACGCAGGGTGTCTGCAGTCCCGGTGGGGCCACGATGTCGGCGATGTCGCCGTGGTTGCCGCCACGGTCGCACGACGCGTTCTTCCACTCGTGCACCGCGAGGTTCTGATCGCCTGCGGCGTAGTGGTCGAAGAAGGTGGAGACCGTGCAGAGCCCGATGCCGTAGCAGGGCACGAAGTGCGTGTCGATGAACGTCGCTGTCGTGCAGTCGTCGTTCGTGGAGTTCACCGCGTCGCAGTACGGGCTATTCACCAATGGGCTGGGGACAAGAGCGCCCGTGATGATGAAGTAGCCGTGCATGCTCCCGGTGTGGCCGGCATTGACCGTGCCGGGTCCGTACCCATCCGACGAGTCGCAGGCCCCGGGGCTCGCGGTCGCATTCGTCACGAAGCTGCCGTTCTTGAACTGCTCGACGACCGTGATCGTGCCGTCGTTCGCCGTTCGGACGGTGAAGTCGCGGTCGAAGGTGTCTTCGGCCCAGTCGTTGATCCCGCAAGTCCCCGAGTCTGGAGAGCCGCTTGCGTACGGGCCGTAATGCTGGGTGGGCGTTCCCGACGGGTCTGTCGGGCTCAGGCTCATGGTCGAGAACGCGTCATCGCCGGTGCTGTTGATCATCGACAGGACCGAGACGCTCGTCAGCCCCGAGATCGAGGCGTGGTCGGGCGCTGCCGCCGCGACGCTGCAGAACAGCAGGCCGCTGGCCACGGCTGCCGCCATGAAGATGAATCCCCTCATCCTTTCCCCCCTTTGTGGGCGTTTCGCCGTACTCGAATCTCCTTCCATGAACGGCTCTCCATCGAAACCCGATTGACCCGTCAGTCAGCCGCTCGGAGCGGAAGCTTCGGCAGCCCGAGATCGTTCTTAGACTTGTAGGAATGGAACGCAAGCTGGCAACGGTGCTGTTTGTCGACCTCGTCGACTCGACCGCGCTCGTCACGGGCACGGATCCCGAGGTCGTGCGCCGCCGTGTCCAGACGTTCTTCGACCGCGTCTCGCACTGCGTGATGACGCACGGCGGGATCGTCGAGAAGTTCGCCGGCGACGCCGTGATGGCGGCGTTCGGCATCCCACAGGCGCACGAGGACGACGCGGAGCGCGCTGTCCGCGCGGGGCTCTCGATCCTCGAAGCGGTCAAAGAGCTCGAGCTGAAGGCGCGAGTGGGCGTCGAGTCCGGGGAGGTCGTTGCCGAGGACGGCGAGGCCACGTTCGCGACCGGCGAGGCCGTCACGCTTGCGGCGCGGCTCGAGCAGGCCGCGGAGCCTGGCCAGCTGCTGATCGGGCCTGCGGCCCACCGCCTGACGCTGGGCCGGATCGAGGTCGAGGACGTCGGACCGATGGAGCTGAAGGGGCTCGGGGAGCCGCTTTGGGTCTGGCGCGCGGTCGGCACGAATACCGACGGAGGGAGGCCGCGCTCGATTCAGGCGCCGCTCGTCGGGCGCGAGGCCGAGCTCGACCTGCTGCAGAACACTTACAACCGCGCGCTGCGCGACCGCCGCGCTCACCTCTTCACGGTCTACGGCGAGCCCGGGGTCGGCAAGAGCCGCCTGGCTCGCGAGTTCGCCGACGGGCTCGAAGGTGCGACTGTCCTGCCCGGACGCAGCCTTCCGTACGGCGAAGGCGTCACGTACTGGCCGCTCGCGGAGATGGTCAAGTGCGCCGCCGGGATCGCCGACGATGACCCGCTCGACGTCGCGATCGAGAAGCTGCGCGCGTTCTGCGAAGACGAGGCCGTCGCCGACCTGCTGGGCCTGGCGTCGGGAGTGCTCGAGGCGGTGCAGGCCGAGGCGAGCGCGCAGGAGATCGCGTGGGCCGGGCGCGAGTGGGCGGAGCGGCTCGCCCAGGAGCAGCCGCTGGTGCTGGTCTTCGAGGACATTCACTGGGCCGAGGAGCCGCTCCTCGAGCTCATCGAGCACCTCGCGACCTGGGTGCGCGAAGCGCCGCTGCTGATCGTCTGCATCGCCCGGCCCGAGCTGCTCGACCTCCGGCCCGCGTGGGGCGGCGGCAGGCTCCGCGCGACCGCGATCGAGCTCGAGGCCCTGCAGCGCGACGAGAGCGAGCAGCTCCTGGACGCGCTGCTGAACGGCACGGAGCTCTCCGACGAGGCCAGGCGCGCGCTGCTCGACAAGACCGAAGGCAACCCGTTGTTCGTCGAGGAGACGATGCGGATGCTCGACGAGGAAGGCGTCGACTCTGTCCAGCGCATTCCGGACACCGTCCAGGCGCTGATCGCCGCCCGCATCGACCGGCTGCCCGGGCAGGCGAAGCTGATCCTCCAGCGCGCCGCCGTGATCGGCCGCATCTTCTGGGAGTCCGCGCTCGAACGCCTTTCGCCCGATCTGGAGTCGCTCGCGGAGCCGCTCGACGACCTGCTGCTCCGCGACTTCGTCCTCTCCGAGGAGCGCTCGTCGATCCGCGGTGAGAAGGCGTACAAGTTCAAGCACGTGCTGATCCGCGAGGTCGCGTACGCGAGCCTCACCAAGTCCGCCCGGGCCGACTACCACCGCGCCTTCGCCGAGTGGCTGAAGGAGCGCGCGGGGGACGAGCTGCTCGAGATCCGGGCCTACCACCTCGACCACGCGGCCCAGCTGACCGCCGAGCTGAACGGCTCAGTCCCGGTCGATCTGCAGCGCGAGGCCGCCGAGGCGCTCGCGGAGGCCGGCCTGCGCGCCTTCGCACGCGAGGCGAACCGCACGGCGCGCCACCTGTTCGTGCGCTCCGTCGAGCTCGAGCCGACGCTCAGGCGCCGCTACCTCGCCGCCCGCGCGGCCGATCGCCTGAGCGACCTGCCGGCGGTCTCGCGCGAGATGGAGGAAGTGCTCGCCGCGGCAATCGGCGAGGGCGACCGCTGGACGCAGGGCCGAGCCCTCGTGACGCTTGCCGAGGCAGTGCTGCTCCGAAATGCGGACGTGCAGGCGGCCGAGCAGATGATCGAGCAGGCGCTCGACGTCTTCGAGGCGGACGATCTGACCGGCCGCTACCGCGCTCTGAGGGCGCGCTCGAGCATCGCGTGGGCGCGCGGCGATCTCGCCAAGGAGGAGGAAGTCATGCTCGAGGCGCTCGACCTCGCGCGCCGTGCCGAGCGCAAGGATTTCGAGAGCGAGGCCGCGGACGAGCTCGCCTCCGTCTACATCTCGCGCCTGGAATTCGACCGCGCCGCGCCGCTGATCGAGCAGGCGATCCTGCTCGCCGAGCAGAGCGGCAGCGCCGAGGCTCGCGGGCGCGCGCTGCGGTTCGCCGGGCAGCTCCACATGTCGCGCGGCGAGCTCGACGAGGCACAGGCGGCGCTGGAGGCAGCGCGCGAGCACCTCGCCGAGGCCGGCGCAGCGTGGTCGCTTGGGCGGACATTGAACTTTTCCGCGTGGGTCGCTCGGCGCCAGGAAGACGTGCATCGCGCGGAGCGGCTCTTCCGCGAGTCCATTCGAGTCCTCGCCGGGCTCGAAGACCGGGCAGCGCTCTGCGAGAGCCAGCGCGGCCTGGCCGAGCTGCTGATGGAGAACGGCCGCGTCGACGAGGCGGAGCGGTATGCGCTGGCGGCCCGCGAGACCGTGGGCCCGCACGATCTCACTTCACTCGCCACGACCTCCATGGCCCTCGGCCGCGTTCGAGCCGCGCAGGGTCGGGACGAAGAGGCCGAAGAGCTCCTTCGTGAGGGCGTCGAGATCAGCGCGTCGACGCTGCACCGCTCGGGCCAGCGCGAGACGCTGACGGCCCTGGCGCGCTTCTACCGCGAGCGGGGCCGCGAGGACGAAGCGGCCGAGCTCGACGAGCGCCGCGAGCGGCTGCTCGCCGATGCCGAGAGCGCCGCGAAGATCGCCTGAGTCGACGTCAGGTCCGGCGACTCCGAGATCACCGTCGCCGGCCGCTTGAAGCGGCGTAGCGCCTTGCGCAGCGGGTCGGCCCGCAGCGTCCCCTCCCCGTAGGGCAGGTGCTTCGTCTCGTTGCGGTTCGCGAAGGCGATGTCCGAGAAGTGGATGTGGAACGGCGCCTTTGGCTCCAGGACTGCATCCGCGGCCTCGAGCGCGGCTGCGAAGGGCTCGACCTCGAGGAACGCGCCGTCGCTCGTCGCGTGCATGTGCGCGAAGTCGAGGACGGGGCGGACCCAGCCGCAGCGGCCCGCGATGGCGACCACGTCGTCGAGGCTGCCGAAGTCGTTGACGCGGCCCATCACCTCGACGCCGAACGGCACCGCGCGGTCTTTGCCCTCGAGCCTCTCCCGGAGCTCGGTCAGCTGCTCGCAGACGGACTTGATCGCCGCCGGCCGCGTGCGTCCCAGCAGAAAGCCGGGATGGAAGACGACGACCTCGGCGCCGGCCGCCTTCGCGATCCCAGCTGAGTGATCGAGCATGCCGACGGCCATCCGCTGCTTCTTGTCGCGCTCGAGGTGGCCCATGAAGCCCGCGATCGGCGCGTGCACCGAGAGCGCGATCTTGGCCTCACGCGCAAGCTCGCCGAACCGCGTCGCCCACGGGTAGTCCATCCAGAAGCCGCCCTCGAAGTCGATCTCGCAGGCCGTGAAGCCGCGCTGCTTGAGGATCCGGATCGCCTCGCCCGGACTGCGGCGGGACGGAACTCGCGCTGGGCCGAATCGCAGCTTCGCCACGGGGCAAAGCTAGCGTTCCCGCCGATGTACGACGCGGTTCTCTTCGATCTCTTCACCGCGCTCCTGGATTCGCAGTCGCTGTGGGACGAGGTCGCCGGGAGCGCCGCTGCCGGCGCGACCTGGCGCGAGGAGAGCAGCCGGGTGGCGTATTCGACCGGGGCGTACCGGCCTTTCCTCGAGACGGTCGCGCAGGCGGCTGCGGTCGTCGGGGTGCCACCGGCGCGGGCCGACGATCTGCTGCGCGGAATGGGAGAACGGGTCGATCCGTGGCCCGAGGCACCGGACGTTCTCAGGCGCCTGAGCGAGCGCGTGCGGATCGGCGTGGTGACCAACTGCTCCGAGGAGCTCGGGCAACGCGTGGCCCGACGACTCGGCGTCCCGTTCGACACAGTCGTGACAGCCGAGGCCGCGGGCGCTTACAAGCCGAGGCCCGAGCCGTACACGCTCGCGCTCGAGCGATTAGGCGTTCAGCCAGAGCGCGCGCTGTTCGTCGCCGGCTCGCCCAGCGACATCGGCGGAGCAGCCGGCGTCGGGCTGGACGTGTGGTGGCACAACCGCCTGCAGAGGCCGCTCGGGGAGCAGGAAAGGCCGCTCGCGGAGGCCGATTCGCTCGAGCCTCTCCTGGCGCTCGTTGTCCGTCCGACCCCCTAGCTACGTTGACCGCATGGCCAAGCGCCCATCACGGATCGACCTGCTCGAGCTGGACATCGACCTCCGGCTCGCCGACCTGTGGCGCGAGGCCCAGGACATCGGCGACTGGAACCTCGAGGTCATGGCCGCCTTCATGCGCGCGGCCTATGGGAAGGGCTACTGCGACGCGCTCACCGAGGACAATCCCGGCAGCCTCTGCGAGGAGCACGGCTACCGGATCCCGGCGCGCCGCACCGAGCCCGCCCGCGAGGTCTAGCCCAAGCACGCAGGCCGGCTCGGCCGGCACGTCGTGAGCTATCGCTCGCGGTCGTCCTCGCGGGACTCGTCTGCCATCCGGACGTCTCCGGAGCTGCCCTCGGACCCTGCGATGCGCGGCCCTCTGGGCGGCTGCGAGATCGCCTCGACGACCTCGCCCGTCGGCTTCTCCTTCGTAGCCCGGGCGACGTCGGCCTGAGAAAGCATTCCGACGAGCTGGTTCTCGCCGCCGACGATCGGCAGTCGTCGTACCTGCTCGCGCGCCATCACGGCGAGCGCCTCGTCGAGGTCGTGCTCGGGGCTGAGCACGACGACGTCGGTAGAGGCAACCTCGCCGACCTGCGTCGACTCCGGGTCGGAGCCACGGCCGACGACCCGCACCGTGATGTCACGGTCGGTGACGATTCCGACCAGCCGAGTGCTCTGATCGACGACGGGGAGCGAGCCGACGTCTTCCTCTTCCATGAGACGGGCTGCATCGCGAACCGACGTCTCCGGTGTCACCGCGCGCGGCCGGTCTGACATCACCTCGAGGATCTTCGTCCCCATGAGCTCTCCTTTCCCTGGGTGTCCCACCTCGCCTACCGCACAGGGCTCGGATGCAAACCGTGTCTACAATTGCCCCGTGGCCCGGAACAGCCGGAGCGTTCGCCTCGTCTTGGCGCTTTCGGTCGCGGGAGTGCTCGCGGTCTTCCTGCTCTACGTCTCGATCGCCGGCGGGCGCACCCCACAGCTGAAGCCGAGCCAGGTCTCAGGGCACAAGGGCCAGATCTCGCTCGTCGGCCGCGTCGTCGGGCCCGTGCAGGGCGCGGGCTACTCCGGGAAGGGTCTCCGCTTCGGCGTCACCGATATCGGGAGCTCCTCGCGGAACGCGATGCGGGTCGTCTACCACGGCAGCGTCCCGGATCTCTTCAAGGTCGGCCGTCACATCGTCGTGGACGGCACCTACCGCAACGGCGTCTTCGTCGCGAAGCACGACACGCTCGTGACGAAATGCCCGTCGAAGTACACGCCCAAGGCCTAACGCGATGTGGCTCGCCGTCGGGGTCATCCTGGCCGTTCTTTGCGTACTCCTTGTCGCGAGGCCGTTCCTCCGGGAGCCGGCACCCGCGGACGACCGGCTCCGGGGCCCGAACGCCGAGGAGGAGACGAGGATCGCGCTCGCCGAGGAGCGTGACCGGGCGCTCGCCGCGCTGAAGGAGCTGGAGTTCGACCACCGCACCGGCAAGGTCTCGGACGAGGACTACCGGGCGCAAGTCGGCCCGCTGCGGCGGCGGGCGGCAGAGACGCTGCGCGCGCTGGAACGCGAGAAGAGCGATCCCAAGACGGAGAAGGTCGGTGCCGGCCGGCTCTCGTAAGTGCCCGAACTGCGGCTCGCGCCTGACGAAGAACGCGAAGTTCTGCCCGGAGTGCGGCGTGCGCGTCGAGGAAGGCGGGACCGTCGTCCAGGAGGTGCCACTCGAGGAGACAGGCCCGGTTCCCGTCGAGGTCACCACCGCAGCTCCACGGTTCTTCGGTGTTACTCCGCCGGCGGCTGTGCTCGCGCTCGCCGCTGCGTCGCTGGCGCTGGCGATCGTGATGCTGCTGACTGGCCACACCGTCGTCGGCGGCGTCCTGCTAGCGGTCGCAGGGATCCTCTTCGCCGCCTTCGCTAGCCTCGCCCGTCGGCTCCCGGATGCGACCACTGTGCGCGTCTCCCAGGGCGCGCTCGGAGCCGTCAAGGCCCGTGCGGGCTTCGCGGTCGAGGCCCTCGCCGTTCACTCGAGCGCACGCGTCGAGCTCTTCAGGCACCGGCGCGAACTGCTTGCTCTTCACACCGAAAGGGCCGAATGTGCAAGGGTTTTCGGTGAAGCGGTGTACGCTGACGACACCGAGGCAAGCGAAACGGCCCGTGGCAAGATGGACGAGCTGGACGGGCTGATCGCGGCAAAGGAGGAAGCAATGGAGCAGACAGCCTCAGGCGCGGTGGAGCGGCTTCAGCGCGCGCAGCTGCAGGTGCAGCCGACGCAGATCGAGACGCCCGAGCCGCCGTCGCCCGAGCCGTATCCGGAGCCAACCCCGCCTCCGGCCCCGGTGCCGGTGCCGGAGCCGACCCCTGAGCCCTCGGAGCCACCTGGCCCCACGGTCGTTCCGGAGCCCGGCCCCGAGCCGAGCCCGCCTGCGCAGCCGCAGGGCTGACCGACCGCCTGCCGAAACTTCTTTCATGGCCGGTCGTCGAACCCTGCTTCTGGCGGTCGTGGTCCTTCTCGGGGCGTTCGTCACCACCGCGAGCGGTGACGATTACAGCCGCAAGCACGCGATCGACTCGCGGCTGCAGAAGGTTCAGGCCAAGCTCGCCTGGGCCGAGAAGCGCCAGAAGGAGCTCTCCAGCCAGATCGACTCGGTCAACGCCGAGCTGCGTGCGCTGACGAAGCAGGTCGGCGATGTCTCCACGCGGCTCGCCACGATCGAGCGCTCCCTCGAGCTGCACCAGGAAAAGCTCGATCGCCTCACGGCGCTCTACAAGGTTCAGACCGACCGCTTCCTGACGCTCAAGCGCTCCTACGGGATCAGCGTCGAGCGGCTCGACCAGCGACTCGTCGAGCTCTACGAGGGCGGCGAGCCGAGCACGCTCGAGGTGGTGCTCTCCTCGAGAAGCTTCTCGGACCTGATCTCGAGCGCGCAGTACGTCGACTCGCTCCGCGTCCAGGACGCAAAGATCGCGGGCGAAATCGAGCCCGCCAAGAAGCTGGCGAACGAGCAACGCATCCGCACGCACCAGTTCCAGGCGGTGGTGGCCGCCGAGACGCACACGATCCGAGTCGAGACCGACCAGGTGCGCAGCGTCGAGCGGACGCTCTTCCTGCAGAAGCACCGGCTTGCGTCTGCGCGCAGCAGCCGCCGTGAGAGCCTGATTCAGGTCGGCGAGAGCAAGAAGGCGTTCCTGCACGAGGCCGCGGGCCTCTCGGCCGCGAGCGCCGCTCTGGCCTCGCGGATCCAGGGGGCGAGCGGCTCCTACTCGCCGCCGTCGGACTCGACGCCTTCGGCTGCCGGCCTGATCTGGCCGGTCAGCGGGCCGGTCACGAGCCCCTTCGGGATGCGCTGGGGCCGCATGCACGAGGGGATCGACATCGGGGTCGGCTACGGAACGCCGATCCACGCTGCCGCGTCAGGGCGCGTCATCTATGCAGGGTGGATGGAGGGGTACGGAAACCTGGTCGCGATCGATCACGGCCGTGGAATGTCGACTGCGTACGGCCACCAGTCGCGGATCGCGGTGTCGAACGGGCAGACGGTCAGCCAGGGCCAGGTGATCGGCTACGTCGGCTGCACCGGCCACTGCTTCGGGCCGCACCTGCATTTCGAGGTCCGGATCAACGGGACTCCCGTCGATCCGATGGGTTACCTCTAGGCCTTGGCCAGGCGCAGGTCGGGCAGGTTGCGCCAGCGCTCGTCGATGTCGAAGCCGTAGCCGACGAAGAACTCGTCCGGGACGGTGAAGCCGACGTAGTCGACCGGCAAATCGTTGACGAGGCGGCGGTAGGGCCGGTCGAGCAGCGTCGCCACGCGCAGGCTGGCCGGCTTGCGCAGCGTGAGCAGCTTGCAGAGGTAGTTCAGCGTCAGGCCGGTGTCGACGACGTCCTCGACGAGGAGCACGTCGAGCCCCTCTAGGGGGATCGCGGTGTCCTGGAGCAGCCGCACGTGCGAGTGGCCGCCGGTCGAGGTGTCGCCGTAGCCGGCGAGCTCGACGAAATCGATCTGGTGCATGGTCGGGATCGCACGCGAGAGGTCGGCGAGGAAGACGAAGCTCGCCTTCAGCAGGGCGACGAGGAGGAGCTCGCGGTCGGCGTAGTCCTCCGCGATCTGCGCGCCGAGCTCGCGGACGCGCACGCGCAGCTCATCGGCGGCGAGGAAGACATCGCCTACCTGGTCGTCAGTTAGGAGGCGATCTCGAATCGGTATCGCTGGGCCAGGCGCTCGATGTCGCGCTTGTAGAACAGCTTGACCTGCACGCCGGGATACCGCTCCCGGAGCTTGCGCAGCTTGCGGTTCTTGCGCGTCACGAGGCGCTGGTTCATGACGGTGATCTCGAGGAACAGATCCTGCTCGGGGAGGTAGAAGTCGGGCGTGAACGCCTCGGCGACGCGGCCATCCTCGTCCTCCTCGAGCACGAACGTGCGCGGCTCGTATGCCCAGGGAACGCGGTAGAAGTCCAGCACCTTCGCGCACTCGCGCTCGGCGTCGTTGGCGAACCGCGGTGTGCCCTCTCCGCAATACGCCTGGAAATCGGCGTTTTCCACCACCCGCAGGCAAGGGTAGCAACGGCTGCGGACGGGGTTCGGCCGGCCATCGTGATAGAAGGCGGCTCGCAGGATGGCGCGCCTCCGCCTGACACCTCAGAAGCGGGAGTTCTTCGAGCTCTACGCGCGCGCGTCCGCAAACACCGTCGAGATCGCACGGCTGCTCGTTCGGTTGTTGGAGAGCTTTCCGGAAGACGGGCAGGCGTTGATCACGCAGATCAAGGAGCGGGAGCACGACGGCGACGAGCTCACGCACGAGGTCGTCAACCTGCTCAACCGCACCTTCGTGACGCCGTTCGACCGCGACGACATGTACCGCTTGGCCGGGGCGATCGACGACGTCTGCGACCACGTCGACGAGGCGGCCGACAATCTGGGTTCCTGGGGCGTGGAGCGCGTTCCCCAGAAGGCGCGCGACCAGGCGCAGATCATCCTCCAGGCGACGACGAAGCTCGACGAGGCGGTTCGCCGGCTCGAAGGCTTTCGCGACTCGAGCGACCAACTCGCAGAGCTGCGGCAGCTCGAGGATCAGGGCGACGCGCTCGAGCGCGACGCGGTCGCCGAGCTGTTCCGTTCGACTGACGACGCGAAGATCATCATTCGCTGGAAGGACATCCACGAGCGGCTCGAGGAGGCGGTGGACGCGCTCGAGAATGCGGCCGACGTCCTGGAGGCGATCGTCGTCAAGAACCGTTGAACGGCGACCTCCTACTGGTCGTCATCGTGGTGGTCGCGCTGGGCTTCGACTTCACGAACGGTTTTCAGGACACCGCGAACGCGGTCGCGACCTCGGTCTCCACACGCGCGCTGACGCCGAGGGCAGCCGTGGCCATCGCGGCCGGAGCGAACCTGGCCGGCGCGTTTGTGACCACCGCGGTCGCGAAGACGGTGGGCAAGGGAATCGTCGACACCCACCTGGTCACAAAGTCGACGATCCTCGCCGCCCTGCTGGGCGCGGTGGTCTGGAACCTGATCGTGTGGCGGCTTGGGCTCCCTTCGAGCTCCTCGCACGCCTTGATCGGAGGCCTCGTCGGTGCGGCGCTCGTTCAGTCTGGCCCGAAGGGCGTGGAGTGGCATGGGCTCGTCCACAAGGTCTTGATCCCCGCGCTTCTCTCTCCGGCGTTCGGCTTCATCGTCGCCTTTCTGCTGCTGCTCGGGATTCTCTGGGCCTTCGCCTGGGCGTCGCCCGGTCCGGCGAACCGAGGCTTCCGGTTGGGGCAAATCGGGTCCGGCACCTTCGTCGCCTTCGTGCACGGGGCCAACGACGCCCAGAAGACGATGGGGGTGATCTCGCTGGCCCTCGTCGAGAACGGCTCCATCTCGCACTTCTACGTGCCGATCTGGGTCAAGCTCGCGGCGGGCGTCGCGATTGGGGCGGGAACGTACGCGGGCGGCTGGCGCGTGATGCGGACCCTCGGAAGCAGGGTCTTCAAGATCGAACCTCCGAGCGGATTCGCCGCTCAGGCCGCGGGAGGCGTCGTCCTCTTCGTCGCGACGAAGCTCGGGTACCCGGTCTCCACGACGCACACGATCTCGGGCGCGGTCATGGGCGCAGGCGCGACGAAGCGGCTCTCGGCGGTGCGCTGGGGCGTCGCGCGGAACATCGTCACTGCCTGGCTGCTGACGATTCCGGCGGCGGGTCTTGTCGCTGCGGCGCTGTACTGGCCGGTCGTCGGCATTTTCTAGAGCCGCTCTACACTTCGACCATGCCGGAGGGCCAGAACGGCAGATTGACGATCGCCCACATCTCCGACATCCATTGCGGGGGGCCCGACTTCGTCCCGAACCTGATCGAGCGGGCGATCATCGAGATCAACGATCTCGAGCCGGACATCGTCATCTGCTCCGGCGACCTGACCACCTTCGGGTTCAAGCACGAGTACGCGATGGCGAGGGAATACATGAACCGCATCCAGTGCCAGTCGGTCGTCGTGATCCCGGGCAACCACGACTCGCGCAACGTCGGCTACGTCCACTTCGAGGACATGTTCGGCGACCGAAACTCGGTGCTCCGCTGTCCCGGCGTGACGGTTGTCGCCGTCGACTCGACCGAGCCCGATCTCGACCACGGCCAGATCGGCCGCGGGCGCTATCGCTGGATCGAGGAGCAGTTCGCGGATTCAGGGGCGGACGAGCTGCGGATCTTCGTGCTCCACCACCATCTGCTGCCGGTCCCGGGGACGGGGCGCGAGCGCAACGTGGTCTACGACGCGGGCGACTGCATCGAATGCCTTCAGCGCGCCGGGGTCGACCTCGTGCTGTCAGGGCACAAGCACGTTCCCTATGCGTGGCGGCTGGAGAACCTCTTCATCGTCAACGCCGGAACGGTCTCGTCCCGGCGGCTCCGCGGGAAGACGCGGCCCTGTTACAACGTGATCGAGATCGCCGAGAACCACGTCGACGTGTGGCGGAAGTACCCGTTCCACGGCGAGGAGCGGATCATCCAGTTCTCCACGGAGACGCTCGCGTTCGAGAAGTACACGACGCGGATCGAGGACGAGGTGACCTCGCGGACTTGAACATGAAAGCGATAGCTGTCATCGACGGTGAGCACTACGCACCCGTGGTACGGGACGCGCTGCTCGAGCTGCCCTACGAGTTCGTCGGCGCCTGGTTCGCAGGCGGGACGGAGAAGCTCGTCGGCGGCGAAGACTACGGCGTGCCTTTGGTCACCGAGCTCGAGGCGGGGATCGCCGAGCTGGAGCCGGAGATCGTGGTCGACCTCTCGGACGAGCCGGTGCTCGGGCCGCGGGAGCGGTTCCGCGTGGCGAGCCGCGTTCTCGCTTTGGGCCTGCCGTACTCCGGGCCGGACTTTCGCTTCGACCCGCCCGACTTCGCGCCGTACCCGCTGCCGTCGCTCGCGGTGATCGGGACCGGCAAGCGCGTCGGCAAGACCGCCGTCAGCGGCCATCTCGCGCGGCTGTTGGCGCGCGACCGGGATCTCGTCGTCGTGGCGATGGGCCGCGGCGGCCCGCCCGAGCCGGAGCTCGCCGAGGTGCAGCCGACGCTGGAGCGGCTGCTGGAGCTCTCGCGCGAGGGACGGCATGCGGCCTCGGACTACCTCGAGACCGCGGCGCTGGCAGGGGTCGTCACGATCGGCTGCCGCCGTGCGGGCGGGGGGCTCGCGGGTGCGCCCGGCGAGTCGAACGTCCTCCAGGGGGCCGCGCTCGCCGCGGAGCGTGAGCCCGACCTCGTGCTCTTCGACGGCAGCGGTGCGGCGATCCCGCCGGTCGACGTCGACGCGCGCGTGCTCGTGACGAGCTCGGCGCAGCCGGTCGAGGTCGCAACGGGGTACCTGAACGCGTACCGGATCCTCATCTCCGATCTCGTCGTCGTGACGGGCGGCGCAAGCGAGCCCCTGCGCGAGGCGATCGCGGAGATCAAGGACGTGCCCGTCGTTTCGGTCGAGCTCCGGCCGCGGCCGGTCGAGCCGGTCGCCGGACGCCGCGTCGCGTATTTCTCGACCGCTCCCGCCGCCGTGCACGAAGCGCTGGCCCAGCACCTGGCAGACGCGCACGGCGCTGAGGTGGCGCAGGTCTCCGGCAACCTCGCCCGGCGCGAGGCCCTGCGAGCGGAGCTCGAGCAGGTCGACGCGGAGGTCTATCTCGTCGAGATCAAGGCCGCGGCGATCGACGTCGTGGCGGAGACCGCGATCGAGCGCGGCCGCCAGCTGGTCTTCGCGGACAACGAGCTCGTCGGCGACGGCGTGGACGCGAAGCTGCTCTCGCTCGTAAAGGAACCGGTGACCCAATGAGCGACCGCCGCTACCGCCAACCGCTACCGCTGGGGGGCGAGGACGGCCTGCCCTTCTCGAAGGGCCTGATGGCGCGCTCCTTGATCGCCGCCGGCCTCCCAGCCGATCGCGCGTACGAGCTGGCGATCGCGATCGAGAACGACCTCACCGCCACGGAGCGCCAGTCCACGACGCTGGAGCGGATCGAGGAAGTGGCGCTCGAGCATCTCGGTCAGGAAGCGGGCGCGACGGCGATGCAGCGCCTGCGCCGCTACCGCGACCTCTACGAGCTCGACCGGCCGATGATTCTCCTCGTCGGCGGCGCGACCGGGACCGGAAAGTCGACGGTCGCGACCGACGTCGCCTACCGGCTCGGCATCACCCGTGTCACGTCGACCGACTTCGTCCGCCAGACGATGCGCGCGTTCTTCTCGCGCGAGTTCATGCCGGCGATCCACCACTCGAGCTTCGAGGCGGGTCGCGCGACCGCCGGTGACGAGGACGACGGGAACCAGGCGGTGATCGACGGGTTCATGGAGCAGACGCGCGAGGTCATCGTCGGCGTCCGCGCCTCGATCGACCGCGCGCTCGAGGAAGGCTGGTCGATGGTGCTCGAGGGTGTGCACCTCGTCCCCGGGATGCTTCCGAAGGAGATCGACGGCGCGCTCGTCGTCGAATGCG